>CAXTHU010000112.1:0-8772 GCA_964244125.1 uncultured Sphingomonadaceae bacterium
CATGAAGTCGGTCGCCGCCGGCATGAACCCGATGGACCTGAAGCGCGGCATCGACCTCGCCGTCCTGAAGGTGGTCGAGGATCTGAAGGCGCGCTCCAAGCCGGTCGCCGGCACCCAGGAGATCGCCCAGGTCGGCATCATCTCGGCCAACGGCGACACCGTCGTCGGCCAGAAGATCGCCGAGGCGATGGAGAAGGTCGGCAAGGAAGGCGTCATCACCGTTGAGGAAGCCAAGGGCCTCGATTTCGAGCTGGACGTCGTCGAGGGCATGCAGTTCGACCGCGGCTATCTCTCGCCCTACTTCATCACCAACCCGGAGAAGATGTCGGTCGAGTTGGCCGATCCCTACATCCTCATCCACGAGAAGAAGCTGTCGAACCTCCAGGCGATGCTCCCGATCCTGGAAGCCGTCGTCCAGTCCGGCCGGCCGCTGCTCATCATCGCCGAGGATATCGAGGGCGAGGCGCTGGCGACCCTGGTGGTCAACAAGCTGCGCGGCGGCCTGAAGGTCGCCGCCGTCAAGGCGCCGGGCTTCGGCGATCGCCGCAAGGCGATGCTGGAGGACATCGCCGTCCTGACCAAGGGCGAGATGATCTCCGAGGACCTCGGCATCAAGCTCGAAAGCGTCACCGTCGGCATGCTCGGCCAGGCCAAGCGCGTCACCATCGACAAGGACAACACGACCATCGTCGACGGCGCCGGCGATGCCGATGCGATCAAGGGCCGCGTCGAGGCGATCCGCCAGCAGATCGAGAACACCACCAGCGACTATGACAAGGAGAAGCTCCAGGAGCGTCTCGCCAAGCTCGCCGGCGGCGTCGCGGTCATCAAGGTCGGCGGTTCGACCGAGGTCGAGGTGAAGGAGCGCAAGGATCGCGTCGACGATGCCCTCCACGCGACCCGCGCCGCGGTGGAGGAAGGCATCGTCCCCGGCGGCGGCACCGCGCTGCTCTATGCGACCAAGGCGATCGAGGGCCTGAAGGGCGACAATGACGATCAGACGCGCGGCGTCGACATCGTCAGGAAGGCGCTCTACGCGCCGCTGCGCCAGATCGCCCAGAATGCCGGTCACGACGGCGCGGTGATCTCGGGCAAGCTGCTCGAGGGCAACGATCCGACCCAGGGCTTCAACGCCCAGACCGACGTCTACGAGAACCTCGTCACCGCCGGCGTGATCGACCCGACCAAGGTCGTCCGCACCGCGCTCCAGGACGCGGCCTCGGTCGCGGGGCTCCTCATCACGACCGAAGCGGCCGTGAGCGAGCTGCCCGCCGACGACAAGGCGCCGATGGGCATGCCCGGCGGCGGCGGCATGGGCGGCATGGGCGGGATGGATTTCTAAATCCCGACGCGTCGTTGCTTGAAACAGAAGGGCCGGGGAGCGATCCCCGGCCCTTTCTTTGCGCGTCCTTGCGGCGTATGTTGCCACGCATGGCTACCCTGCCCCTCGATCCCGCATACGAGCCGATCACGGCCGAGCAGTTCCTCAATATGGACCTCGGCCCCGATGTCCGTGCCGAACTGGAAAACGGGGCGATTCACATGATGGCGGGAGGCACCGTCGATCACTCGATAGTGCAGGCCAATCTCGTCAGCTTTCTTCGCCAGCGCCTGCGCGGCTCCGGTTGCCGCCCCCATGGCCCCGACATGGCGGTCAAGGTTGGCATCGGTGCGATATCCCGATGTCAGCGTCTATTGCGACCATCCGATCGATCGGGCCGCCGGTCGACTGAAGCTGATCGGCGATCCGCGCGTGATCTTCGAGGTGCTGTCGCCAGGCACGGCGGCCAAGGACCAGTTCACCAAGCTGGAGGAGTATCGCGGCCTCCCCGGCCTCGACACGATCGTCTTCGTCGATCCGGATCGCGAGCGCGTCCACGTGGTACAGCGCGTCGGCACCGACGGCTGGCGCGACGAACGCTTCGCCGAGCCGCGGGATGTCGAGTTGCCGTCGCTCGGCCTCACCCTGCCGCATGACGAGATCTTCGCGCGGGACTGAGCAGAAAAGAAAAGGCCGGAGGATCGCTCCCCCGGCCCTTTGCCCGATCTGGCCGAACTCAGCGTGAATTGCCGACCGCGTTGCCGGCATCGTCAAACGCGTTGCCGGTGGCATCGGCGGCGTTGTCTGTGGCGTTGACGGCGCCGTCCAGGGCGTTGTCGGCGCTGGTGCCGGCATCGGCGGCGGCGGCGTTGACGTCGGCGACGGCCTCGTTGGTGGTCGCGGTGACGTCGTTGCCGATCGCCGACGCGGCCTCGCCGCTCTCGTTCTGCGCGGTCTGCGAGCAGGCGGCGAGGCCGAGGGCGGCGGCGAGCGCCAGCGGCAGGGCGATGGTCTTGGTCATGGGAAGCTTCTCCTGTTGTCCGGCACGGCTGTTAGCCGGTTGCGGGACGACGCGCAATTACCTATCGCATGAATAGGAAATCGAGGAGCCGAAGCCGGATCACGGCGGCGGCAGGTCGGTGACCGGCGGCTCGGCCGGTCCCGCCGGCGGCACGGGCGTCACCGGCGTCGCGACCGGCGTTCCAGCGGGTGCGGGTGCGGGTGCGGCCTCGGCGTCGATTTCCTTCAGCGCGTCCGACATCGCCGCATCGTCGCCGGCGGCCGGGCCGGTCGCCGTCGACGCATCGTCGTCCCGGTCGGCGATCTGCGCGGCGCGACGCTGCAGATAGGCGGAGCGCGCCGTCGCATAGGGGTCGGCGGCGCTGTCGAGGAAGGCGTCGGCGCCCTGCTCGATCAGGTTCGCGCGGGTGTCGACGGCGGTGAAGGCGATCACCCCGGCACGCTCGCTGAAGTGCAGGTTCGCCTGGTTGAGCACGATCTGATAGGGATCGGCGACCGTCGCCACGCCCGATCCGACGCCGTCGCGGATGGTGGAGGGGCCGAGGATCGGGATCACCAGATAGGCGCTCGACTTCACGCCCCAGCTGGCCAGCGTCTGGCCGAAATCCTCCGGCGTCGGCTTCAGCCCCATGCCCGTCGCCTGGTCGGAAAGTCCGCCGACGCCGATGGTGGTGTTGATGACGAAGCGGCCGAGCGAATTGAACCCGCGCTTCGGCTTGCCCTGGAGGAAGGCGTTGATCGCCGACCACGGCTCCGACAGGTTAGACAGGACGGAACTCAGGCCGCGCCGCAACGGGCGCGGCGCGACGAAGCGATAGGCCCGCGCCGCGGGCTTCAGCGCGACCCGGTCGACGCCGCGGTTGAAGCCCCACATCGCCCGGTTGAACCCTTCGTAAGGGTCTCCGGGGGCATGGCCGGTGGTGGCGCATCCGGCCAGCAGGGCGGCGGCGGCGAGCGGGACGATAAAGCGCATGACGGGCTCGAAGAAGACGAGGGACGGCGAGCTTGCGGCGTTGCCATGGGCCTGCCCGGCGCACAAGCCGCTTGACGGATATAAAGATATGCTTATGTCTTTAAGCAATGGAGCGGGCCCTCGAAATCTTCCGCGCGCTGGCCGATCCGACGCGGCTCAGGATCGTGGCGCTGCTGCGCGCGATGGAGCTGTCGGTGGGTGAGCTGGCGCAGGTGCTGGGGCAGAGCCAGCCGCGCGTGTCGCGCCACGTCAAGATCCTCGCCGACGCCGGGCTCGCCGAACGCCGTAAGGAGGGGAGCTGGGTGTTCCTCGGCCTCGGTGCGCCCGATCGCGTCATGCCGCTGCTCGCCGCGCTCGACGGCTGGACCGGCGAGGGGGACCACTGGGCGCGCGCCGACATCGCCCGCCTGGCCGCGATCCGCGCCGATCGCATCGCGGCGGCCGAACGCTATTTCGCCGCCCATGCCGAACATTGGGACGCCATCCGCTCGCTCCATGTCCCCGAGGCCGAGGTGGAGGCGGCGATCGTCGCGGCGGTGGGCGCGTCCGGTCCGGTCGGCCGGATGGTCGACATCGGCACCGGCACCGGGCGGATGATCGATCTGCTCGGGCCGGCGGCAGCAAGCGCCGTCGGGATCGACCGCAGCCCGGAGATGCTGCGCGTCGCCCGCGCGAACCTGGCCGGCGCCGGCCTGTCGCGCGCCGATCTGCGCCAGGGCGACATGTACGCCCTGCCGCTCGGCCCCGGCGCCGCCGACCTCGTCCTCCTGCACCAGGTGCTGCATTACGCGCAGCAGCCGGCCGCCGCCATCGCCGAGGCGGCGCGGCTGCTCGGTGGCGGCGGGCGGCTGCTGGTGATCGATTTCGCCGCGCATGACCGCGAGGAGCTGCGCGCCCGCGACGCCCATGTCCGCCTGGGCTTCGACGATGCCCAGATGCTCGGCTGGTTCGCCGCCGCCGGGCTGGACGGCCGCCTCGCCGGGGCGCTGGCGGGCGATGCGCTCACCGTGAAGCTCTGGCTCGGCGTCCGGCCCGCCATGGCCGACGCCGCGCCGGAACCTCTGCTGAAGGCCGTATCGTGACCCTCACCGTCCCTCAACTGAAGGAGGCGCGCCACGCGCTCGACGCGCCGCTGTTCGCCGATCTCGCCGGCGACTTCGCCGTGTCCTTCGAGTTCTTCCCGCCCAAGACGGAGAAGATGGAGGAAACCTTGTGGCAGTCGGTCGGGATGCTGGCGCCGCTGGCGCCGCGCTTCGTCTCGGTCACCTATGGCGCCGGCGGCTCGACGCGGGAGCGGACCCACGCCACCGTCGCCCGCATCGCGCGGGAAACCGATATTCCCGCCGCCGCCCACCTGACCTGCGTCGATGCGACCAGGGCGGAGATCGACGAGGTGGCGCGCGAATATTGGGCGGCCGGCGTGCGCCACATCGTCGCGCTCCGCGGCGATCCGCCGCGCGCCGGCGAGCGCTATAGCGGCCATCCCGGCGGCTACGAGAATGCCGCCGCGCTGGTCGCGGGGCTGAAGAAGGTCGCGCCGTTCGAGATCTCGATCGCCGCCTATCCCGAACGCCACCCGGATTCGGCCGACGCCGCCGCCGACCTCGACAATCTGCGCGCCAAGATCGATGCCGGCGCCAACCGGGCGATCACCCAGTTCTTCTTCTCGCCCGATACCTTCTTCCGCTTCCGCGACGCCGCCGCCGCCGCCGGCGTGGCGGCCGAGATCGTGCCGGGCATCATGCCGGTGTCGACCTTCGCCGCGACGAAGCGGATGGCGGCGATGTGCGGCACCGACGTGCCCGCCTGGATGGGCCGGCTGTTCGAGGGGCTCGACGATCACCCCGCCGCGCGCCAGCTCGTCGCGGCGACCTTGACGGCCGAACTGTGCCGCAAGCTCTACGCCGGCGGCGTGCGCCACTTCCACTTCTACACGCTCAACCGCGCCGAACTCGCCTATGCCATCTGCCACCTGCTGGGCAGGCGGCCGGCGGCGGCGCTGATGAAGGAGCAGGCGGCGTGATCGGGCTTTACTCATTCAAGCTCCGTCCATGCCGAGCGGGAATCAGAGTATGAAGCGTTCACCTGCCGCCGCCCGCCTGCGCGCCGAGGCCGCGCGCCGTATCCTGCTGACCGACGGCGCGTTCGGGACGATGATCCAGGGCTATCGGCTGGACGAGGCGGCCTATCGCGGCGGGATCGACACCGGCTTCGACCAGAAGGGCAACAACGACCTCCTCGTCCTCACCCGCCCGCACGTCATCGCCGAGATCACCGAGGCGTATCTGGCCGCGGGCTCCGACATCGTCTCGACCAACACCTTCAACGCCAACCGCATCAGCCAGGCGGATTACGGCGCCGAGCACCTCGTCCGCGACCTGAACCTCGCCGCCGGCCGGATCGCCCGCGACGCCGCGGACGCGGCCGAGGCGGGCGACGGCCGGCCGCGCTTCGTCGCCGGCGCCATCGGCCCGACCAACAAGACGCTGTCGCTGTCGCCCGACGTCAACGATCCCGGCTATCGCGCGATCGACTTCGACACGCTGAAGGACGTCTATCGCGAGCAGGCCGACGCGCTGCTGGACGGCGGCGCCGACTTCATCCTCATCGAGACGATCTTCGACACGCTGAACGCCAAGGCCGGGATCATGGCCGGGCTGGAGGCGGCCGAGGCGCGGGGGGTCGAGGTGCCGCTGATGCTGTCCTTCACCGTCACCGACATGTCGGGCCGCAACCTCTCCGGCCATTCGATCGACAGCTTCTGGGCGAGCGTCCGCCATGCCCGGCCGCTGACCGTCGGGCTCAACTGCTCCTTCGGCGCGCCGCAGCTGCGCCCGCACCTGGCGACGGTGGCGGCGGTGGCGGACACGCTGGTGATGGTCTATCCCAATGCCGGCCTGCCCAACGACCTGGGCCAATATGACGAGGCGCCGGAGACGACCGGCGGCTTCATCGGCGGCTGGGCGGACGAGGGGCTCATCAACATCGTCGGCGGCTGCTGCGGCACGACGCCGGCGCATATCGCGAAGATGCGCGCCGCGATCCACGGCAAGCCGCCGCGCGTGATCCCGGCCGGGCCGAGGCGGACGGTGCTGGCCGGACTGGAAACGATGACGCTGGCGGCGTGAGGCATGCATGAACCGGCATGCCGAACCCGTTTCGGCATCCATCCCCCCACCCATTCCGTCGCGCGCGTTCCGCGATGGACCCTGAAACGAGTTCAGGGTGACGAAGAAGAAAGTCGATCGTGGCAACGTCACCGACCCCCCCCGCGACCGCCAGCTTCGTCAACATCGGCGAGCGGACCAACGTGACGGGCTCCGCCGCGTTCAAGAAGCTCGTCATGGCCGGCGATTATGCCAGGGCGGTCGAGGTCGCGCGCAGCCAGGTGGAGAACGGCGCCCAGATCATCGACGTCAACATGGACGAAGGGCTGCTCGACGCCGAGTTCGCCATGACCACCTTCCTGAAGCTGATCGCCGCCGAACCCGACATCGCCCGCGTGCCGATCATGGTGGATTCGTCCAAGTGGAGCGTCATCGAGGCGGGGCTGAAATGCGTCTCGGGCAAGCCGATCGTAAACTCGATCAGCATGAAGGAGGGCGAGGACGCCTTCCTCGCCGCCGCGCGCAAGGTCCGCGCCTATGGCGCCGCCGTCGTCGTCATGGCGTTCGACACCGTCGGCCAGGCGGATACCCGCGAACGCAAGGTGGAGATCTGCGCGCGGGCCTACGACCTGCTCGTCGCCGACGGCTTCCCGCCCGAGGACATCATCTTCGACCCCAACATCTTCGCCGTCGCCACCGGCATCGACGAGCATCGCCGCTACGCCATCGACTTCATCGAGGCGACGCGCGACATCCGCGCCCGCTGCCCCGGCTGCCACATCTCCGGCGGCGTCTCGAACCTGTCGTTCAGCTTCCGCGGCAACGAGCCGGTGCGCCGCGCGATGCACAGCGTGTTCCTGTTCCACGCCATCCAGGCGGGAATGGACATGGGCATCGTCAATGCCGGCCAGCTCGACGTCTACGACACGATCGACCCCGAGTTGCGCGAGGCGTGCGAGGATGTCGTTTGGGATCGCCGTGACGACGCCACCGACCGGCTGATCGCGCTCGCCGAACGTTATCGCGGCACCGATGTCGTGGCCGAGAAGCAGGCCGCCGAATGGCGCGGCTGGGGCGTCGCCAAGCGGCTGGAACATGCGCTGGTCAAGGGCATCGACGCCCATGTCGTCGACGATACCGAGGAGGCGCGGCAGCTGTTCGCCCGGCCGATCGAGGTCATCGAAGGGCCGCTGATGGACGGCATGAACGTCGTCGGCGACCTGTTCGGTGCCGGCAAGATGTTCCTGCCGCAGGTGGTGAAGTCCGCCCGCGTGATGAAGAAGGCGGTCGCCCACCTGCTCCCCTTCATCGAGGCGGAGAAGGTCGCCGGCTCGCGCCCCAAGGGCCGCATCGTCATGGCGACGGTGAAGGGCGACGTCCACGACATCGGCAAGAACATCGTCGGCGTGGTGCTGGCCTGCAACGGCTACGACGTGATCGACCTCGGCGTCATGGTGCCGTGGAGCGAGATATTACGCGCCGCCAACGAGAACGACGCCGACATGATCGGGTTGTCGGGCCTCATCACCCCGTCGCTCGACGAGATGGTGACGGTGGCGCATGAGATGGCGCGGACGAACATGACCATGCCGCTGCTGATCGGCGGGGCGACCACTTCCAGGGTCCACACCGCGCTGCGCATCGCGCCGGCCTATGCCGGCCCGGTGGTGCATGTGCTGGACGCCAGCCGCGCGGTCGGCGTCGCCTCGACGCTGATGTCAGACACCCAGCGCGACGCCTTCGTCGGGAAGACCGCCGCCGACTATGCCGCCGTCCGCGCCGCGCGCGAGGGCAAGGGGCAGAACGATCTGGCGACGCTGGCCGAGGCGCGGGCCAACGGCTTCGTCCTCGATCCGGCGCAAGTGCCGCCCGCGCCGCTGCGCCCCGGCACGCATGTGTTCGAGGACTGGCCGCTCGACGAGCTGGCCGGCTATATCGACTGGACGCCGTTCTTCCGCGCCTGGGAGCTGGCCGGCAACTATCCCGCGATCCTCGACGACGCCGTCGTCGGCGAGAGCGCGCGGTCGCTCTGGGCCGACGCGCAGGCGATGCTGGCGCGGGTGATCGACGGCAAATGGCTGACGGCCAAGGGCGTCGTCGGTCTCTGGCCCTGCCGCCGCGACGGCGACGACGTCGTGGTGGGGGAGGAGGTCCGCTTCGCCTTCCTCCGCCAGCAGGTGAAGAAGCGCGAGGGGCGGCCAAACATGTGCCTGGCCGACTTCGTCAGCCCGCATGGCGACCATCTCGGCGGCTTCGCCGTCGGCATCCACGGGATCGACGCGCATTCCGTCCGCTTCCGCGCCGATCACGACGATTATTCGGACATCATGCTGAAGGCGCTGGCCGACCGG
>CAXTHU010000113.1:0-8747 GCA_964244125.1 uncultured Sphingomonadaceae bacterium
GCTGGCGGGTGGCGGGCAACGGCGCCGACATGATCCGCCCGGACGTGATGCAGGCCTTCGTCGATGCCTTCGCCCCGTCGGGCTTCCGCGCCACCGCCTTCCTGCCATCCTATGGCCTGGCCGAGGCGACGCTGGCCGTCTCGATCATGCCGCCGGGCGAGGGCATCGTCGTCGAACTGGTCGAGGAGACGCAGCTCAGCGGCGGCTCGGTCGCCGCCCACCGCCCGCAGCGCTATCGCGCGATCGTCAACTGCGGCCGCCCGGCGCAGGGGATGAGGATCGAGATCAGGGACGACGACGGCGGCGTCCTGCCCGAAAAGGCGATCGGCAAGCTCTGGTGCGCCGGCACCTCGGTGATGCAGGGCTATTTCCGCGACGACGCGGCGACGGCGGCGTGCCTGATCGACGGCTGGCTCGACACCGGCGACATGGCCTATCTGTCGGCCGGCTACGTCTATCTCGTCGGCCGCGCCAAGGACATGATTATCATCAACGGCAAGAACCACTGGCCGCAGGATATCGAATGGGCGGTTGAGCAGCTGCCCGGCTTCAAGTCCGGCGACATCGCCGCCTTCGCCATCACCATGCCCGGCGGCGAGGAGACCCCCGCCGTCCTCGTCCAGTGCCGCACCTCCGACCCGGAGGAACGCACCCGCCTGCGCGACCTCATCCGCGACAAGGTCCGCACGATCACCGGCATGAACTGCGTCGTCGAACTGGTTCCCCCGCGCACCCTGCCGCGCACCAGCTCGGGCAAATTGAGCCGCGCCAAGGCCCGCAACCTCTATCTCTCGGGCGAGATCCAGCCATACGACCTGGCGGCGTGAGCGGCGGCTTCACGCCGGACGTTTCATCGCTGTAAATGCCGGTAGGGCCGTTCCCCGGCGGAGGCCGGGGAACAGCCCATTCTTTAAAGTGGTATCTTCATGACGGGGTGACTGCGAGCCAGCCGGTTCAGAACCGCCGCGTCACCCCGAAATACACCTCCACGTTGGGCGAGTTCCGGTTCAGCCCGGCGATCGCGCCGATGTCGAAGGCGCCGTTCTCCCCCCGCTGCCAGGCGAGCGACACCGATCCCCGGCTGATAGTGTCGTGCCCCATCGGATCGCGGTCGCGCATCCCGGCATATTCGACCTGGAGGTCCACCTTGTCGGCGAGCTTGAAGTCGAAGCTGACGACGCCGCCATAGGCCAGGTGCCGCCCGTCGCCATCCTCGTCCACCGCCGCGTCCACTTCCGGGTCCAGCGTCAGGCTGACCTTGTCGTTCAATTCGAAGGAGAGCGGCACGATCACGCCCGCGCCCCAATCCCCCCGCCCCACCGGCCGCCGCCCGGCCGGCAGGATGACGAAGGGCTGGACGGCGACGGACGTGCCGCTGCCGTCCGGATGGCGCAGGTTCTGGCGCAGGGCCAGCGTCACGTCCCCCACCCCGGTAGCGTGCGACACCCGGCCGATCGCGGCGTCGCGCATCCGCACATGGCCGATCGGCGTCCAGCCGAGCTGCAGCTCGTTGGTCTCGTCCAGGCCGATGCGGATCAGCGTGTCCAGCCCGAGCAGCGTATCGGTGGTGCCGTCGGCGTCCCGCTCGTGGATGAAGTCGCCGATGCCGGTCTCGACCTGGAAGCGGCCCGGCTCGATCACGCACGGCCCGGTATCGAGGCCGGGCCGCGACGAACAGAACTCGCGCGCCGGTGCCGCCGCCCCGGCCGCCGTGCCCAGCGCCACCAGCATCGCCATCCCGATCCGCATCGCCGCTCCCCCGCTTGGCGCCCGGCGCCCGGCCAGCTAACTGACCGGGATGGCACGCACGATCAAGAGACGCCGGACCGGCGGCGCGGGTTCCCGGGGCGGCTGGCCGCGGCGCGTCTTCGGCTGGGTGCTGCGCGGGGTTCTCGCCTTCGTGCTGCTGTCGCTCCTCTGGGTGCTGGCCTATCGCTTCGTGCCGCCGACGGTCAGCATGACCATGCTGGCCAACGCCGCCGACGGGCGCGGCATCACGAAGGACTGGATGAGCCTCGACGCGATGGACCCCGACATGGCCCGCGCCGTGATCGCCGCCGAGGATGCGCGCTTCTGCCGGCATCGCGGATTCGAACTCGACGCCATCGTCCATGCGGCGGAAGGCAACATGAAGGGCCGCCGCCTGCGCGGCGGATCGACCATCAGCCAGCAGACGGCCAAGAACGCCTTCCTGTGGCAGGGCCGCTCGTGGCTGCGCAAGGGCCTGGAGGCGTGGTTCACGGTGCTGATCGAGGGCATCTGGGGCAAGCGCCGGATCATGGAGGTCTACCTCAACCTCGCCGAGACCGGCATCGGCACCTATGGCGCGAATGCCGGGGCGATGCGCTATTTCCACCACGACGCCGCCCGGCTGTCGCCCGCCGAGGCGGCGCGCATCGCCGCCATCCTGCCGTTGCCGAAGAAACGCGGCGCCATTGCCCCACGGGGCGCCACGGCGCGCTACGGCCGGGCGATCGAGCGGCGGATCGGCATCGTCCGGCGCGGCGGGCTGGACGGTTGCGTGCGGTGAGCCGTTCCTAACCCTCCGCCGGCCGCCGCTCCTCGGCCGCCTTCAGCACCTCCCACGCCGCCTGCACGCCGCGGAAGCGGTCCGCCGCCCTGGGATCGCCGGGGCGGGCGTCGGGGTGGTTCATCTTGGCGAGGCGGCGCCAGGCCAGCCTGATCGCGTCGAAATCGGCGTCGGGGTCCAGTTCAAGCACCTCCAGCGCGCGCATCTCGTCACGCGAACGCCGGCCGTCGCCCGGCCCCGCCCAGCCGTAATGCGACGCCTCGGCGAAGCCCGCCCCGTCGCGCCGCTCGTCCGCCTCGCGCGCCGCCGCCTCTTCCGCCGACAGGCCGGCGAAATAATCCCAGCCGCGGTTGTACTCGGCCGCATGCGCCTCGCAGAAATACCAGCGTTCCGGGCTGTTGGGCGATTTGGGCGCGGGCCGGTCGCCCGGCCGGTCGCAGCCGTGGCGGTCGCACATCCGCACCCGCGCCGCCCCCTGCTCGCCGCCATAGCCGCGCCAGCGGGGAAAGCCCCAGTCGTTCGATCGCCCGCTGCCGCGCGCCATCGCTACAGCCTGAGGTCCGGCAGCGGCGGACGCGGCGTCCGCATGCGCGCGCTCGCCACCAGATGGAGCAGCGCGGCAACCCCCAGCGCCGCCGCCGGCGCCCACAGCAGCGCGGGGCCGTGGCGGGCAAAGTAATGCGCGCCCACCACCACCCCGGCGGTCAGCGCCGTCACCAGCGCCAGGTCGAAGCTCAGCGCCTCGTCATTCCCGCCGCCGAAGGTCTGCCCGATCCGCACCAGCGCGCCGGTGACATAGGTGACGCCGAGCGGCCCGGTGGCGCCGACGAAGACGGTGTTCAGCACCCCCATCGCCATCACCAGCGTCGGCACGCCCGGCAGGTTCGTCCGCGTGCCCGCCCAGGCCGATGCCGCCAGCAGGAGCGCCGCGAGCGCGATCAGCGTGCCGGCGCGGAACCGCCCCGCCCGCGCGCCGACCAGCGTGCCCGCCGCCACCCCGCCGACGAACAGCAGCACCAGCCCCGCCGCCAACCCCGCCGTCCCCCAGAAGCGATCGTTGAGCGCGATCCCCAGGCGGACGGCATTGCCGCTCATGAACGACAGGAACAGCCCGTCCAGCATCAGGCAACCGACCGCATCGACGCACCCGGCGACGGCGGCGATCAGGATGGCGGTGGCGGGACGGTCGAGACGATGATCCACGCGCGTTCCGTTAGAGCAAGGCGCGCGAGCCGCAAAGCCCTCTCCCCAAAGGGAGAGGGTCGGAAAAGGGGACGACGCATGAACCTGAACGACGCTCGTGCGGATCGCTTCCCCTCTCCCCGGCCCTCTCGTCGAAGGGGACAGGGAGTAAGCGCCAGAGGATCTGTAAGCCGGGTCCTGTCCACCGGCCTTGCGACCGGATGGGCGACCATTCCTCTAGGACGGCGCTTGCGCGCCGCCTCCAGCGACCAACCCGGACGACGGGCCGGAAACGGGCCCATATGCCATCCCTATTCGGTCTTGCTCCCGGTGGGGTTTGCCGTGCCGTCCCCGTTGCCGGGGCCGCGGTGCGCCCTTGCCGCACCGTTTCGCCCTTGCCCGTCCGAAGACTTGTCGGCCCGAAGGCCAGGCGGTCTGTTTTCTGTGGCACTGTCCCTGGGGTCGCCCCCGCCGGGCGTTACCCGGCACCGTGTTTCCGTGGAGCCCGGACTTTCCTCGCGCCGGCCCGAAAGCCCGCCCGCGGTCGCCCGATCCTCTGGCGCGAAGAGCCGCTTAGCGCGGACGGCGCGGACGGGCAAATCGTGGCCGGTCGTCAGGACGCGCGCGTTATCGTCCGCCCTCCCGATCCAGCAGCAGCCGCAGCAAGATCGCCCGGCACTGGCCGTCCACCACCCCGTCCGGCACCTCCGGCCGGAACCGCCGCTGGAACGCCGTCACCGCCGCCGGCCCGTCCGCCACGTCATAGCCGAAGCGTTCGAGCGCCAGGAGGAAGCCGCCGTCGCTCCAGTGGGGGTCGGCGAGGTCGCGGGTCGGGCGGGGCAGCGCCAGGTGGACGCGGGCCAGCGCCTCCCAGTCGAACAGTTCGCCGGGGTCCTGCTTGCGGGCGGGCGCGATGTCGGAATGGCCGACGACGTCGCGGGGGCGGATATGGTGGCGCCGGACGATGTCGGCGGCGAGCGGGATCAGCGCCGACATCTGCTCCGCCGGGAAGGGACGATAGCCGAACTCGTGGCCGGGATTGACCAGCTCGATGCCGATGCTGGCCGAGTTCACGTCGGTGATCCCGCCCCAGCGCGATCGCCCGGCATGCCAGGCACGCCTCTCCTCGGGCACCATGCGGACGACCTGGCCGTCCTCCGCCACCAGATAGTGGCAGGATACCTCGGCCGCCGGGTCGCTCAGCCGGGCGATCGCCGAGGCGGCGTCCGTCATGCCGGTATAATGCAGCACCAGCATCGAGACCGGCAGCGCCCGCTCGTCGAAGTTCGGCGAGGGGCATTCGATGAAGTCGCTCAACGGACCCCTCCTGGCGATGGCGCGCGCTTCGCCACGCCGCCTTCTACGCGACCGGCGGCGGCGGCTAAAGCCCTCTCGCCCGCGGAGAGAGGGGAAGAAGGCCATCTAGAAGGCGAGCAGTCACGCCACCTTGGCGGCGGGGACGGCCACTCGCGGCCGGTACAGGCCGCGGCATTCGTAGTCGGAGACGAACTGGTCGGTGTGGCCCAGCACCGTCTCGCCGGCGCCGAG
Organism: uncultured Sphingomonadaceae bacterium; assembly: GCA_964244125.1. Classification (GTDB taxonomy): domain Bacteria; phylum Pseudomonadota; class Alphaproteobacteria; order Sphingomonadales; family Sphingomonadaceae; genus Solisphingomonas. Next base: position 5,261 of record CAXTHU010000113.1, read on the forward strand.
CATCAGCGCGCCGTCGTCGGCGATGGCGGCGGCCAGCCGGCTGAACGCCAGCCGCCGGATCGAGGGCGTGAAGTATAGCAGCACGTTGCGGCACAGGATGGCGTCGAACCGCGCCGCGCTCGGCGCCGCGTCGAGCAGGCTGCCGACCTGGAAGCGGACGGCGGCGCGCAGCCGTGCCGTCGCCTGCCAGCTCTCGCCGTCGCGATCGAACCAGCGGACCATCTTGGCGGCGGCCAGGCCGCGCTGGATCTCGAAATGGCCGTAGCGGCCGGCGCGCGCGGTGGCGATCGCCCCGCGCGAGACGTCGGTGGCGAGGATGTCGATCCGCCAGTCGCGCCAGCGTTCGGCCTGGTCGGCGAAGATCATCGCCAGCGTGTAGGCCTCCTGCCCGGTCGAGCAGCCGGCGCACCAGATGCGCAGCCGCCGTGTCGCCGCCCGCGCGCCTTGCAGCCGGGCCAGCCCCGCCCCCTCGAACAGGTCGAAGCTCGTCCGGTCGCGATAGAAGGACGTCTCGTTGTTGAGCAGCGCGTCGATGACCGCATCGGTCAGCTTCGTGTCTCCGCCGCCGGCGATCATCCCGATCAGCGTGTCGGCGGTGGCGGCCTTGCGCTCGCGCATCAGCGGCTCCAGCGCCATCTCGATCCGCCAGCGCCGGCCGGCGGTCAGCTGCTGGCCGGTGCGGGCCTGGAGGAGGGCCGCGAGCAGCCGGGCCGAGCCCTCGCTCATCTCCACGGGGCGGCATCGCGTCGGCCCGCGCGCAGCGCGGCGCGGTGTCTGAGCGCGATGCGCGCGGCGATCGCCGCCGGGGGCAGCACGCCCATCGCGTGGCCGGCCGAGGCGATGGCGCCGGGCATCCCCCAGACGACCGAACTCGCCTGGTCCTGGACCAGCACCTCGCCGCCGGCATCGCCCAGCATCCGCGCCGCGATCACCCCGTCCCGGCCCATGCCGGTCAGGACGACGCCGATGCCGGCGGGACCGTAGATCCCGGCCACCGACGCCAGCATCGGATCGACCGAGGGCAGGCAGGCGGAGGGGGCGGACAGCCGGTCCAGCCGCACGCGCGGGCCGTCGGGCGTGGCCGCCAGGCCGAGATGCGCGTCGCCCGGCGCGATCAGCATCCGCTCCGGGCTGGGCCGGTCGCCGTCGGCGGCGACCTTGGCGCGGCGCCCGGCGATCTCCTGAATCTGCGCGGCGAAATAGGGCATGAACGACGCCGGCAGATGCTGGGTGACGAGGATCGGCACCGCCACCCCGGCCGGCAGCGCGCGGAAGAAGGCGGACAGCGCATGCAGCCCCCCGGTCGAGGCGCCGATGGCGATGCAGCCGATCGGGCCGGCGACCGACGGCCGCAGCGTGATCGCCGGCGCGGGCTTCGCCGGCGGGGCGAGGCGCGCGAGGCCCGGTCCGGCCCGGGCCGGGGCCGGGCCGATGCGGGCCAGCGTGTCGGCGAGCAGGTCGGCGAAGCGGTCGCCGCCGAAAGTGCCGGCGACGGGCTTGGGCAGGGTGTCGGCGGCGCCCAGCGTCAGCGCCCGCACCGCCGCCGCGCCGCCGGCGGCGCAGGCCGACGAGACGACGAGCACGCGCGCGCCGCGCCCCTTCTCGATCAGGAGCGGCAGGGCGGTGAGGCCGTCCATCCCCGGCATCTCGACGTCGAGCAGGATGATGTCGACCGCGACCTCGTCCAGCCGGGCGAGCGCGCGATCGGCGGTGTTGGCGACGGCGACCACCTCGAACGCGCCGCGCGGCGCCAGCATCTGCTGGAAGATGGAACGCGCGACGAGCGAATCGTCGACCAGCATCAGCCGGATCGGCGGGGCGTCCGCGATCCGCGCCGGGCCGGGATCGGCCGCGCCTGAGGGAGCGGGGCGGGCCATCGCGCGCGACCGGGCCGGCGGTTCAGGCGACGCCGACGATCTGGAGCTTGCTGTGCAGCGTCTCGCGGTCGAACGGCTTCATGACATATTCGTCGGCTCCGGCCTCGATCGCGGCGCGGATATGGCCGGTGCCGTTCTCGGTCGTGCAGAAGACGATCTTGGGACGCGGCGCCATGTTCGCCTCGCCCAGCGCGCGAAGGAACTCCATCCCGCTCATCACCGGCATGTTCCAGTCCAGCAGCACGACGTCGGGCGGCGTATCCGCGCAATGGGCCAGCGCCTCGCGCCCGTCGCCGGCCTCGGCGACGGTGAAGTCGAGCGTTTCCAGAATGTGGCGGGCGACCTTGCGGATCACCTTGGAATCATCGACCACCAGGCAGGTCTTCATGCCGCATCCCCGTTCTTCACGATTGCCATATTCCGGACTTTACCGACGTGCCGTAACTACGGCGTTAAGATCAGGCGCTCCGACTTCAGGCGGCGAGCGCCGGCGGGCCGGCGACCAGCGCCGCCGCGTCGAGCAACAGGAGCGCGGCGCCGTCATGTTCGACGACGGCGGTCGCCACCCGCGCCCAGCCGGCGTCGAGGCCGCGGGCGTGGCCGCGCGCGTCGTCGGGGATTGCGACGACGTCCTCGACCTCGTCGACCAGCAGGCCGTAGCAGTGGCCGTCGATCATGACGACCACCGCCGGGTGCAGCGCGTCGGGCGCGACCGATGCGACGCCCAGCGCGGCGTGGCTGTCGATGATGGTCAGCACCCGGCTGCGCAGCGCGGCGAGGCCGGCGATGTGGCTGCCGGCGCGCGGCACCGGGGTGAGCGCGTCCACCTCGATCACCGATTTGACGACCCCGGCGTCGATCGCCACCCGCTGCGTCCCGATGCGCGCGATCAGGTGCAGCCGCCCGTTCTGCGTCATCATGCCCGAAACCCCGCTCATGCCGAGGCCCGCGCGGCGCCGAGCGCGGCGAGCAGCGCGGTGCGATCGTAGCGGTAGATGCTGTGGTCGGCGGCGCCGGCCGCCTCGGGCCGGCTGCGCAGGCAGACGACCGGCGCGCCGGTGGCGCCCGGCGGAGCCACCGCCGCGGCGCCGGCCTGGTCGATCGCGATGACGACCGCCGCCTCGGCCTCGTCGTCGGCACCGCGCCAGCCGACGCGATAGCCCGCCGCCTCGACCAGCGGGCGCAGCACCTCGCGGGTCCAGCGATCGTCCGCGTCGCCCAGCACGCAGAGCGGCCGCGCGCCCGCTTCCGGCGCCGCGCGCAGCCCGTCGGCGAACAGCCAGTGGGCATCGAGCAACTCGACCGGGCGGCCGTCGACCAGCATCACGCCGGCCACCACCCCCGGCCGATCGGCCGCGACATGGCCGGGCGGCAGCGCGACGATGTCGATGACCCGGTCGATCGGATAGGCGATCTCGGCGCCGCCGTCGCTCATCAGCAGCACGCGGCGGCGCGGCCGGTCGTCCGCCACCGCGCCGCAATCGACGATCGGCAGCAGCCGGTCCTTGTGGTTCAGCCGCCAGCGCCCGGCGACATGGCGGATCGCCGCCGCGTCGACATCCTCGATCCGCTCGACCAGCGCCAGCCGCACCGCCCGCATGCGCCCGTCG
>CAXTHU010000114.1:0-8606 GCA_964244125.1 uncultured Sphingomonadaceae bacterium
GCGGCCGTTAAGGGCGACCCGGCGGAAATCCTCGCGCTCGCTTGACAGGCCGGGCGCGCTTTCCTACACGTTCCCCGTTCGTTCCCGCACGAGGAAACCGGCGATGCTGACGGCCAAGCAACATGACCTGCTCTGCTTCATCGACGAACGGCTGCGCGCCACCGGCGTGTCACCCTCGTTCGAGGAGATGAAGGACGCCCTGGAGCTGAAGTCCAAGTCGGGCGTCCACCGCCTGATCGGCGCGCTGGAGGAACGCAGCTTCATCCGCCGCCTGCCCAACCGCGCCCGCGCGCTGGAGGTGACGCGGATGCCCGATCGCGGCGCGGCGGCGAAGGGCGGCAACGTCGTGACGCTGCCCAAGTCCCCGGCGCCGGCGCCGCGCGCCGCCAACGACGTGGTCGACGTGCCGCTCCACGGCCGCATCGCCGCGGGCGCCCCGATCGAGGCGCTGGAGGGCCAGTCCGCCCTTCCCGTCCCCGCCGCCCTGCTGGGGCCGGGCGAGCATTACGCGCTGGAGGTCTCGGGCGATTCGATGGTGGAGGCCGGCATCCTCGACGGCGACTACGCCCTCATCCGCCGCACCGACAGCGCCAGCGAGGGCCAGATCGTCGTGGCGCTGATCGACGACAACGAGGCGACGCTGAAGTTCTTCCGGCGGGAGGGCGCGATGATCCGCCTCGATCCCGCCAACAGCGCGCATGATCCCCAGCGCTACCGCCCCGATCGGGTGCGCGTGCAGGGCCGGCTGGCGGGGCTGCTGCGGCGCTATCATTGAAGATGCGCGTCGGCTTGACGCTCCGGGTGGCGGGAGGCAGGCAGGCGACCGTGTTCACCGCTCTTCGCCTCTCGTCGCCTCGTGCTCCCGCGCGGGCGGCCTCGATCGCCTCCCCGGTCGTCGCCTGAACCATGCCCGTCGTCATCGCCCCCTCGATCCTCGCCGCCGACTTCGCCCGGCTCGGCGAGGAGGTGGCCGCCGTCGGCGAGGCGGGGGCCGACTGGATCCATCTCGACGTGATGGACGGCCATTTCGTGCCCAACATCAGCTTCGGCCCGGCGGTGGTGCGGGCGCTGAGGCCGCACAGCCGGCTGGTCTTCGACGCCCATCTGATGATCGCCCCGGCGGATCCCTATGTCGCGGCCTTCGCCGAGGCCGGCGCCGACATCATCACCGTCCATGCCGAGGCCGGCCCCCATCTCGACCGCACGCTCCAGCTCATCCGCTCGCTCGGCAGGAAGGCCGGCGTCTCGCTCAACCCCGCCACCCCGCTCGGCGCGCTCGCCCACGTCCTCGACCGGATCGACCTGATCCTCCTCATGTCGGTGAACCCCGGCTTCGGCGGCCAGGCCTTCATCCCCTCGGCACTGGACAAGATCGCCGCCGCCCGCGCGCTGATCGGCGGCCGCCCGATCGACCTCCAAGTCGACGGCGGCATCACCGCCGAGACGGCGGGCGCGGTCGTGGCGGCGGGCGCGAACGTGCTGGTCGCCGGCTCGGCCGTATTCGCCGGCGACACGGCGGACGACTACCGGGCGAACATCGCGAAGCTGCGGGCGGCATCGCCACCCGGCTGATCCTGATCCTTCGCAGGAGCGCCGGCGGATCCCGACACGCGAAGTTCGCGGGATGGGCGCGCGGCGGGCAAGAACGGGCTGTCGATGCTCTTGAAAGATGTGCATCCCGAATGGGAGCTGGAACAAACCCCCGCTCTCAAGCCGTGGAGCGAGCCAGCCAGGCGAATTTAGAACTCAAAAGCGAGCTTCGATGTCCGGTCGATCGCAACGAACAGGTAGAGCTTGCCTTCCTCGGTGCGAACCTCGGCGATGTCGATGTGGAAGTAGCCGATCGGATAGGCCTTGAACTTCTGCCTGACCGGCTTGTCACCGTCCACTTCGGTAAGCGGATGGTCCCGTGCCGCTGAAGGCAGCGGCGCAGCGCGGAGCGGGTCAGGTGTGGAATCGTCGGCTGCAAGCCGTAGAGGCAGTCGTCCAGGGGTAGCAGCGTGTGGCGCCGGAACGCTACGACCATGGCCTCCTCTTCCGGCGTGAGTACCGTAGAGTGAATCACCTTCGGTCCCATCGGGGCATCGCTGACGCTCGCCCGCTTGCGCCACTTCTGCACGGTCGTCGGGCTGATGCCGTGGCGTCGGGCCAGCCCTTATGCTCTCTTCACTCCGCTGTATCGCTCGACGGACTGCCTCAGTCGTCCGGGCTGCCGTGCAGAACCTGTCCCATAGCTCCTCCCGCCATGCATGATGGTCAATCGTACCACCACACCGTGGGATCAAACGCCTGGAGGCTCTGCAAGGAGCGCCATCAGGTCGAACGACCCCCTTCAAGGGAGGGGCTTGAAGCGCCCTCGCGCCCTCATGCCTTCGCGGCCAGCGCCTTCTCGATCGCCGCCTTCACCTCAGGCGCGGTGGGTTCGGTCCGGGAACCGAAGGCGGCGATCAGCCTGCCGTCGCGGCCGATGAGATATTTGTGGAAGTTCCAGCGCGGCGCCTGGTCCGGCCCCAGGCGGGCGGCGGCCCAGCGGTAGATGGGCAAGCTGTTGTCGCCGACCACGTCGCTCTTCTCGGCCAGCGGGAACCTGATCCCGAACTTGGCCTTGCAGAACTGGCTGATCTCCTTGTTCGAGCCGTATTCCTGGCCCTTGAAGTCGCCCGACGGCACGCCGACGATGGTGAAGCCCCTGGGGGCATAGGCGACCTGGGTCTTCTGCAACCCCTCATATTGCGGCGTGAAGCCGCAGAAGCTGGCGGTGTTGACCAGCATCACCACCTTGCCCCGGAAGCGGCTCATCGGCAGCGGATCGCCGTCGATCGCGGTCAGCTTGAAGTCCCACGCGGTATGCCGCGCCGCCTCGGCCGCCGGCATCGGCACGATCTTCGGCGTCGGAAATTGGGCCAGCGCGGCGGCGCCTGCCAGCCCCAGCAGGGCCACGCCCGCGATCGTCGCCCGTTTGCCGCTTCGCATGTCCGTTCTCCCGTTCAGGCGCCGATCGGCGCGGTCGTCTCGTCCAGCCAGCGCGCGGCGGCGCCGTCGAGCGACGGCCCGACCCGCGCCCGCACCTCGGCATGATAGGCGTCGATCCACGCGCGTTCGTCCGGCGACAGCAGCGCCGGCGCGATCAGCGCGCGGTCGATCGGCGCGAAGGTGAGCGTCTCGAACCCCAGCACCGGCTTCTCCGCGTCCTCGACCGGCAACTCGACCACCAGCACGAGATTCTCGATGCGGATGCCCCAGGCGCCCGGCTTGTAATAGCCGGGCTCGTTCGACAGGATCATGCCGGCGTACAGCGGCTCGTCGCCGCCGGGCTGGGACGATCCGGCCGGGGCGATGCGCTGCGGCCCCTCATGCACCGACAGGAAGGCGCCGACGCCGTGGCCGGTGCCATGGGCATAATCCAGCCCCGCCGCCCAGAGATGCTGGCGGGCGAAGCTGTCGAGCTGCGACCCGCGCGTGCCGGCGGGGAAGCGGGCGGTGGCGAGCGCGACATGGCCTTTCAGCACGCGGGTGAAGCGGTCCCGCATCTCGTCGGTGGGCGTGCCGACGACGATGGTTCGTGTGACGTCGGTGGTGCCGTCCTGATACTGCCCGCCGCTGTCGACCAGATAGATGCCGTCGCGCGCCAGCGGCAGGTCGCTCGCCTCGTTCACCCGGTAATGCGGGATGGCGGCGTGGGGGCCGGCGGCGGAGATGGTGTCGAAGCTCAAGTCCCGCAGCACGCCGGTCTCGTCGCGAAAGGCGCGGAGACGCGCGGCGGCGGAGAGTTCGGTCAGCCCGCCTTTCGGCGCCTCGACCGACAGCCAGTGGAGGAAGCGGGTCAGCGCCACGCCGTCGCGATCCTGCGCCGCCTTGTGCCCGGCGATCTCGGCCGGGTGCTTCACGGCGCGGGGCAGCACGGTCGGGTCGCGCTCCGCCTTGACGGTGGCGCCCCCCGCCGCCAGCGCGGCGGAGATCGCCGCCACCGCGCGCTCCGGGTCGACCGCCACCGTCCTGCCGGCCATTCCCTCCAGCGCGGGCGCGAAGGCGGCGCGGCGCGAGACGCGCACCGCATTGCCGAGATGCTGGCGGACGTCCTCGCCGATCTTGTGCTCGTCGACGAAAAGCTCGGCGGTGCCGTCGGCATGGACGATGGCGTAGGCGAGCGCCACCGGCGTGCGATCGACGTCGGCGCCGCGCACGTTGAACGTCCAGGCGATCGAATCGAGCGCGGAGAGGACGGCGGCGTCGGCGCCGATCCCGGCCAGCCAGTCGCCGATCTCCTGCCGTTTCTCGGCCGAGTTGCGCCCGGCCAGCGCGTCGGGCTGCACCACCAGCCGCGCGTCGGACGGGGCGGGTCGATCGGGCCAGACCGCATCGACCGGATTGGCGTCGACCGCGACCAGCTCCGCGCCCTTCTCCGCCAGCGCCTTGCCCGCCGCCTTCACCCAGGCGCCGGTATGGAGCCACGGGTCGTAGCCGATCCGCCCGCCGCTCGGCGCGTGGGCGGACAGCCAGGCGGCGATGCTGGTCTCCGGCACCGACTGGTAGGACCAGTGGCGCCCGTCGACCTGCTCGCGCACCTGGAGCGTGTAGCGCCCGTCGACGAAGATCGCCGCCGCCTCGGGCAGCACCACCGCCGAGCCGGCCGATCCCTCGAAGCCGGTCAGCCAGGCGAGCCGCTGGGCATAGGCGCCGACATATTCGCTCATATGCTCGTCGGTCAGCGGAACCACGAAGCCGTCGAGCCGGCGGCGGGCGAGTTCGTCGCGAAGCGCGGCGAGGCGGGCGGCGTGAGTCGACATGGGCTTCAGATAGGCCGGCACGCGCGGCCGGTCGAGAGGCGCGCAGCTTCAGGAAGGCGAGGCCGCGTCGGGGGGTGGGGCGCCTTCCCCGCATCGGGTGCCGGTGCGGGACCGGAATGTCCGGGGCGGCGGAGCGGAGCCGGCATGGAAGGGATCGTGACAGGAGAAATCCTATCGGGGAAGAAGATCGTTGGATTGGCTCGTTTTATTCCTATCCCCCGCCATGCCAGCGAAGCCGGCATTTCGCGACGATCCCCTCTATGGGAGGCAGAGCTTATGGACAGGAGCCTTCCGGGGCGGCAGATGACGGCCATGCGCATTCTCGCCCTTGCCGGCCTCATCATCGGGACCGACCTCTCCGCCATGGCCATCGATGTCACCAAGCTCCCCCCGCCCCCCGTCGCCGCCGTCCGTCCGCATGGCAGCACGGCGCATGGCGTCACCATCGCGGACCCCTATCACTGGCTGAAGGACGAGGGGTATCCGAAGGTCGACGATGCCGAGGTGCTCGATTACCTGAAGGCCGAGAACGCCTATTTCGACGCCGCGATGAAGCCGCTGCGACCGATGGTCGATCGCCTCGTCGCCGAGATGAAGGGGCGGGTGCAGGAGGACGACGCCTCCGTGCCGCAGAAGGACGGCGACTGGATCTATCGCTGGGCGTTCCAGCCGGGCGGGCAATATCGCGTCTGGTCCCGCCGGCCGGTCGCGGGCGGGCCGGAGCAGGTGATGCTGGACGAGCCGGCGGAGGCGGCGGGCAAGGATTATTTCCGGCTCGGCACGCTGGACGTCAGCCCCGACGGGCGGCTGGCGGCATGGTCCTCGGACGGCAACGGCTCGGAACGCTTCACGCTGCGCATCCGCGATCTGGCGACCGGCAAGGATGTCGAGACGGTATCCGCCGTCACCCGCGGCGAAGTCGCGTGGAGCGCGGATTCTAAGGCGCTGCTCTATACCGAGGTGAACGACCAGTGGCGCAGCTATCGCGCGCGGCTGCATCATGTCGGCGGCGATCCCGCCACCGACACGACCGTCTATGAGGAGACCAAGGACATCGGCTTCGGCGTCGGCGTCGGCCGGACGCAGGATCGCAGGTGGCTGATCGTCGGAACCGGCGACAACGCCACCGACGAGGTGCGGCTGATCCCCGCCGACCGGCCCGGCGCCGCCCCGGTCCTCGTCAGCGCGCGCAAGGACAAGCGGAAATATTCGGTCGACGGCGGCGACGGCAAGCTGTGGGTGCTGACCAACGACACCCACCAAAACTTCCGCCTGGCGCAGGCCGACCCGGCGACGCCGGGGACGTGGACCACGGTGATCGCCGGTTCCGACCGCGTCTATCTCACCGGCGTGACCAGCTTCGCGCGGCATCTGGTCATCAGCGAGCGGATCGACGGCCTCGACCAGATCGTGCTGCGCGATCATGCCGGGCACGAGACGCGCGTGCCGTTCACCGAGGCGAGCTATACCGCCAGCCTGGGCGACAACCCGGAATATGATCCGCCGGCCTACCGCCTCGGCTATTCGTCGCTCGTCACGCCGGCGACGACCTACGACTACGACCCGGCGACCGGGGCGCTCGCCACGCTGAAGGTGCAGAAGATCCCGTCGGGCTACGATGCCGCCGACTATGTCACCGAACGCTTCTACGCCGCCGCCCGCGACGGCAAGCGCATCCCCGTCTCGGTCGTCACGCGCAAGGGCTTCGTGAAGGACGGGAAGGCGCCGGCCTTCGTCTATGCCTATGGCGCCTATGGCTATGCGACGCCGCCGGGGTTCAACGCCAACTGGCTGTCGCTGGTCGATCGCGGCTATGCCGTCGCCATCGCGCATATCCGCGGCGGCGACGACATGGGCTACGGCTGGTATCTCGACGGGACGGCGAAGAACCGCTGGAATACCTTCCGCGACTTCACCGATGCGGCCAGGGGCCTCGTCAAGGCGGGCTACACCTCGGAAGGGCGCATCGCCGCGCAAGGGGGGTCGGCCGGCGGCGAACTGATGGGCGTCATCGTCAACACCGACCCCAAGCTCTGGGGCGCGGTGGTCGCCAACGTCCCCTTCGTCGACGTGCTGAACACGATGCAGGACGAGAGCCTGCCGCTGACGCCGGGCGAATGGCCCGAATGGGGCAACCCGATCAAGGACGCCGCCGCCTTCGCGCTGCTCCGTTCCTACAGCCCCTACGACAATGTCGCGGCGCACGACTATCCGCCGATGATGATAACCGGCGGGCTGAACGATCCGCGCGTGACCTATTGGGAGCCGGCCAAATGGACCGCGCGGCTGCGCGCGACCAAGACGGACGCCAACCCGCTGCTGCTGAAGATCAACATGGGCGCGGGGCACGGCGGCAAGACCGGGCGGTTCATCGCGCTGGAGGAGCGGGCCGAGGCCTACGCCTTCATCCTGAGCGCGCTGGGGACGGGCGCGAGCGCCGTGCCGGCGGGGGATGCGGCGGACAGGTGACGCAATAGCCGTTCCCCTGCGAAGGCCGGGCCCCGGCCCAATCGAGAAAAGCGGTAGAGCGCCCGCGCCGTCGCGCGGATCCCTCGTCATGCGCTGGGCTCCGGCCTTCGCCGCACGGCGTCCAGCACGTAGCGCGTGTCGCGCAGGGGCGCGGCGGAGCCCGGCATTCCTCCCGCCCGGTCCGGCCTAGCCGGCGTTCCTGTCCGCCTGCCGCACCGTGGCGACGAAGTCGGTCAGTTCGCGGATGGCGGCGTCGATATCGTCGCGCTGGCGACCCAGGAGCGCGATGCGCGCGGTGCATTTCCCGATCGTGACGTGGCGCTGGGTCTGGCGACCGTCGCCCAGATCGTAGAGATCGATGATAGCATGAACAGCAAGCACGTCCGGACGCTCAGGGCGATCTTCAAAGATCCGGTCTCGGGCACGATCGAGCGGGCGGCCGTCGAAGGCCTGCTGATCGCCGCCGGTTGCTCGGCTGTCGAGGGAAGCGGCCCGCGCATCCGCTTCGTGAAGGATGGGATGATCGAGGCTTTCCACCGGCCCCACCCCGCAAAGGAGGCGAAACGCTATCAGGTTCGTGCCGCCCGCGCTTATTTGACGAGATCGGGAGTGACAGCGTGACCGACGTTCTGACCCATGGTGGCTATAGCGCCAAGATCGAGTTCGACGCGCAGGATCGCATCTTCTTCGGCAGGATTGCCGGGATCGAGGACGGCGTCGGCTTCCACGCCGATACCGTCGATGGGCTGATCCATGCATTTCGCGAGGCGGTGGACGATTACCTCGCGACCTGCGCCAAGATCGGCAGGGAGCCGCAGCGGCCCTATTCCGGCAGGCTGATGCTCCGCGTCGATCCGCTGGTTCACGCGGGCGCGGTCCGCGCCGCCCAGCTTGCCGGACAGAGCCTCAATCAGTGGAGCGAGCATGTCCTTGCGGCGGCAGCGGAGCAGGCCGCCGGCGGCGCGACCGCAGTGTAGTCGCCGCGTGCCTGCCCGCCGCGGGGGCGGCCGATGTCGCGCATCATCGGCACCTGACGGACGCCTGCAAACACCCCGAGGGTGGCGTTCCCCGGCCGGCCGCGCTAGTGTGGCCGACCATTCCGACAGCCGTGGAACCCGCACTTGGCCAGCACGCCGCCGACCGTCGACGAAAGCGATATCACCCCCATCTCGATCGTCGACGAGATGAAGTCGAGCTATCTCGACTATGCCATGTCGGTCATCGTCAGCCGCGCGCTGCCAGACGTGCGCGACGGGCTGAAGCCGGTCCACCGCCGCATCCTGTTCGCCAGCCAGGAGGGCGGCTTCGTCCCCGGCCGGCCCTATCGCAAATGCGCCAAGATCGTCGGCG
>CAXTHU010000115.1:0-8473 GCA_964244125.1 uncultured Sphingomonadaceae bacterium
CGCGCTCGTCCGCGCGCTGGACGGGCGGTTCATCGCGCCGGTGCCGGGCGGCGACCTGCTGCGCAATCCCAAGGTGCTGCCGACGGGGCGCAACCTCCACGGCTTCGATCCCTTCCGCATCCCCGGCGCCTTCGCCTGCGCGCAGGGCGCCCAGCAGGCCGACGAGCTGATCGCCCGCCACATGGCCGGCGGCGCCGCCTTCCCCGAGAGCCTGGCCATGGTGCTGTGGGGGACCGACAACCTGAAGAGCGAGGGGACCCAGATCGCCCAGGCGCTGGCGCTGATCGGCGCCAGGCCGCGCTTCGACGGCTATGGCCGGCTGGCCGGCGCCGAGCTGATCCCGCTGGCGGAACTCGGCCGTCCGCGGATCGACGTGATCGTCACCCTGTCGGGCATCTTCCGCGACCTGCTGCCGCTCCAGACGCGGATGATCGCCGAGGCCGCCTGGGCCGCCGCCAGCGCCGACGAGCCGCTTGAGCGGAACTTCGTCCGCAAGCACACGCTCGCCCACCAGGCGCTGCACGTCTGCGACCTGGAGACGGCGGCGCTGCGCGTCTTCTCCAACGCGGAGGGCTCCTACGGCGCCAACGTCAACATGCTGATCGACGACGGCGCCTGGACCGACCCGGACGAGATCGCCGAGGTGTTCGAGCGGCAGAAAGGCTATGCCTACGGCCGCAGCGGCACGCCCGCGCGGCAGGCCGCGCTGTTCAAGAGCGCGCTGGCCGGCGTCGAACTGGCCTATCAGAATCTCGACTCGGTCGAGCTGGGCGTCACCGACATCGATCATTACGTCGACGCGCTGGGCGGCATCAGCCGGTCGATCACGCGGGCGCGGGGCCAGGCGGCGCCGGTCTACATCGTCGATGCCACCCAGGGTGCGGCCAGGGTGCGGACGCTGGGCGAGCAGGTCGCGCTGGAGACGCGGACCCGCACGCTGAACCCGGCCTGGTACGAAGGGATGCTGAAGCACGGCTTCGAGGGGGTGCGCGCCATCGAGGGGCATGTCACCAACACGATGGGCTGGTCGGCGACGACCGGCGACGTCGCCCCCTGGGTCTACCAGAAGATCAGCGAGACCTTCGTGCTGGACGACGCGATGCGCGCGCGGCTGGCCGACCTGAACCCCAAATCCTCCGCCCGCGTCGCCAACCGTCTGATCGAGGCGAGCGAGCGCAATTTCTGGACCCCCGACGCGGCGACGCTCGCCGCACTCCATGCCGCCAGCGACGACCTCGAGGACCGCCTCGAAGGCATCGTCGCGGTGGCGGCATAAAGGAAACGATCATGGCACTGCTCGATCCCCCCACGCGCGGAATGGACGGCGAAGGCTCGCTCCAGGTCGGCCTCGATCCCGCCGACCGCATCGGCAACGCCAAGGTGTTCGCCGTCTACGGCAAGGGCGGGATCGGCAAGTCGACCACCTCGTCCAACCTCTCGGCGGCTTTTTCCCTCCTCGGCAAGCGGGTGCTCCAGATCGGCTGCGACCCCAAGCACGACAGCACCTTCACCCTCACCAAGAAGCTGATGCCGACGGTGATCGACGTGCTGGAGACGGTGGAGTTCCACGCCGAGGAACTGCGCCCCGAGGATTACATGTTCGAGGGCTATAACGGCGTCATGTGCGTCGAGGCGGGCGGGCCGCCGGCGGGCACCGGCTGCGGCGGCTATGTCGTCGGGCAGACGGTGAAGCTGCTGAAGCAGCATCACCTGCTGGAGGATACCGACGTCGTGATCTTCGACGTGCTGGGCGACGTGGTGTGCGGCGGGTTCGCGGCACCCCTGCAACATGCCGAGCGCGCGGTGGTGGTGGCGGCCAACGACTTCGACAGCATCTTCGCGATGAACCGCATCGTCGCCGCGATCAAGGCGAAGGCGAAGAATTACGACGTGCGCATGGCCGGGGTGATCGCCAACCGCTCGGCCGCGACTGACGAGATCGACCGCTTCAACGAGGCGACGGGCCTGAAGCGGCTGGCCCATTTCCCCGATCTCGACGCGATCCGCCGCTCGCGCCTGAAGAAATGCACCCTGTTCGAGATGGATTCGACCCCCGAGGTCGATGCCGCCTGCCTCGAATACAAGCGCCTGGCGGCGCAGATGTGGGCGGGATGCGAGCCGCTCGACGCGCGACCGATGAAGGACCGCGAGATCTTCGAGTTCCTGGGGTTCGAGTGATGGTAAGCCTCTCCACCACCTACGATGATCGGCGCGGCCGGCTCGAAACCTATTTCGATCGCACCGCCAGCAAGACGTGGGAGCGGCTGACTTCGGACGCGCCGGTCAGCGGCATCCGCGCGACGGTGCGCGCCGGGCGCAACCGGATGCGCGACACGCTGCTGGGCTGGCTGCCGGCGGACATGACGGGCCTGCGCCTGCTCGACGCCGGCTGCGGCACCGGCGCGCTGGCGGTGGAGGCGGCCCGGCGCGGCGCCGCGGTGGTGGCGATCGACGTCGCCGGCAGCCTCGTCGGGATCGCGCGGGCGCGGGCACCGTCGGGCCTTCCGATCGACTGGCGGGTGGGCGACATGCTCGACCCGGCGCTCGGCCGTTTCGACCATGTCGTGGCGATGGATTCGCTGATCCACTATCGCGCCTTCGACATCGTCGCGGTGCTGCGCGGCCTGGCGGAGCGGACCGGGGGATCGCTGCTCTTCACCTTCGCCCCGTCCAGCGCGCCGCTGGAGGTGATGCATGCGGTCGGCAAGCTGTTCCCGCGCGGCGACCGCGCGCCGGCGATCGAGCCGGTGCGCGAGCGGCTGCTGCGCACGCTGATCGCCGGCGCGCTGCCCGCCGCCCGCATCGGCCGGGGCGCGCGGATCGCCAGCGGCTTCTATACCAGCCACGCGCTGGAGGTGCTGGCTCGATGAGCAGCGCGATCCGCGGCGGTGCGTTCTGGAACCGGGTCGGCACGCGTTTCCTGCCGTTCGCCGATGCCGCGACGCCGGACCTGCCGCTCGGCCGCATCCTGCGCCTCTCGCTGTTCCAGGTCTCGGTCGGCATGGCGGCGGTGCTGCTGACCGGCACGCTCAACCGGGTGATGATCGTCGAACTCGGCATGTCCGCCTCGATCGTCGCGGCGATGGTGTCGCTGCCGCTGCTGTTCGCGCCGATGCGGGCGCTGATCGGCTTCCGCTCGGATCGTCACCAGTCGATCCTCGGCTGGAAGCGGGTGCCCTATATCTGGTTCGGCACGCTGATGCAGTTCGGCGGCCTGGCCCTGCTGCCTTTCGCCCTGCTGGTGATGTCGGGCGGCGCCATGGCGGACGGGGGCGCGCGGATGGCGGGGGCGGGTCAGGTCGGCGCCGGCCTCGCCTTCCTGCTGATCGGGGCGGGGATGCACACGACGCAGACCGCCGGCCTGGCGCTGGCGACCGACCTGGCCCCCGCCGAGGCGCGGCCGCGGGTGGTGGCGCTGCTCTACGTCATGCTGCTGCTCGGCATGATGGCGAGCGCGCTGGTGATCGGCCGGCTGCTGGCCGATTTCTCGCCGACCAAGCTGGTCCAGCTGGTCCAGGGCGCCGCCGTGCTGACGATGCTGCTGAACATCGTCGCGCTGTGGAAGCAGGAGCCGCGCAGCCGGGGCGGCGGCGCCTCGCGCCAGGCCGGGCCGGCGTTCCGCGCGGTATGGGCGATCTTCATCGCCCGGCCGCGCACGCTGCGGCTGCTGGTGGCGGTCGGCCTGGGGGCGGCGGCGTTCAGCATGCAGGACGTGCTGCTCGAACCCTATGGCGGACAGATACTGGGGCTGTCGGTCGGCGCCACCACCTCGCTCACCGCGCTGTGGGCGGTGGGGATGCTCGGCGGCTTCGCGCTGGCCGCCCGGCGGCTGGGCGAGGGATCGGACCCGCACCGGCTGGCGGGCTTCGGCGGGGTGGCGGGGATCGCCGCCTTCCTGATGGTGATCTTCGCCGGGCCGCTCCATTCGGTGGCGCTGCTGGGGATCGGCGCGATGCTGATCGGGCTCGGCGGCGGGCTGTTCTCGGTCGGCACGCTGACGGCGGCGATGGCGATCTCGGACACCGACGCGCTTGGCGGCCGCACCGGCCTCGCGCTCGGCGCCTGGGGCGCGGTGCAGGCGACCTGCGGCGGCGTCGCTATCGCGCTCGGCGCCTTCTTCCGCGACCTGGTCTCCTCGGCCGCCGTCGCCAACCGGCTGGGCAGCGCGCTGGCGGGACCGGCGACCGGCTATGCCGCGGTCTACCTCGCCGAGATCATGCTGCTGCTCGGCACGCTCGTGGCGCTCGGCCCGCTGGTCGGCGGCGATATCGCGCGCGGGGCGCCATCGACCCGCTTCGGCCTCAGCGCATTCCCGATCTGAAAGGGGGAAGTCAGATGCATCCCGATCTCACGCCGCACCTCGATGTCGCCCAGTTGGTGTTCTGGGCCTTCGTGCTGTTCTTCGTCGGCCTCGTCTTCTATCTCCGCCGCGAGGACCGGCGCGAGGGCTATCCGGTCGAGGACGACCTGACCGGCCGGGTCCATCTCCCCGGCGGACCGCTCAGCATGGCCACACCCAAGCTGTTCCGCCTGCCCTTCGGCCACGGCACCGTCGCCAATCCGACGGGCGGCCGCGACTCCCTTCAGCTTGCCGCGCGCAGGACGGAACGCTTCGACGGCGCGCCGCTGGTGCCGACCGGCGATCCGCTGGTCGACGGCATCGGCCCGGCGGCCTGGGCCGATCGCGCGAAACGCCCCGACCTCGACATGGAGGGCCATCCGCGCATCGTGCCGATCGGCCTCGCCCCCGGGTGGAGCATCGCCCGGGGCGACGCGGACCTGATCGGCTGGCCGGTGATCGGGGCCGACCGCAAGGTCGCGGGCCGGATCGTCGACCTCTGGATCGACAAGGCCGACCGGCTCGTCCGCTATCTGGCGGTCGCGCTCGACGATGCGGCGGGCACGGTGCTGGCGCCGATGATGATGGCCAAGGTCGACCGGCGGCGGGGGGTGGTCGTCGTCGATGCGCTGATGGCCGGGCAATTCGCCGCCGCGCCGCGGATCGACGCCGCCGACCGGATCACCCTCTACGAGGAGGATCGCGTCCAGGCCTATTTCGGCGGCGGCTATCTCTACGCCATGCCGTCCCGCCAGGAGCCGCTGCTGTGACCGAATATGACAACGAGCCGGTGCCGGGCCTGCCGGGCTTCCTGCCGCCAGGCGAGACGATGCTGTGGCAGGGATCGCCCGATTGGCGCGTGCTGGCGCGCACCGCCTTCCACACGCGCGGCATCGCCGCCTATTTCGCGCTGCTCGTCGCCTTCGCGCTGGGAAGCGCGCTCGCCGCCGGGATCGGCGGGCCGGGCGACCTGGTCGGCGTGGCGATGACGGGCGTGCTCGGCATCGTCGGCGTGGGCCTCCTCTACCTGCTCGCCTGGGGTTCGGCGCGGACGACGATCTATACGCTGACCGACCGGCGGATCGTGCTGCGCATCGGCATCGCGCTGCCCAAATGCATCAACCTGCCGCTCAAGATGGTCGGCGCGGTCGGTCTCGCGGCGCGGGCCGACGGGTCCGGCGACCTGCCGCTCGGCCTCACCGGATCGCAGAAACTCGGCTATGCCGCGCTCTGGCCGCATGCCCGCCCCTGGCGGATCGTGACGCCGCAGCCGATGCTGCGCGCGCTGCCGGATGCGGCGGGCGTCGCGGCGCTGATCGCGCGCAACTGCCTCGCCGCCAGTCCCGACGGACGGATCGCGGCGCCGGCGCCGGCGCCGCAGGTCGAGCGCATGCCCGCCTTCGCCGAAGCGGCGGCGGCGGCATGAGCGCCGCCGCCCACGACCATCGCAACATGCTGCCGCGCGGCAGCGTCGCGCTGGCGTGCGCCATGGCGCTCTTCGCGCTGGGCTCGGTGGCGGTTGTCCGGATCGCCCGTATCCCGCCTTCCGCCTCGCCGGCGGCGATGCGCGCGGCCGGGCATGTCGCGCCCGTCGCCTCGCGCGACCTGCGCTTCCTCGACCGCCGCGACGGCGCGGTCGTGATCCGGGATGCGCGCACCGGCGGCACCGCCTGGATCATCGAGCCGGGCGAGAAGACCGGCTTCATCCGCGGCGTGATGCGCGGGCTGGCGCGCGAGCGGCGCGCGAGCGGCATCGGCGATGCGCCGCCGTTCAACCTGACGCTGTGGCGCGACGGCGAGCTGTCGCTGACCGACAGCGCGACGGGCCGCACGATCGAGCTGACCGCCTTCGGCACGACCAACCGCGCCACCTTCGCCGCGTTGCTCGGCGGCAAGGGGCCGGCGGCGTGAGCGCCTTCCGCCGCACCCGCTTCGACACGCCCTGCCGGGTCGAGATCGAGCATAGCGAAGAGCAGCTGTGCGCCCATGTCGAGCTGGCCGGCGCGGTGGCGGTGGGGCCGGGCGACCGGGTGCGCGTCCATGGCGCGCCCATCCGCGTGGCCTTCGGCGAGCGGCGGATCGAGGAGCGGATGGCGACGGTGGAGCGCGCCGGCGCGGTCGGGCGGCTGTGGACCAAGTTCGCCGGCCATTTCGAGATGACCGAACTCTACGAAGTCAGCTTCAGCGATCGGACCCTGCCATGAACGCGATCACGCCGATCACCGCCGCACCCGACACGCTGAAGATCGCGCGCGAGGACACCGTCCTGTCCCCGCGCTTCTACACCACCGATTTCGCCGCGATGGACCGGATCGACGTATCTTCCGTGCGCGCCGAATGGGACGCGCTGATCGCCGAGATGGCGAGCGATCCGAACCGGCTGCACTTCAAGCGGACCAGGGCGTTCGACGGCGTCATCGAGGGATTGCCGGACGGCCTGCGCGAGGAGTTCATCGACTTCCTCGTCAGCTCGCTCACCGCCGAGTTCTCCGGCTGCATCCTCTATGCCGAGATCGCCAAGCGGGTGACGAACCCCGACATCAAGCAGCTGTTCAAGCTGATGAGCCGCGACGAGAGCCGCCATGCCGGCTTCATCAACGACACGCTGAAGGACGCCGGCATCGGCGTCGATCTCGGTTTCCTGACCAAGACCAAGAGCTACACCTACTTCCGGCCGAAGTTCATCTTCTACGCCACCTATCTCAGCGAGAAGATCGGCTATGCCCGCTACATCACCATCTTCCGCCATCTGGCGCGCCATCCGGAGCTGCGCTTCCACCCGATCTTCGAGTGGTTCGAGCTGTGGTGCAACGACGAGTTCCGCCATGGCGACGCCTTCGCCATACTGATGCGCAACGATCCCAGGCTGCTGCAAGGGGTGAACAAGCTCTGGGTCCGCTTCTTCCTCGTCGCGGTCTATGCGACGATGTATGTCCGCGACCACAACCGCCCGGCCTTCCACCAGGCGCTCGGCATCGACCCGACCGAGTATGACATGCGCGTCTTCGCCACCTGCTCGGAGATCACGCGCCAGGTCTTCCCGATGGTGCTCGACAGCGACAGCCCCCGCTTCCGCGCCGGGCTGGAGCGGATGCGGCGGATCGCGGCCCGGATCGAGGCGGCCAGGGCGCGTGGCGGCGTGATCGGCGGGATCAGGCGGGCCGGGCTGACGGTGGCGGCGGCGGTGGCTTTCGCCCGGCTCTATCTGGTGCCGGTCAAGCGCAACGCCGCGCCGGCGACGGTGCGGATGGTGCCGGCATGGTGATGATCCCGTGACCGTCCCGCCGCTCCTCTTCGCGTTGCTGATGTGGTTCATCGGCACCGGCGCGGTGGTCTGGCTGGACAGCCGCCCGCGCGAGACCTTCCGCGCCAGCCTCGTGGTCGTCGGGATCGCGGCCGTCGTGGCGGCGGCGATGGTCTGGCGGGGCGCATCGGATACCGGCGTCGCCGCCGCCTATGCCGGCTTCGGCGCCGCGATCCTGATCTGGGGCTGGCACGAGATGAGCTTCCTGATGGGCGCCGTCACGGGGCCGAGCCGCGAACGCTGCCCGCCGGGGCTGGCCGGCCGGGCGCGGTTCAGGGCGGCGACCGCCACCGTCATCCATCACGAGATCGCCATCGCGGCGACGGCGGCGGGGCTGTTCGCGCTGACCTGGGGCCAGCCCAACCAGGCCGCCCCGCTCACCTTCCTGCTGTTGTTCGTCATGCGGCTGTCGGCCAAGTTCAACCTGTTCCTGGGCGTGGCCAACCTCAGCGACGAGGTGTTCCCGGCGCATCTGGCCTATCTCAAGAGCTATTTCGGCACGCGGGCGATGAACCCGCTGTTCCCCTTTTCGATCGCGCTGGGCGGGGGTATCGCCGCCTGGGCCTGGATGAGCGCGGAAGCGGGGACGGTCGGGAGCGGGGCGGCGGCGACCGCGACGCTGATCGCCGGGCTGGCGGCGCTCGGCGTGGTCGAGCATCTGTTCCTGGTGCTGCCGCTGCGCGACGCGAAGATGTGGCGTTGGGCCCAACCTGCGCCAAAACAGCCGGCGATGGAACGGGCAAAGGCGGCAAAGGCCGTCGTGGACTGAACTACGGGGAGGATGTTGATGGATTACGAGGCGTTTTTCGAGTGCGAGCTGGATGGTTTGC
>CAXTHU010000116.1:0-8379 GCA_964244125.1 uncultured Sphingomonadaceae bacterium
GTCGAGACGTAGCGAGCCGCGCCGTCGCCGCGAAAGGCGATCAGCCGGATCGACTCCGCGTTGACCGGCGCATCGCCCAGCCGCTTGCCGATCCGCCGCAGCCGGCCGTCGGGGTCGCGGACGACCTTCATGTCGTCCTCGTCATAGCCGCCGTCCTTCTCGTCCACCGTGACCGCGATGCCGGGCAGGCCGGCGGCCAGCACCTTGCCGACGATCTCCCGGCCGACCAGCGTGTCGCCGTTCAGCACCAGGCAGTCGCCGGCGAAATCCTCCCGCGCGATCCACACCGTGCCGAGATTGTCGGCGACCTGGTAGAACGGGTTGAACCGCGTCGCGACGCGCGGCCCGCCGGTCCGCCGGGCGAGCGCGGCGGCGACCTGGTCGTCGCGGAAGCCCGTCACCACCGTCACCTCGTCGACGCCGCCCGCAGCCAGCATGTCGAGCTGCCAGTCGAGCAGGGTGCGCCCCGAGAACGCGATCAGGCATTTCGGCCGATCGGCGGTGAGCGCGCCGAGCCGCGAGCCCTGGCCGGCGGCAAGGATGATCGCGCGCATGTGATGATCCTCCCGACATCGCCGACACGGCCCTCTGGCAAGCAAATGCGGCAAGCTATGGGCAGGCCGCTGCCCAGCAAACAGGCAGGCGCCGCCGCCCTGCCCGCTAAATCGGCAGCCGTCGGAGACCCGCCGCGCCGAATAGCGGCCGCCGCTTGCGATTCGGCGTCTGGCACGCTTATTGAACCCCGGCCCATAAGCGTTCGCGTGGGCGGCAGGAGCGCGAGCATGAAAAAGATCGAGGCGATCATCAAGCCGTTCAAGCTGGACGAGGTGAAGGAAGCGCTGCACGAGGTGGGCGTGTCCGGCATCACCGTGACCGAGGCGAAGGGCTTCGGCCGCCAGAAGGGCCATACCGAACTCTATCGCGGCGCCGAATATGTCGTCGACTTCCTGCCCAAGGTGAAGCTGGAGGTGGTGGTGGACGACGCCATGGCGGACCGCGTGGTGGAGGCGATCCAGCATGCCGCGCAGACCGGCCGCATCGGCGACGGCAAGATCTTCGTCATGCCGGTTGACAGCGCCATCCGCATCCGCACCGGCGAACGCGACGGCGACGCGATCTGATATTTCGAGTTACGAGCGAGGGAGTGAGATTTTCATGGCCAACAAGGCAGCCGATGTCCTGAAGACGATCAAGGACAAGGAGATCGAGTGGGTCGACCTCCGCTTCACCGATCCCAAGGGCAAGTGGCAGCATCTGACGATGTGCCAGAACGTCGTCGGCGAGGACGAGCTGACCGACGGCTTCATGTTCGACGGCTCCTCGATCGAGGGCTGGAAGGCGATCAACGAGAGCGACATGATCCTGAAACCGGATCTCGACGCGATCTACGTCGATCCCTTCTCGGCGACGCCGATGCTGATCCTGGTCTGCGACATCGTTGAGCCGTCGACCGGCGAGCTGTATTCGCGCGATCCCCGCTCCACCGCCAAGCGCGCCGAGGCCTATTGCGCCTCCACCGGCATCGGCGACACCGTCTATGTCGGCCCCGAGGCCGAGTTCTTCATGTTCGACGACGTGCGGTTCGAGAACAGCTATTCGACCAGCTACTACAAGGTCGACGACATCGAGCTGCCCGGCAACACCTCGCGCGAATACGAAGGCGGCAATCTCGGCCATCGCCCCCGCGCCAAGGGCGGCTATTTCCCCGTCGCCCCGGTCGACAGCGCCGTCGACATCCGCGGCGAGATGGTTTCGACCATGCTCGAAATGGGCCTGCCGATGGACAAGCACCATCACGAGGTGGCCGCCGCCCAGCACGAACTCGGCCTCACCTTCGGCAAGCTGGTGACCACCGCCGACCGGATGCAGGTCTACAAATACGTCGTCCACCAGGTGGCGCAGGCCTATGGTAAGACGGCGACCTTCATGCCCAAGCCGATCAAGGAGGACAACGGCTCGGGCATGCACACCCATCTGTCGATCTGGAACGGATCGACGCCGCTGTTCGCCGGCGACGGCTATGCCGGCCTCTCCGATCTCGCGCTCCACTTCATCGGCGGCATCATCAAGCATGCGAAAGCCTGCAACGCCTTCACCAACCCGTCGACCAACAGCTACAAGCGGCTGGTGCCGGGTTACGAGGCGCCGGTGCTGCTGGCCTATTCGGCGCGCAACCGCTCGGCGTCCTGCCGCATCCCCTATGGCGCCGGATCGAAGGCCAAGCGGGTCGAGGTGCGCTTCCCGGATGCGACGGCGAACCCGTATCTGGCCTATGCCGCGCTGCTGATGGCCGGGCTCGACGGCATCCAGAACAAGATCCATCCCGGCGAGGCGATGGACAAGAACCTCTACGACCTGCCCCCCGAGGAGCTGAAGCAGGTCCCCACCGTCTGCGCGTCCCTGCGCGAGGCGCTGGACGAGCTGGACAGGAACCGCACCTTCCTGACCCGCGGCGACGTGTTCACCGACGACCAGATCGACGCCTATATCGAGATCAAGATGGCCGAAGTGGCGCGGTGGGAAATGACCCCCAGCCCGGTCGAGTTCGACATGTATTACAGCGCGTAATCGGCCGGGGAAGCGGGCCGAGGCCCAGTTGGAGAGGCTTAGCCGTTTGCGATAGATTGATCCGACGTGAGCCCCTCCCCTTCGGGGGAGGGGTGAGTTGGCTCGATCACGAACGGCTCAAGTAAAGAGCGCTACGGTCATCATCGGCGTTCCCCGACTGGATCCGACCTTCGCCGGAGCGACGGCTGCATCTATGCGACGATCCTCTACAGGGGCCGGGCTTCCGGATCGATTGATCGACGCACCGGCGCGCGCCGGCGTCAGCTCTGGTGGATCGCCTTGGTGACGGTGAAGGCCGCCATGCCCTCGGGGCCGTCCTCCGATCCGTGGCCGGAATCCTTTACTCCGCCGAAGGGCGCGTCGACATGGCTCAGCGCCATGCCGTTGATGCCGATCATCCCCGCCTCGATCGCGTCGCCGAGCAGGTTGGCGCGCCGGCCGTTCTCGGTGAAGACATAGGCGGCCAGACCGAACGTCAGGCAGTTGGCCTGCTCGACTGCCTCGTCGAGATCCTTGAACGGCCGCATCAGCGCCAGCGGGCCGAACGGCTCGTCGTTCATCGCCCGCGCATCGAGCGGCACGTCGGCCAGCACCGTCGGCGGATAGAAGAAGCCGCGCCCCTCCGGCCGCTCGCCGCCGGTCAGCACGCGCGCGCCGGCGGTCCGCGCGTCGGCGACGAGCGCCTCGATCGCCGGCGGACGGCGCGGATTGGCGAGCGGACCCATCGTCGTGCCGGCCGCCCCGCCGGCGCCGACGGCGAGCGCCCGCGTCCGCGCGACGAAGGCCGCCGCGAACCGCTCGTAGATGCCTTCCTGCACATAGAAGCGCGTCGGCGAGATGCAGACCTGGCCGGCGTTGCGGAACTTGTTGGCGACGACGAGCGAGATCGTCCGGTCGAGGTCGCAATCGTCGAACACCAGCACCGGCGAATGGCCGCCCAGCTCCATGGTGGTGCGCTTCATGCCGTCGGCGGCGAGCTTCATCAGCGCCTTGCCGACCGGCACCGAGCCGGTGAAGCTGATCTTGCGGATCACGGGCGAGGCGATCAGGTGGCGCGAGACCCGGTCGGGCACGCCGAACACGACGCCGACCACCTCGGGCGGCAATCCGGCGTCGAGGAAGCAGCGGACCACCTCGATCGCCGATCCGGGCGCCTCCTCGGGCGGCTTGACGATCATCGAGCAGCCGGCGGCGAGCGCCGGCGCGAGCTTGCGCGCCGGGTTCAGGACAGGGAAGTTCCACGGGCAGAAGGCGACCGCCGGGCCGACCGGCTCGTGGACCACGATCGACCGGCTGCCGGCCGCGCGCGGCAGCACCCGGCCGTAATTGCGCCGCGCTTCCCCGGCGTAGAAGTCGACCAGCGCGGCGGTATAGCCGACCTCCCCCCTGGCCTCGGCCAGCGGCTTGCCCTGTTCGGCGGTGGCGATGGCGGCGATGCGGGCGGCGCGCTCGCGCAGCAGCCGCGCCGCGCCCGCCAGCACGCCGGCGCGCTCGTCGATCGTCCTGCCGCGCCA
Source organism: uncultured Sphingomonadaceae bacterium (assembly GCA_964244125.1). Classification (GTDB taxonomy): domain Bacteria; phylum Pseudomonadota; class Alphaproteobacteria; order Sphingomonadales; family Sphingomonadaceae; genus Solisphingomonas. The sequence goes on from CAXTHU010000116.1 coordinate 4,083, forward strand.
CAGGCGATGGCCCCGCGCCGCCGCATCGAGCGCCGCGTCCAGATCATGCGCCGTCGCGAGCGGCAGCTCGGCGAGCGTCGCGCCGGTCGCCGGATCGACGACGCGATGCGTGTCCCGGCCCTCCGCGCCGATCCAGGCGCCGTCGATATGCAGACCCAGCCTGACATCATAGTCCACGTCGTCGCTCCCGTATTGGGGATCGTTGCGTAATACACCCACCGTCTCGGACAGCGAGAGCCTGGCCTTAAGCCATACCTCCTCCCTGTTCCCCGGCGCAGGCGGAGCCAGTTGGGAAGGCGGCGAAGTTCGAGCGTTTCCGCGCTTCACGAGCGTCCCCCGACCGGACCCCGGCCTGCGCCGGGGAACAGGGCCTTTGCCGACGCCAGGGCGATTTCGCAACGATTCCAAATCAGCCTGGCGCTCTAGACATCGTCGAAGACGGTGACCGGGCCGCCGCCGTCGCATTGCGCGATGCCGCGACGCAGCCGCGGTATCGCCATGGTGCGGTCTTCCTCGCCCAGGCTGCGATTGCCGGCGAGGAGCGACAGGGCTTCGCGCCACGCGGCGCACGCCCGGACGCGTGCCCGGCCCTTGTAGAAATTGCCGCCGACGGTGGTGAGCGCCATCGCCATGCTGCGGCGCGCGCCGGCGGTGTTTCCCGCGAGAGCGACCATATGGCGATGCGCCGCGATCACCTCGTCGTTGACCCTGAAGGCCTCGGCATGGCGACCGAGGTCGCTCAGCACCTGCGCCTGGACCTCGCCGGTGAACGACACGAGCTGGAGCGAGGTGGCGTCGCCGTTGCTGCGCCGGCGCAGCCCGCGGGCGAGTTCCACCGCTTCGTCGATCGATCGCGCGGCCTTCGCATCCAGCGCGTTGCTGCGCTCGACGACGGCGGTATACCACAGCGACAGGGCGAGCTTGCGGATCAGCGCCGGATCGTCGGGATCGGCCGCGACGAGCGCGCGGTTGAGCCTGACCGCCTCGGCGACGGCGGCGAGCGCGGCGCTTTCCTGGCCGAGCTTGTGATACGCCTCGCCGAGCAGCCGGGCGTTCGCCGAACGCACCTTGCGTACCGGGCGGGCGTCGCGCAGCGGCGGCGGCAGCGCGGCGATGAACCGCTCCCCCGCCAGATAGGCGTCCCGCGCCCGCGCGTAATCGTTCGACCAGGCGAAGCTGTCGCCGAGGCCCTGCCACGCCGTGGCGTTCAATCGCGCCGTCTCGACGTCGCGGCCGGGGTTCGCCGCGAGCAGGCGATGCGTCTCCCCGGCGGCGGCGCGCGCCCTGACCGGATCGTTGTCGGTGTAGAGCGCGACGGCCGTCTGCTCGATCAACAGCGCGGCATAGGCCCGCGTGACCGCGACATCGCCGGGATAGGCGCGGTGGAGCGGCACCAGCACCGCCGCGGCGCGGGCGAGCAGCCTGCTGCCGTCCTCCAGCCGCCCGAGCTGGCTGTCGCCGCCGGTGCCGACGACCTGGGCGAGGCGGACGAAGCCGAGGCCCGTCTCGATACGCACGTCGCGCGGCGCGTCGGCCTGGCCGGCCAGCGCGAGGAGATAGGTCTGGCCGGTCTCGGCGAGCCTGGCGCGCGCGGCGGTGGCGCCGGGCACCTTGCCGACCTCGTCATAGGCGTCGAACAGCAGGGACTTGGCGATCGAGCGGGTCTGCGCGAAACGCGTTTCGGCCTCGGCCCGGGCGGTCTCGGCGCGGGCGTTGGCCAGCAGCGTGACCACCAGCGCGCCGACCAGCAGGAGGAGCGCGACGCCGCCCGCCGCCACCCCGGCGCGGTGGCGGGCGACGAACTTGCCCAGGCGATAGCGGCGCCCGCCGCGCCGCGCCGCGACGACCGCGCCCGAGGCCCAGGCCCGCACGTCGGCGGCCAGCGCGTCGGCCGATTGATAGCGCGCCGCCGGATCGGCGGCGCGGGCCTGGGCGGCGATCGCCCGAAGGTCCGCGTCGGCCGCCGGTCCGGATATCAGGGCGAGCAGCACGCCGAGCGCATAGATGTCGGTCAGCGTCGTCGCGGGATGCCCGGCCAGCCGTTCCGGCGCGGCGTAGCCGGGCGTCAGGCTGTGCGCGGGATCGCCGGCCGGGGCGGCGAGTGGCGGGCGGGCGATGCCGAAGTCGATCAGCTTGGCCCTGCCGCCGCCCTCGACCAGGACGTTCGACGGCGTCAGGTCGCGATGGATGATGAGGTTCTGATGCGCGAAGCCGACCGCCGCGCAGATGTCGAGGAACAGCCGGATACGCGCCGCGCGCGGCGGATCGCCGGCGAGCCAGTCGTCCAGCCGCACGCCGTCGACGAACTCCATGACGATATAGGGTTCCGCCGCCGCCGTCTCGCCGCCGTCGAACAGCCGCGCGATATACGGGTGGGACAGCCGCGCGAGGATCTGGCGTTCGCGCGCGAACCGCTCGACGAAGGCATCCGACAGGGCGCCGGGGCGGATCAGCTTGATCGCCACGACATGGTCAAAATCGCCGGTGGCGCGCTCCCCGCGATAGACCGATCCCATGCCGCCCTGGCCGATCAGCCCGGTGATCCGGTAGGCGCCGATCCGTTCGGGCAGCGGCGCCTCGCCGACGCCGCGCGCCGCGGTGCCGGTGCGCAGCGACGCCGCCGCGCCGTCGCCGGCATGCAGCAGCGCCAGCGTCCGCGCGACGACGGCCGGGTCCGGATGGGCGCGGACATGCGCCTGCCGCGCATCGGCGGGCCGGGCGAGCGCCGCGTCGAGCAGCGCCAGCGCCGCCCGATCGAGGTCCTGCGCGCTCAGTGTTCGGTCAACGCGTCGAGCAGCCACAGCCGCGCCGCGGCCCAGCGCCGCTTGACCGTCGCCTCGGAGCAGCCGAGGACGGTGGCAATGTCGGCGATCTCCATGCCGCCGAAATAACGCATCTCGACGATGTCCGCGCGTTCGGGATCGATCGTGGCGAGGCTGTGCAGCGCGTCGTTGAGCGCCTCGACCTCATGGTCGGGCTCGCCGCACAGGCCGGTGTGAAGCTGGACTTTTTCGTGTTCGCGCTTGAAGCGGCGTTTGGCGCGCAGATGGTCGAGCAGCGCGCGGCGCATCATCGTCGACGACAGGGCCATGAAATGCGCGCGGTCGGCCCAGTCGATCCGGTCGAGCGCGACCAGCCGCGCCACCGATTCCTGGACGAGGTCGCCGGTCGACAGCGAGACCCCGCCCTCGCGCCGCAGCATCGCCGCCGCCGAACGCCGCAGGTCGGGATAGAACAGCGCGAACAGCCGGTCGCGCGCCCCGCGGTCGCCACCGCGCCACGCGACGAGCAGCGCATGCGAATCGATCTCGGCGAGGGTCTCCATCGACCGGAAGGTAAGGCACCGGGATTTTCTGGAAAGACCGAAACGAAGGCCGGCGAAGGCCGACCCGTCCGCTCCTGAAACAAGGCCGGTCGATGGACCCCCCTCGGGCGGCGCTCGTTGAGGGCGCATGCGGACATCCGCCGCCGGAGGACAGCCATGAAGTATCGCACGCTCGGCCGGGGCCTGGAGGTATCGGCCATCGGCATCGGCTGCATGCCGATGATCCTGGGCGGCAACATCGTCTACGGCCACGCCGACGAGAACGAATCGATCGCCACGATCCACGCGGCGATCGATCTGGGCGTCACCTTCCTCGACACCGCCGAGATGTATGGCCCCTTCACCAACGAGGAGTTGGTCGGGCGGGCGATCAGGGGCCGGCGCGACGGGCTGGTGATCGCGACGAAGTTCGCCATGAAATGGAACGGCGACGAGATGGCGGGGCTGGACGGCAGTCCGGCCAACGCCCGCCGCGCCTGCGAGGGGTCGCTGAAGCGGCTGGGGATCGACACGATCGACCTGTTCTACCAGCATCGCGTCGATCCCGGCGTGCCGATCGAGGAGACCGTCGGCGGGCTGGCCGAACTGGTGAAGGAGGGCAAGATCCGCCATATCGGGCTGTCGGAGGCGGGCGCCGGCACGCTGCGCCGGGCGGCCAAGGTCCATCCGATCGCGGCGTTGCAGACCGAATATTCGATCTGGGAACGCGATGTCGAGGCCGAGATCCTGCCTGTCTGCCGCGAACTCGGCATCGGCTTCGTGCCCTACAGCCCGCTCGGGCGCGGCTTCCTCGCCGGCGGCATCCGCAGCCTGGACGACATCGCCGCCGACGACTGGCGGCGCAACGATCCGCGCTATTCGGCGGAGAATCTGCCGAAGAACCTCGCGATCGTCGATGCGATCGGCGCGGTGGCGGCACGGCACGGCGTCTCCAACGCGCGGATCGCGCTCGCCTGGCTGCTGGCGCGGGGC
>CAXTHU010000117.1:0-8337 GCA_964244125.1 uncultured Sphingomonadaceae bacterium
TGGCCGAACTCGACGCGCTTGACGACGCCGGTGATGATCTCGCCGGCGCGGTCCTTGAACTCCTCATACTGGCGGTCGCGCTCGGCATCGCGGACCTTCTGGAAGATCACCTGCTTGGCGGCCTGCGCGGCGATGCGGCCGAACTCGAAATTGGGCAGCGGATCGACGATATAGTCGCCGAGCGCGGCGCCCTTCTCCAGCTTCTCGCCCTCGGCGACGGAGACCTGGGTGAAGAAATTGTCGACTTCCTCGACCACCTCGACGACGCGCCACAGGCGCAGGTCGCCGGCCTTGGTGTCGATCTTGGCGCGGATGTCGTTCTCCGCGCCGTAGCGGGCCTTGGCGGCACGCTGGATGGCGTCCTCCATCGCCTCGATCACGATCTCGCGGTCGATCAGCTTCTCGCGCGCGACGGCGTCGGCGATGGCGAGCAGCTCGGCCTTGTTGGCGGAAATGGCGGTGGCCATCGGGAGTCCTACCTTTCGTGCTTGATGCTATCGGCGCCCTCGGCCGGCGCCTCATGGATGATCTCGTCCGCTCCCGCGGACGATAATGGCGCGGTGGCTTTGAGGAGCGCGTCGGTCAGGATCAGCTTGGCGCTGCCGATCGACGCGTATGGAATCGAGACTTCGCCGACCCGCTCGGCGTAGAGCTTGACGTATTCGCCTTCCAGCCCCTGGAGGTGGCCGTCGAACTGCTTGCGGCCGTCGAGCGGCACGGCGAGGCGGATGCGCGCGTCGAAACCCTTCCAGTCGTCGTAATCCCGGGCGCGTGTCAGCGGCCGGTCGATGCCGGGGGAGGAGACCTCCAGGCGATAGGCCGCCTCGATCGGATCGGCCGCGTCCAGCACCTCGGAGATGCGGCGGCTCAACGCCTCGCAATCGCCGAGATCGAGCTGGCGGGTGTCGGGCCGCTCGGCCATAACCTGCAACACCGGATCGGACGTCCCGCCGAACATCGCCACGCGCACGAGCGCCAGGCCGAGGGCCTGGGCCTCCGGCTCAATGAGCTTCGTGATCGCGTCGATGTCGGCCATGCCGCTCCCGAAAATAATCATGCTCCTTCGCCGCCGGAGCCTTTCGGCCCCGACCCCGGCAAAGTTACCAATGTCGAGAGGAGAGGAGCGCGATATAGGCCAGAGACGCGGCGGGGGCAAGCGCACCTCCTCCCGATCCGTCATGCTGAACTCGTTTCAGCATCCATCCGTCGACACGCCCCTACGCCCAAGCGGAAAGATGGACCCTGAAACAAGTTCAGGGTGACGAGGATCAGGCGTCATCAATCATCGACGTCGTCCCCCTCAAACGTCACAAGGCCGCCATGACCGACCCCCTCTCCCTCGCCCATGCCGAGGCCCTCGACCGCGCCGATCCGCTGGCCCCGTTCCGCGCCCGCTTCCGCCTGCCGCCGGGGGTGATCTATCTCGACGGCAATTCGCTGGGCGCCCTCCCCGAGGCGACGGTCGCGGCACAGGCCGACGCGGTGGCGCGGCAGTGGGGCGAGGGGCTGGTCGGCAGCTGGAACGACGCCGGATGGATGGCGGCGCCGGAGCGGATCGGCGGCAAGGTCGCGCGGCTGATCGGCGCGCGGCCGGACGAGGTGGTGGTGGCCGAATCGACCTCGGTCAATCTCTACAAGGCGATCGTGGCGCTGGCGGCGCTGGACGACCGGCCCGGCGTGCTGCTGACCGAGGCGGGCAATTTTCCTACCGACCTGCACGTCGCCGAGGGCGCGGCGGCGCTGCTGCCGCGGCTGCGCGTCGAGGCGGTGGCGGGGGGGGATGTCGCCGCCGCCATCGGTCCGGAGACGCGCATCCTGCTGCTGACCCACGTCCACTACAAGACCGCCCGGCGCCATGACATGGCGGCGCTGACGCGGGTGGCGCACGACGTCGGCGCGCGGGTGATCTGGGACCTGAGCCATTCGGTCGGCGCGGTGCCGGTCGACCTGGACGGGACGGGCGCCGACATGGCGGTGGGCTGCGGCTACAAATACCTCAACGGAGGGCCGGGGGCGCCGGCGTTCCTGTTCGCGCGGGCCGGGCTGCACGAGCGGCTGCGCTCGCCCATCGCCGGCTGGCTCGGCCATGCCGCGCCGTTCGACTTCGGCGACGACTACGTCCCCGCCCCCGGCATCGCCCGCTTCCGCGCCGGCACCCCGCCGATGCTGAGCCTGCTGGCGCTGGAGACGGGGGTGGACCTGATGCTGGAGGCGGCCGGGCCGGCGCTGTGGGCGAAATCGGCGGCGCTGTTCGATCTGTTCGCCGCGCTCATGGCGGCGCGCTGTCCGGCGCCGCGGCTGGTGAGCCCGGTCGATCCCGGCGCGCGCGGGAGCCACATCGCCTTCGCCCATCCGGCCGCCCACGCCATGATCCAGGCGCTGGTCGCGCGCCGCGTGGTGGGCGATTTCCGCGCGCCGGACATCCTGCGCTTCGGGCTGACGCCGCTCTATCTCGGCTTCGCCGACGTGTGGCGGGCGGTGGACCACATCGCCGCGATGCTCGCGCGCGAGGAATGGCGGGAAGACGGCTTCGCGGTCCGGCGGCGCGTCACCTGATCCCGCCCGGCAAGGCGAAAATCGTCGTCCCGGCCGCCCGGCCCGGCGCGAACGTGTAAGGAAGCCCATGATCGAGAGCGCCGCCCAGCCCGCCCCGAACCGGAACGCGCTCCGCTTCGTCGTCGCGACCATCTTCATCGACGCGATCGGCTTCGGCATCGTCCTGCCGGTGCTGCCGGGCCTCGTCGAGACGCTCGGCCATGTCGGGCTGGATCGGGCGACCGCGATCGGCGGGTGGATGGCGGCGGTCTATGCGCTCGCCGGCTTCCTGATGGGGCCGCTGATCGGCAATCTGGGGGATCGCTATGGCCGGCGGCCGGTGCTGCTGGCGGCGCTCGGCGGCCTCTGCCTCGACTATGTGCTGATGGCGGCCGCGCCGACGCTCGCCTGGCTGTTCGTCGGCCGGGTGCTGGCGGGCGCGCTGGGCGCGACCTACGGCCCGGCGACCGCCGCCATCGCCGACATCAGCGCGGCGGAGGATCGCGCGCGGCGCTTCGGCCTGCTGTCGGCCGCCTTCGGCATCGGCTTCATCGTCGGCCCGGCGATCGGCGGGCTGCTCGGCACGCTGGGTCCGCGCGCGCCCTTCTGGGTGGCGGCGGGGCTGGCCGGCGCCAACTGGCTCTATGGCGCGGCCGCCTTTCCCGAGACGCTGGCCCCGGCGCTCCGCCGCCCGCTCGACTGGCGCCGCGCCAATCCGCTCGGCGCGCTGAAGGCGCTGCGGGCGGTGCGCGGGGTGCTGCCGCTGTCGGCGGTCTATTTCCTGTGGAGCGTCGCGGGGCTGGTCTATCCGGTCACCTGGGCCTATTTCACTATCGCCCGCTACGGCTGGTCGCCGGCGATGATCGGCGCCTCGCTCGCCTGGGCCGGGGCGACGATGGCGGCGGTCCAGATCCTGTTCGTCGGCCGCATCGTCGGGGCGGTGGGGGAACGGCGCTCGGCCCTGATCGGCATGGCGGCCGGCACCTTCGCCTTCGTGGCGCTCGCCATCGCGCCGGACGGCTGGATGGTGTTCCCCATCCTCGCCTTCTCCAGCTTCCAGACGCTGGCCCAGCCGTCGCTGTTCGCGATGATGTCGGCACGGGTCGCGGCGGACGCGCAGGGCGAGTTGCAGGGTTTCAACGGCAGCGTCAACGCGCTCGCCGCGATCGCCGCGCCGCTGATGCTGAGCCCGGTGCTGGCCCGTTTCACCGCCCCCGACGCCACCGTCCGCTTCGCCGGCGCGGCCTTCGTGCTGTCCGCAGTGGCGGCGGTCGCGGCGATGGCGGTCCTCGCCCGGACGGCGCAACGGCCGCCACGAGCGGCCGCATGAGCCGCCCGAGCGAGCGCGAACCCTACCGCCAGGCGCTCAGCCGCCCGTCGCTCGCCAGCACGAACAGCGTGTTCCCCGCCACCACCGGGCGGAGATAGACCGCCGCGCCGATCTTGCGGGTGACGCCCATCGTCCCCGTGTCGGGCGCGACCTCCAGCAGCTGTCCGGTGGTGGAGGCCAGCAGCAGCCGCCCGCCGGCCAGCACCGGCGCGGTCCAGCCGATCGGATCGGACTTCTTCTTCTCGTTGCGCCAGCGCGGCAGCTGGGTGGACCAGCGGATCTTGCCGCTGGTCTTCTGGATGCAGAGCAGCCGCGCGTCGTCGGTCGCGACGAACAGCCAGTCGCCGGCGACCCACGGCGTATCGATGCCGGCGATGTTCAGCTCCCACAACCGCTGGCCGGTGACCAGCTCCATCGCCACCATCCGCCCGCCCTGGCCGATGGCATAGACGCGGCCCTGATCGATCACCGCGTCGGCGTCGATGTCGGAGAGGCTGGCGACCGCGGTCGAGATCGACGTCCGCGACAGCGCGTCCTGCCAGACGATGCGCCCGTTCTCGTAGCGATAGGCGGTGAGTTCGCCCGAGGAGAAGCCGGCCACCACCGTCCCCTGCGCCACGGCCGGCGCGGCGACGCCGAACACGCCGGCGGTCTCCAGCGTCGCCGCCGCGGTCCACTCGGTCGCGCCGTCGGCGCTCTTCACCACCAGCAGCTGGTTGTCCTGGCTCATGAGATAGAGCTGGCCGTTGGCGATCGTCGGCGCGCCGCGCAGCGGCCCGCCGGGGCGTTTCTTCCAGACGACCGCGCCGGTCCTGGCGTCCAGCGCGGCGACGTCGCCGACCCCGGTCGTGGCATAGACCCGGTCCCCGTCATGGCTGACGCCGCCGCCGAAGGCGGTGCGCACCGCATCCTTGCCCTCGGCGCGGATCGACGTGCTCCACACCGCGCCGCCGGTGGCGGCGTCGAAGGCGCGCACGGTGGCGTCGACGTCGGTGACGTAGACGCGGCCGTCGGCGACGACCGGCCCGGCGGCGAGCCGCGCCTTGGCGCTGTTGCCCGCCACCTTGACGGCCCAGGCTTGCGCCAGGCCCGAGCCGAGCGCCAGCTGGCCGAGCGACTTGGACGCGCTGCCGCCCGGCTGCGGCCAGGCGGCGTTGGCGGCGGGCGCCGGCAGGGTCACGGCCAGGTCGGCGAGGCCGGGATCGAGCTCGGCCCCGGTCTCGTAGGCGAGCACCGGAATACGCTCGCCCAGCACCGTCGATTTCGGCTTGCTCGACTTGAAGATGCCGCAGCCGCCCAGCAGCAGCGAAGTCGCCGCCAGCGCCGTCGCGGCGCGCCTCATCGCATTCATCTGCTCGTCGTCCCGCCCATGGTGCCGGGCAGCCCCGTCCGGGCCACCGCGTCCACCCCCAATATGCCGGCCATCTGAACGGCGCGCGAACGGATCGTCTCGGGCACGCCCGGATCCCGGGCCAGCGCCCCGAACAGCGCCCCCGCCCCCGCCCGCTGGCCGGCCTTCAGCCGGGCCACCGCGACCATCTCGCCGGCCGATCCGAACCATGGGTTGCCGGGCACGGCGAGGCCCTGGAGACGGGCGGCGACGGTGCCCGGCGGCAGCGCGTCGAATTCGGCGGCGGTCTGGCGGATCAGCGCCAGGTCGCGGAACGGCCGGGCGACGCCGGTGTCGGCGGCGATGGCGCCATAGGCGGCGGCGGCCCCGGCGACGTCGCCCTGCTGCAATGCGAGCGCCGCCAGCGTCAGCCGGGCGGTGGCGCCATAGCCCTCCCGGCCCGACCGGGCGAGCGTGTCGAGCGCCTGGCGCCCCTTCGCCTCGCCGGTGGCGCCGCCGATGTCGGCATAGGACTGGACCAGCGTCTCGGCCGCCAGCCCGGCCTGCTCGGCCCGCTGCGACTGCCACCACAGATACCCGCCGGCGGCCGCCAGCAGCAGTACGACCGCGACGATCAGCACGCGGCCATACCGGCGGACGAAATCCTCCGTCTTGTCGCGGCGCAGCTCCTCGTCCACTTCGCGGACGAAGGCGTCGTTGTTCCGGGGGGTCAGCGCCAAGTCGATCTCTCCTGTGGCGCGCCTGATAGCGGGCGGGCGCGCATGGGGGAAGGGCCGCCGGCCACCCGCTCACCCTGTCCATACCGAGTGCGGTCGGGATGGACGGGGTTGTGGCCGTTCAGCTCTTGGCCGCGTAGACCTGATCCGCCGTCGGGAACGCCCGCGCCCGCACCTCCCCGGCATAGGCCGCGGCCGCCGCGGCCACGCGCGCGCCCAGTTCCTCGTAGCGTTTGACGAAGCGCGGCACCCGCTCGAACATGCCCAGCATGTCCTCGGTCACCAGCACCTGCCCGTCGCAGGCGGCGGACGCGCCGATACCGATTGTCGGACAGGCCACGGCGCCGGTGATGGCGACCGCGACCGGCTCGACCACGCCCTCCACCACCATGGCGAAACAGCCGGCATCGGCGATGGCGGCGGCATCGCGCGACAGCTTCTCCGCCTCGGCCGGATCGCGCCCGCGCGCGCCGTAGCCGCCGAGCGTGTTGACCGCCTGCGGCGTCAGCCCGACATGGCCCATCACCGGCACGCCGCGCTCCGCGAGGAAGCGCACGGTCGGCGCCATCGCCTCCCCGCCCTCCAGCTTCACCGCCGCGGCGCCGGTCTCCTTCAGCACCCGCGCGGCGCCGGCGAAGGCCTGTTCGGGCGACGCCTCGTAGCTGCCGAACGGCATGTCGACGACGACCAGCGCATGCCAGCTGCCGCGCACCACCGCCGCGCCATGCGCGCACATCATCTCCAGGCTGACCGGCACGGTGGACGGCAGGCCGTAGATGACCTGCCCCAGGCTGTCGCCGACCAGCAGCATGTCGCAATGCGGATCGAGCAGCTGGGCGGTGCGCACGGTATAGGCCGTCAGCATCACCAGCGGCTCGCCGCCTTTGCGCGCCCGCACCGCCGGCACGGTGACGCGCTTCATCGGCGCGGGGGTGGGCGTGGCGCGGCTGGTGCCGGTGTCGAGGGTGTAGGTGGACATCAGGCCGCGCGGCGATCCTCGACAGGGCGGTAGAGTGCTTCGGGTGCTGGAAGGCCACGCTCGGTCGCCACTTCCAGCCATAATCCCATCGCCACCTGGATTTCGGCGAGCGCCTCATTCGGCGTTGGCCCGTGCGCGCTACAGAAATGCAGATCCGGCACGTCGGCGATCCAGCAATCGTCCTCGTCCGACCAGAATAGATTGATGTGATAGTGAGGCGTCACGGTTCTTCGTCCAGCGTAAGGTTATGAAGAGCGACGATACGCCTGAACTGCCGGACTTGGTAGAGCTTGGCGTCCTTGCCGCGAGGCTGAAGGTTGAGCTGATCGTCGATGCCATCCCGCGCGTAGATGGCATGGCTTCCCGGTGACGCGGCGCAGGGTAAACCCATATGCGGCGACCATCACGAGAAACTCGGCGTAATTCAGGCGTGCGTCGGAGAGAAAGCGCGCGTTGCGCTTAGCAACGCGGGTCATTCCAGCACCTCACGCCGTCTCCAGCAGCCGCTCCCGCGCGATCTTCTCCCGCCACACCAGCGGCGCGGTGTGATGCACGCTGGTCCCCGCCGAATCGACCGCGACGGTGACCGGCATGTCCTTCACCTCGAACTCGTAGATCGCCTCCATGCCGAGGTCGGCGAAGCCGACGACCCGGGCGGCCTTGATCGCGCGGGCGACCAGATAGGCGGCACCGCCGACCGCCATCAGATAGGCGGATCTGTGCGCCTTGATGCTGGCGATGGCGGCGGTGCCGCGCTCGGCCTTGCCGACCATGGCGAACAGGCCGGTGCCCAGCATCATGTCGGTGAACTTGTCCATCCGCGTCGCGGTGGTCGGCCCGGCGGGTCCGACCACCTCGTCGCCGACCGGATCGACCGGGCCGACATAATAGATGACGCGGCCGGCGAACTCCACCGGCAGCGGCTCGCCGCGCGCCAGCATGTCCTGGATGCGCTTGTGCGCCGCGTCGCGCCCGGTCAGCATCCGGCCGTTCAGCAGCAGCCGGTCGCCCGGCTGCCACGAGGCAACGATTTCCGGCGTCAGCGTGTCGAGATCGACCCGGATCGCCTCCTTCGACGGCGTCCACCGGACCTTGGGCCACTCGTCCAGGCTGGGCGGCTCCAGATAGGCGGGGCCGGAGCCGTCGAGGTGGAAATGGGCGTGGCGGGTGGCGGCGCAGTTGGGGATCATCGCCACCGGCAGGCTGGCGGCATGGGTCGGCCAGGTCGCGATCTTCACGTCGAGGATGGTGGCCAGGCCCCCCAGCCCCTGCGCGCCGATGCCGAGCGCGTTGACCTTGTCGAAGATCTCGATCCGCATCCGCTCGATGTCGCTCGCCGCGCCGCGCAGCTTCAACCGGGCCATGTCGATGTCGCCCATCAGCGATTCCTTGGCGAGCGTCATCGCCTTTTCCGCCGTGCCGCCGA
>CAXTHU010000118.1:0-8281 GCA_964244125.1 uncultured Sphingomonadaceae bacterium
CGCCGCCGCGAGACCGAGGAGACGACCATCGGCGCCGGCGGCGACGGCTGGGCCGGGCCGCTGGCGCTGATCGTCGGCCCGCGCAGCGCCAGCGCGGCCGAGGCGCTGGCGGCGATGATCGACGAGGCGGGGCGCGGGCGGACGGTCGGCGAGCGCACCGCCGGCGCGCTGACGGGTGCGGCCGAATACCGCCTGCCCGACGGCGGCGCGCTGTCGGTCGCCGAACACGACGTCCGGACGCCGGCCGGCCGCCGGCTGGAGGGCGTCGGGCTGGTGCCGCGCCATCCGGTCGCCCCGACGCTGGCGGAGCGGCGGCGGGGGGAGGACCCGGCCGCCGAATGCGCGCGGCGGCTGGTGCTGGGTGGAGCGTGCGGGTGACGCCGTCCCGTTCCCCGGCGGAGGCGGGGGAAGGAGAATGAATCAAGCCACGTCGACCAGCACCACCTCGCTGTCCTCGAGCGCGGTGACGGTCACCGTGTCCACGTCGCGGATCGCGGCGCCGTCGCGCGCCGCGACACGGGTGCCGGCGATCTCCACCGCGCCCCTGGCCGGCACGAGATAGCCGCGCCGGCCGCGCCCGAGCGGATATGCGGCCGTCTCGCCCTTCGTCAGCGTCGCCGCCGCGACGCGCGCGTCGGCGCGGATCGGCAGCGCGTCGCCGTCCCCGGCGAAGCCCGAGGCCAGCGTCACGAAGCGGCCCGAGCGATCGCCCTGCGGGAACGGCCGCGCGCCCCAGCCGGGGGTGCCGCCGCGTGCGCCCGGTTCGATCCAAATCTGGAACAGCGTGGTCGCCTCGTCCTCCGCGTTGAACTCGGCATGGACGATGCCGCCGCCGGCCGACATCACCTGGACGTCGCCCGCTTCCGTCCGGCCGCGATTGCCGAGGCTGTCCTCATGGGTGATCGCGCCGGTGCGGACATAGGTGACGATCTCCATGTCGCGATGCGGATGCGGCGGGAAACCGGCGCCGGCGGCGATGCGGTCGTCGTTCCAGACGCGCAGCGCCCCCCAGCCCATCCGCGCCGGATCGTGATAGCCGGCGAAGGAGAAATGATGGCGCGCGTCCAGCCAGCCATGATCGGCGGCGCCGAGGGTGGCGAAGGGGCGAAGTTCGATCATCGGAGGCAGCTCCCGCAAGAGTGGTCGGGCGGGAGATGGGAAGCGCAGGGATGGTTTGTAATGGCTTGAGGGATGAACCAACGAGGCTTTCGGCGCTTCGACGGAGGAAAGAGCCTCCGGGATGGTCAGTCCAGCCGGAAGGCCGCGCCCGGCTCATGCATCGGGCAGCGGTTCAGCCGCCCGCGCAGCCCCGCCGATTCGGCGTAGGCGGGCTTGCGCGCGCGCATGATCGCGCCGAGCGGCCGGTGCGCGTCGAGACAGTGCCAGGGGGTGAAGGCCAGGCCATCGTCCCCCGCGCGGCTCCGTTCCGCGCTCCACGCGGTCTGCGGAGCGGCGCGCAGGATGCCGACGGCGACATAGGGGCTCTCCTCCTGCGGCCAGGGGACCGAGGCATCCTCGATCGGCATCGTCGCGACGTCGGTGCAGAGCTGGGCGCGGATCAGCCACTCGCCGGCTTCGTTCACGAAGAACGCGTTCATCTCCTCGCGCAGCGCGTCCTCGCGCCCGGCGATGTCGATCTCCTTGCCTTCGAGCGCGCGCAGGTTGGCCGAGGCGGGGACGACCTGGAGCTTGGCGACGTGATCGCCGAAGCGGATCGGCGCCTGGGTGAACATGGTGTCGGCGGCGGGCAGCGTATTCGGCGCGCCGCCCATGGTCTTGAGCATCGCGCTCTCCCCGCCCAGCGCCTCCAGCCCGCGCTCGGCCGTGCGGAAGACGGCGGAGACCGCCTTCTTCAGTCCCTCGACCCGATCGGTCGTGGCGGCGAGCAGCTTCAGGTTCTTCAGGAACGCCTTGGGGCTGGGCGCGACGAACGCCTCGCCGGCGGCCATGACGAAATCCTGCGTGCCCCCGGCGCCGTCGACGTCGAGCAGCTTGACCGCGAGGCCACGCGGCACCGAGATGACGTCGGGCAGGATGTCGCCGGGATTGGTCGAGAAGCGCATGATCGCGCGATACGTGCCGGTCCTGGCGAACACCCCTTGCGCATAGGCCGGCGGCAGGTCGGCCGGCACCTCCAGCTCGGCGTCGAGGATCGCGTGGCTCTTGGCGTGGACCGAGCGGACGGCGTGGCCGTAATCGGCGTTCGTCGTCTCGATGATGCCGCGGAACACCTCGATCAGCTTCTCCTGCGTCTCGGCCTCGTCGGGTTCGACCGTCTCCAGCTCCGGCGCATAGGGCAGGAAGCGCATGTCGGGGGTGCTGGCCATGATCCGGTCCTTTGCGATGATCCTTTCGGCCAGAACATTGTTATCCTACCGCTGTTCCCGGACGAGCGGCGGGAGGCGGCGGATGGCGAAGCGGATCGGCAGGCAGGCGCAGCCCGGGGCCGAGCGGATCGAACCCTATAAGGGGCCGGCCGGCGGCTGGGGATCGGTGCGCTCGCTGTCGGACATCTTGCCGCGCGAGGAGGTGCCGGCCGACGCCTATCGCCAGCTGGCGCGCCAGAACAAGCCGGACGGCTTCATGTGCGTGTCCTGCGCCTGGCCGAAGCCGGCCAAGCCGCTGCCGTTCGAGTTCTGCGAGAACGGCGCCAAGGCGACCGCCTGGGAGATGACCGGCCTGCGCACCACGCCCGACTTCCTCGGCGGCCGGACGCTGGCCGCGCTGCGCGATATGAGCGACTACGAATTGGAGCAGCATGGCCGCCTGACCGAGCCGATGCGCTACGACGCCGCCGTCGACCGCTATGTCGTGACGAGCTGGGACGAGGCGTTCGCCGCCATCGGCGCCGGGCTGAAGACGGTGGCGGCGGACGATCCGGGGAAGACGGTGTTCTACGCCTCCGGCCGGGCCAGCCTGGAGACGAGTTACCTCTACGCGCTGTTCGCCCGGCTCTACGGCAACAACAACCTGCCCGACAGTTCCAACATGTGCCACGAGACGACCTCGGTCGCGCTGAAGGCGCAGATCGGCGAGCCGGTCGGCACCACCGTGCTCGCCGATTTCGAACATTGCGACGCGATCTTCTTCTTCGGCCAGAATGTCGGCTCCAACTCCCCGCGCATGCTCCACCAGCTCCGCTCGGCGGTGAAGCGCGGCTGCCGCATCGTGACGTTCAATCCGCTGAAGGAACGCGGGCTGGAGCGCTTCACCGATCCGCAGAACCCGTTCGAGATGGCGACCGGCGGCGAGACGCGCATCTCCGAACAGTATCACCAGGTGAAGGCCGGCGGCGACATCGCCGCGCTGATGGGTCTGGCCAAGGCGGTGATCGCGATCGACGATGGCGGGCGCGACGTCATCGACCACGACTTCATCGCCCGCCACACCCAGGGCTACGACGCCTTCGCCGCCGCCGCGCGGGCGGCGCGGTGGGACGAGATCGAGCGGGATGCGGGCCTTCCCCGCGCCGATCTGGAGGCCGCGGCCGGGGTATTCGCGTCGGCCAGGGCGGTGATGGGCATCTACGGCATGGGGCTGACGCAGCATCGCCTGGGCCTGCACAACGTCCACATGCTGGTGAACCTGCTGCTGCTCGGCGGGCATTTCGGGCGGCCGGGGGCGGGCATCTGCCCGGTGCGCGGCCATTCCAACGTCCAGGGCCAGCGCACCGTCGGCATCACCGAGAAGCCGGAGCTGGCGCCGCTCGACAAGCTGGCCGAACAATATGGCTTCGACCCGCCGCGCGAAAAGGGACTGAACACGGTCGAGGCATGCGACGCGATCGTCGCCGGCAAGGTCCGCGCCTTCGTCCAGCTTGGCGGCAATTTCCTCCGCGCGATCCCCGACACCGCCATCATGGAGGCGGCGTGGGGAAACATGGACCTGACCGTCCACATCGCCACCAAGCTGAACCGCAGCCACCTGATCCCCGGCAAGTCATGCTGGCTGCTCCCCTGTCTCGGCCGGACCGAGCGGGACGAGCAGGCCGGCGGGCCGCAGGCGGTGACGATGGAGGATTCGACCAGCTGCATCCACGGCTCGGTCGGCACCGCCAGGCCGGCGGGCACGCTGCTGCTGTCCGAGGTGGCGATCGTCGC
This sequence comes from uncultured Sphingomonadaceae bacterium, assembly GCA_964244125.1. Lineage (GTDB taxonomy): Bacteria > Pseudomonadota > Alphaproteobacteria > Sphingomonadales > Sphingomonadaceae > Solisphingomonas. Next base: position 4,101 of record CAXTHU010000118.1, read on the forward strand.
CGGCATCGCGCGGGCGACGCTGCCGCCCCACCCCAAGGTCGACTGGCGGGGCTGGACCGGCGACTACGGCCTGATCCGGGCCGCGATCGCCGAGACCTACCCCGAGATGTTCCGCGACTTCTCGGCGCGGATGTTCACCCCCGGCGGCTTCCACAAGGGCAACGCGGTCCGCCGGCTGGAGTGGAAGACGGACAGCGGCAAGGCCGGCTTCGTCGTGCCGCCGACGCTCAACGCGACTGGCTTTCCCGACGACGTCGAGGTCATGCGGCTCATCACGCTGCGCTCCAACGACCAGTTCAACACCACCGTCTACGGCTATGACGATCGCTTCCGCGGGGTGAAGGGGACGCGAACGATCGTGTTCATGAACGCGGTCGACATGGCCCGGCTGGATGTCGCGGAGGGGCAACTGGTGACGCTGGAGACGGCGGCGGATGACGGCATCGCCCGATCGGTCGCGGGGCTGAAGGTGGTGCGCTACGATATCCCGCCCGGCTGCCTCGGCGCCTATTATCCCGAATGCAACCCCCTCATCCCGATCTCGCATCACGCGGAAGGGTCCGGCGTGCCGGCGGCCAAGAGCGTGCCGGTGCGGGTGGTGACGTAAGTTGCCCGATATCCCTCCTTACCGACGGCAAGCTTGTTGGAGCCGAGATGGATGTTGATCCCGGTGATCGATGAAGCCGGATCCCGATGTCAACAGGACGCTTGTCCCCGCCTGGGGACGCCCCTATAGGCACCCCACTTGGCTCGTCCGGCCCGCCCCTCCCACAGGGCATGATGGTGCCGGCACTCCGTCGGGGAGTAGCTCAGCCTGGTAGAGCACTGTCTTCGGGAGGCAGGGGCCGGAGGTTCGAATCCTCTCTCCCCGACCATATATAGGACGTCTTTAAGTTACTGTTTTTATCAGGAAATATCGCCTGTTTTTAGCCTGTGTAGGAATTGTGCAGAAAAAATAGCGGATTGTCCCGATCGCGCCTATCGTAGATGCGGGGTGACCACAGCTACTGTACTAGCGCGCCACCTGTTTGGCCGGCACGCTTACTGTCTAAAGCAAGCCGATGGATGCTGGCAGCGTTGAGCCAGCCGAGCGTGACCGGACACCCGCCGATCTCCGTCAACGCCGGTGGGTGTAGCCCGATCCGGCACTGCGCTGCGCCTCCATAGGCAAGGCCATGAAGGCTGCGACCGCCTCACAGAGCGGCATCGCCATTCGTTCGACTGTCAGATTATCGCCCAACCGCATCAGCTCGACCGGCTGATCTCAATCCTATGCGGCAATCGGTAAGGTGAAGTCCGGCATGGCTCCTGATGCCGCGCCGCCACCGCCTGTCGAGGCCCGCAGGTTCGCGGCACTTTGGGTATATCTTATGATGCCACGGGACGTCGCTTGGTTCAGAGTGCGCGGATGCCGCAACACGCGCCCCGCGACGATCCGCCGGAAGAGGTGGCGCGCCTGGTTTTCGACCTGCGCGTGCTTTTGGAGCGACTCGATGCTGGCGGACACGCAATCGCCGCGTGCCACCTCTCGATGGCGATCAACCAGCTTCCTGGGGCGGCGGCGTCATGGTCCGAGGAGCCGTTCGACGAGCCGGGTGGCATTGTAGGATAGCGTGACATGGACGCGGCGGCCATCCCCGGTATCGGCGGTTCGCACGACCAAGTCGCGCCGCTCCAACTCGCGCAGCCAGCGGAGGGCCGTGGTCGGAGGCACGGCGGCGGCGATGCAGGCGCTGCTGACGCTGATCGTTCGGCCGTCGGCGCGGGCGATGTAGAGATCGAGCAGCAGGTCCCAAACCGGCTCTCCGAATAGGCCCTCTGGGAAGAGCCGATCACGCTTGCGGCGCAGCGCCAGGGTCGCGCGGGCGAGTGCCAGCCCGCGCGGCGGTGGATCGTGGTCGCCACCTACGGTCGGCGCGACCGCCTCGATATCGTTGGCGGCTTGCCGCAAGGCAGCGGCGGTCAGGTTCAGATCGATCAGGCGAGAGGCCCTTGGGCACGGCGGCTCATCCGACATCGATAGCCTGCCAAGCGCCGCAACACCCTGGCGTCAGGTTTGCGACACCGCTCCCGGCGCTGACAGTCGGTGTCGGCGCGCCGTTCCGGCCGCGATCAACGCCATGATCGGATAGGCCCAGAAGCCCTGCGCCCAAGAATAGACCCGAGGGACGATGGCGGGATTGATCAGCATGGCGACGTGGGTGATGACGGCGACCAGTTGAAAGGCGACCGCCGGGATGAGCCAGAGCCGCTGACTGCGGAGCATGATGGTCGCCATCGCGACAAGCAGCGCCGCATCGATCGACATGACGACAAACTCGGCATGATGCCAGCGAATGCTCTTCGGGCTTTCGAACATGAAGGTCCCGACGGAGCAGGCAGCGAGCCAAAGATAGCTCCAACGCTCTTCGTGCCCCCCTCTTGGCAGCACATAGGCTGCGGTTGCGAGAAGGGTGCCGAGATAAAGGAGCTGGAGGACATGGGTGATGCTCACCCGCCATGCCGATCCTCGTCACCGCCGCCGCCGTCAAGCCTCTACGACTGACATACCGAAGTTGGCGCCGATAACGGGATTGCCAGTTTCAGCCTTTTCAGACAGGCCACCGGTCGCCAACTCGCGCAAGCCGACCTTGACCTTGGTGTCCTCGAACTCGCGGTGGGCCTCATTAAGGCGGCCCTGCGCCTTGACCAACAGCCGCATGGCGTCGGCAACCGCCGCCTCGGCACCGTGCCCGACGAGCGGCGAGAGATTGGCAGTCTTGCGCGCGACCTGCACGGCGTGGGCGAGGGCAGCGGCGCAGGCGATGGCCTCGCCGGTCGCGGCCTCGGCCGGGAATAGCCGATCGGCGACATGCAGGGCGGCTTCGATGCGGGCTTTACGCATGATCTTTCTCCGGCGCGAAACCCGAGTGGGCCGCGTTTAGGGGTTTGCGACAGTGATGATGCAGGAGCGATCGCTAGCGGCGCGATAGTTCCCCAAGGCCAGCCGCCATCACGGCGGTGAGGCCGGCGAAGAACAGGGTGATAAGAATGGCGAGCGCTCCCGCCGCCAGTAGCTTCTGCCACCATGCGAGCTGCCAGCGTTGGCCGCCGAACGGTGGCCAGGGACTAGCAGCAGCGCGATGCGGCGGGTCATGGAACAGATTGTGCGCTCCGTTCGCAGGCGCTGGAGCCTGAGCTGGCTGGCGGTCATGGTGGCCGTCATCGGTCGGTTGCCCTCGTGCTGCGACGACAGTCAGTGCGTCGCCGGACGCGGCCTCGGCAATCCCAATCGGCTTGTTCACAAGCGGATTGGGAGCGGCGCCTTCGTGCGCGGCCAAGAGCCGCGCGGCCTGGCGGCTGCTGGTGACTTGTAGGCGCCGACGCGCGGCGCGGAGATGCTCATTGACGACATTGGTCGTGATGCTGAGGGCGACGCCGATCTCCTTCGCCTCGAAGCCCGCCTGCACCAGCCGCAGGCAGTCGCGCTGCTCGGGGGTGAGCCGGTCGAGGGCATCCGTCGCCATGCGCGCAGAGTAGAGGCTCGCGACACCGGCGCAATCCGCCGCCGATGCAGCGATTCCGTATCAGGTCAGCCGCTGGAGCCGCAGCGGCATGGCAGCCACAGCGCGCCGGCCAGCGAGGCAGCGGTCACACCCCGCCCTGCGAGTCGCAGGGCGCCGGAGGAGCGGAGCTGCACAAGCAAGCCGTGAGGCGCCGCGCGGAAGCGAGCTGGGTTGAGGGCTACCGGGACGGCGCTAATAGAGAACTATCACCAACCCCGGTCGCGCTTCCGCTCCGGGTTTTCCATACGCTCGGCCCATTTGCCGAAGGCATCCCTGATCTCATCGTAGGTATTCAGGCGCTGGAGCGTGTCGCCGTGCTCACGCTGATGCTGAAGAAAGTCAGAGCGTTTGCGGCGCTCGCGCAGATCGTCCAGGCTTCCTTCGATGGCATCTGCGACCTTGACCACTAAGCCAGCCAGCCCTGGCTGCGGGTGAAGTTTCCGCATCTCGCGGTCATGAGCGCGCATGAGATCGCGATCGGCGGCTTCGCTTACATCGAGCATGTAGACGCGTTCGCCGGTCACTGTGTTCCGGAACTCGCCTTGGTAGAAGCTATTCTGACCGCTAGCCACTTAGCTGTTTGGTCCCGGTGATTAGTGGTGCGGATTTAACGTGAACCGCGCGGGCTCTTTTTGC
>CAXTHU010000119.1:0-8271 GCA_964244125.1 uncultured Sphingomonadaceae bacterium
CGTGCGGGCCGATCGTGCGACGACGCGGGCGGTGACGGCGGCCACTTCCTCGTGAAGATCGATCATGGGTGCCGCTTTACCCGTCCATCCCGAGCGGAGTCGAGAGACGGCCCGGCATGGGCGGGACGGCGTCGATCGCATCCCGGTTGACGCCGCCCGCCGCCATCGCCCAAGGGCCGGCCCATGCGCTTCTTCTCCGACAATGCCGCCGCCGTCCACCCGGCGGTGCTGGCCGCCATGGCCGATGCCAACCGCGTCGACACGGCCTATGACGGCGACGCCTGGTCCGGGCTGCTCGACGGCGCCTTTTCCGACCTGTTCGGCACGGCTTGCGCCGCCGTCTGGGTGACGACCGGGACGGCGGCCAACTGCCTCGCGCTCGCGGCGCTCTGCCCTCCCGACGGTGGCGTCGTCTGCCACGCCCACGCGCATATCCAGAACGACGAGGGCGGGGCGCCGGAGTTCTACACCCACGGCGCCAAGCTGATGCTGGCCGAGGGGCCGGGGGCCAAGCTGACGCCGGCGGCGGTGGATGCGCTGTGCGAGGCGGCGCCGGCGGGGGTGCATTGGGTGCAGCCGCGCGCGCTCTCGATCACCAACGCCACCGAATATGGTCTCAGCTATACGCCGGACGAGGTCGCGGCGCTGGGCGCCGTCGCCCGGGCGCGCGGCCTCGGCTTCCACATGGACGGCGCGCGCTTCGCCAACGCCGTCGCCCATGCCGGCTGCCACCCCGGCGACGTGACCTGGCGGGCGGGGGTGGACGCGCTGTCCTTCGGCTTCGTCAAGAACGGCGGCATGTCGGCCGAGGCGCTGGTGCTGTTCCGCCCCGATCTCGCCGACGCGGTGAAGCGCCGGCGCAAGCGCGGCGGCCACCTGCTGTCCAAGGGCCGCTTCCTCGCGGCGCAGATCATCGCCATGCTCGACGGCGGGCTGTGGCTCGACAACGCGCGCGCCGCCAATGCCGGCGCGGGGCGGCTGGCGGCGGCGGCGCCCGGCCGGCTGGTCCATGCCGTGGAGGCGAACGAGTTGTTCCTCCGCATGACCCCGGACGAGGCGGCGGGCCTGCGCGACGAGGGCTTCGACTTCTACGACTGGGCCGACGGCGAGGTGCGGCTGGTGCTGTCGTGGGACCAGCCGGAAGTGGAGATCGCCGCGCTGGCCAAGGCGCTCGCATCGCTGTGACGGGCGCCGCCGTTCCGGATGCGACGCGGCGCCGCGTGCTGGTGCCGTTCGCCGTCGTGACGCTGATCTGGGGATCGACCTTCCTCGTCATCCGCGGCCAGCTGGGCGTCGTCCCGCCCGGCTGGTCGGTGACGTATCGCTTCGTCATCGCGGCCGTGGCGATGTTCGCCTATGCCCGGGCGACGCGCGTCCGCCTGCGCCTGACGCGCCGCGAACAGGCATTGGCGGCGGCGGTGGGGATCGCCCAGTTCGTCCTCAACTTCAACTTCGTCTACCGCGCCGAACATTACGTCACGTCGGGGCTGGTGGCGGTGATGTTCGCGCTGCTGATCGTGCCCAATGCGGTGTTCGGCCGCATCTTCCTGGGCCAGCGCCTGCCGGGCGCCTTCCTCGCCGGGTCGGTGGTGGCGCTGCTCGGCGTGGCGCTGCTGTTCCGCCACGAGATGCTGGTCGCCGCCGCCGGCTCGCGCGGCGTCGCGCTCGGTATCGGGCTCACCGCATTGGCGGTGTTGTCGGCATCGGCCTCCAACGTCCTCCAGGCGAGCGACCGTGCGCGCGACGTGCCGATGACCGCGCTGGTCGCCTGGGCGATGTTCTGGGGCGTGCTGGTGAACGCGGCCCTCGCCTGGGTGACCGTCGGCCCGCCGGTGGTGGAGATGCGAGCCGCCTACTGGCTCGGCACGGCATGGCTCGCCCTGGCCGGATCGACGTTGGCCTTTCCGCTCTATTACGGCGTGATCCGCGCCATCGGCGCCGCCCGTGCCGCTTATTCCAACGTCATCGTGCCGGTGATCGCCATGAGCCTGTCGACGATGTTCGAAGGCTATCGCTGGTCGCCGGCGGCGGCCGTCGGCGGCGTGCTGGTGGGTGCGGGGCTCGTCATCGCGCTGCGGGCGCGGACCTCGATCGTTCCTCCGCCATGATCGCCGCCAGCCCGGCGCGCCAGTCGGGATAACGCGGCGTCCAGCCGAGCAGCCGCCGGGCGCGCCCGTTCGCCACCCGCCGGTTCTCCGCGTAGAAGCCCCGCGCCATCGCCGACAGCCCCGCCTCGTCCAGCGACCGGAGCGGCGGGACGGCCATGCCGAGCATCGCGCAGGCCGTTTCCACCACCGCGTTCTGCGACGCCGGGCGATCGTCGGCCAGGTTGTAAGCGCCGGCCGGGCCTTCCGCGATCGCCGCGCATACGCCGCCGACGATATCGTCGACATGGACGCGGCTGAACACCTGATCGGGCAGGTCGATGCGGTGCGCCTTGCCCTCGCGCAGCCGGTCCAGCACGGAGCGGCCGGGACCGTAGATGCCCGGCAGGCGGAAGACGCGCGCGCCGAGCGCCAGCCACGCCGCGTCCGCCGCGACGCGTGGCGACCGCCGCCCGTTCAGCGCCGCCGATTCGTCCACCCACGCGCCGCCGGTATCGCCATAGACGCCGGTGGACGAGAGATAGCCGATCCACCGCGCCGATGCCCTGGCGAGGGTTTCGCCGTGCCGCGCCAGAACCGGGTCCCCCTCGGGCAGCGGCGGGACCGACGACAGGATGTGCGTCGCCGCCGCGATCCGGGGGCCGGCCGACGCCAGTTCCGCGCGACCGACGAAATCCGTCGTCCAGCCGTCCGCCGCCAGCCGATCGCCGAGTCGCCGCGCGGTATAGCCGGGGCCGAAGATGAGCATGCGGGGCATCGTGCCGCCTTATCAGGACGCGAGGCGGGCGCCAGCGGGGGCTGGTATCGGCCCCGCCACGGCCCTATTCTGGCGCCATGCTCGATATCCAGACCGCACCCGCCGCCCCGCACGTCGTCCGCCGCGAGGATTACGCTTCCCCGGCGTGGCTGGTGCCGGAGCTGGCGCTGGATTTCGACCTGGACCCGGCGCGGACCCGCGTCACCGGCGTGCTGTCGGTGGTCCGCGACGGGCCGCCCGGCGCCGCGCTGCGCCTCGACGGCGGCGGCGGGCTGAAGCCGCGGTCGGTGGCGGTCGACGGCCGGACGACGGAGGACTGGCGGATGGAAGGCGAGCAGCTGGTGCTCGACCTGCCCGGCGACCGCCACGCCGTCACGATCGTCGTCGAACTGACGCCCGAGGCCAACACCCAGCTGATGGGCCTCTATGCCTCGGCGTCGATGCTCTGCACCCAGTGCGAGGCGGAGGGCTTCCGCCGCATCCTGTTCTTCCCCGACCGGCCCGACGTACTGAGCCGCTACACCGTCCGGATGACGGCGGACAAGGCGCGCTACCCGATCCTGCTGGCCAACGGCGACCATGTCGGCGAAGGCGACCTGCCCGACGGCCGCCACTGGGCCGAGTGGCGCGATCCCTTCCTGAAACCCTGCTACCTGTTCGCGCTGGTGGCGGGCAGGCTCGACGTCCGCCGCGACAACTTCGTCACCATGTCCGGCCGCCGGATCGATCTGGCGATCTACGTCGAGGAAGGCGACGTGCCGCGCACCGAGCATGCCATGGCGGCGCTGAAATCGGCGATGCGCTGGGACGAGACGACCTATGGCCGGGAATACGACCTGGCCGTCTACAACATCGTCGCGGTGGGCGACTTCAATTTCGGCGCGATGGAGAACAAGGGCCTCAACATCTTCAACTCGCGCTATATCCTGGCCGATCCGGATACCGCCACCGACGCCGATTACGATGGCGTCGCCGGCGTCGTCGCGCATGAATATTTCCACAATTGGTCGGGCAACCGCGTCACCTGCCGCGACTGGTTCCAGCTGTCCCTGAAGGAGGGGTTCACCGTCTTCCGCGACCAGCAGTTCTCCGCCGACATGGGATCGCGCGCGGTCAAGCGGATCGAGGACGTGCGCGGCCTGCGCGCATCGCAATTCCCCGAGGATGCCGGGCCGCTGGCCCACCCAATCCGGCCGGAAAGCTATCAGGAGATCGGCAACTTCTACACCGCGACCGTCTACAACAAGGGCGCCGAGGTGATCCGGATGCTGCACACGCTGCTCGGCCCAGAGCGGTTCCGCGCCGGCTCCGACCTCTATTTCGAGCGGCATGACGGCCAGGCGGCGACCTGCGAGCAGTTCGTCAAGGCGATGGAGGATGCCGGCGGCGAGAACCTGTCGCAATTCCGCCTGTGGTATTCGCAGGCCGGCACGCCGCGCGTGAAGGCGACGCTGTCGCACGAGGCCGGCGCGGCGCGGCTGACGCTCGAACAATCCGTGCCGGCGACGCCGGGCCAGCCGGACAAGCGGCCGATGGTCCTGCCGCTGCGCATCGCGCTGTTCGGCGGCGAGACCGGCGCGTCTCTGGCCGAACGGACGGTGGTGATGACCGAGCCGCGCCGGGAGATCGTCTTCGACGGCATCGGCGAGCGGCCGGTGCTGTCGATCAACCGCGGCTTCTCCGCCCCCGTCGTCATCGACAGCGACCGCGGCGCCGCCGACCTGGCCTTCCTGTCGGCGCATGACGACGACCCCTTCGCCCGTTACGAGGCGATGCAGCAGCTGATGGTCGACACGCTCGTCGGCGCCGTCGCCGGCGGGCGGGCGGACCACGGCCCGGTGATCGCGGCGGTGCGCGAGACGCTGGCCGATCCGACGCTCGATCTGGCCTTCGTCGGCGAGACGATGATGATCCCGTCCGAAGGCTTCATCGGCGACCAGCTCGCCGTCGTCGATCCCGCCGCCATCCGGCGGGCGCGCGATGCGCTGCGCCGTTCGCTCGGTGCCGAGCTGCTGCCCCAGTGGCGCGCGGCCTACGCCTCGACCCAGGCGAACCGCTTCGAATACACTCCCGCCGCCAAGGGCCTGCGCCGGCTGCGGACGATCGCGCTGGGCTTCCTCGCCAGCGGCGGGGCGGAGGATGCGGCGGCGGTCGCGCTGCGCCAGTTCGACGGGGCCGACAACATGACCGATCGCCAGGGCGCGCTCGGCGTGCTGGCCAACGGCGTGTCGGCCGAGCGGGAGACCGCGCTCGCCGCCTTTTACGACCGCTACCGGGCCAACGCGCTGGTGCTGGACAAGTGGTTCACGACGCAGGCGCTGTCGATGCGCGAGGACACGCCGGAACAGGTCGAGCGGCTGGCGCATCACCCCGATTTCGCCATGACCAATCCGAACCGCCTGCGCTCGCTGGTCGGCGCCTATTCGGCCAATCAATACGCCTTCCACGATGCCTCGGGGCGGGGCTATCGCTTCCTGGCCGACATGGTGCTGGCCGCCGACCGGATCAATCCGCAGACGGCGGCCAAGCTGATCCCGCCGCTCGGCCGCTGGCGCCGGTTCGAGCCGGGACGCGCCGCCCTGATGAAGGCCGAACTGGAACGGGTGGTGACCACCGCCGGCCTGAGCAAGGACGTGTTCGAACAGGCGTCGAAGAGCCTGGCGTAGCGCTTCGGACGATCGGTCCGCCGAACCGGCATCCGGGGTCCGGCCGGGGGATGCCGACGATGGGCGCGGCGCTCCGTTACCTTGGCAGTCCTAAAACCGTTTGCGATCGGATTGATCCAACGTGAGCCCCTCCCCTGAAGGGGAGGGGTGAGTTGGCTCGATCGCAAACGGCCCTAAACCCCGCCCACCCAGTCCGCCACCTCGCCGGCGATCTGGTTGGACGCCTGGCTCAGCGCCGCCGCGACGGTGGTCGCGTCCTGGGCCGCGACCGGGGCGGTGGCCTGGAAGCGCCGCGTCTCCAGCGCGCCGCCGTCCTTGCGGATCAGCGCCGCGTCGAACGTCGCCACCACCTGCGACGTGCCGGCATCGAGCCCGAAATCGCGCAGCCGCCCGCCCAGCCGCATCCCGGGCGCCAGGGCATATTGCCGCGGATCGAGCGCGACGCGGCCGGTGCGGGCGGTGATCGTATCGGCCAGCAGGGTGCGGAACAGCCGCGTCGGCGCGTCGGCCCATTGCGCGCCGGCGAGGTAGGCGACGCCGTTCGCCCCCGTCTTCACCGGCACGCGCAGGCCCCCCAGCTCCGGCGGGGCGCTGGGGAAATCGACGGTGACGCTGCTCCCCTCGCGCGCCACCAGCGTCCGCCCGGCGGGCAGCGGCGATGCCGAGGCCAGCGTCATCAGCGTCGGCGGCGGCTTGGCGCCGAAGCTGATGCACGCGGCGAGCGGCAGGGCGAGGAGAGCGGTGACTATGGGCTTCATGGATGATTTCCGCCTGTGGATTGCGACGAGAAAGACCCTCCCCTGATGGAGATTGGCGAAATCCATCCGTCGCCCCGGACGGCGGAGGGGGCAGCTTGAAGCGATGCACCTTCCCGTTCCCTGGCGAAGGCCGGGGTCCAGTCGGAGGACGCTGGTGAAGCGCGCATCGCCCGACTGCGCAGCCTTCCCGACTGGACCCCGGCCTTCGCCGGGGAACGGGGTCTTCGCGAAATGCCGGCGGCGATCACGCAACGATCTCCTGAAGGGGAGCGGAGCATCGTGTCGCCCCTCATTTCGGCTTGTAGTCCGGCAGGCGCCGGCCGCCGATCACCCCGCCGGCGCCGCCCGAATCGAGCCGACCGGCGACGTTGGTCAGCGCCTCGGCCATGGTGGACAGGTCGCGGACGAGCTGGTTCACTTCCGGCAGCGTCTGCGCCGACAGCCCCTTGAGCCCCGGCCTGGCGTCGCTCAGCACCGTATCCAGCGTCTCCATGCTGTGCTGGGCGGAGGCGACCGCCTTGCGCAGGTCGGCGACCAGCGGCCGGCCGTCCCTGGCCAGCATGTCGTTGGTCGTGCCGGCCAGCTTGCTGATCTGCTCGGCGGCGGCGCCGGCCTGGGCGACGGCCACGCGGGTCTGCGCCAGTGTGTCGGCGATCTCGGGACCGCGATCCGCCAGCGAGCTGCTCAGCCGGTTCACGTTGGCCAATATGCCGGTCAGCGACTTCTGGTTGTCCTCCGACAAGGTCGCCGACAACCGCTCGGTCAGCGTCGTCAGCCGCTCCAGCAGCTGCGGCGCGGAGGAGAGCAGCTCGCCCAGCGCGCCGGGCTTGGTCGGGATGACGGGAACGCCGAACGGGCCGGGCTCGGTGAGCGGCGCGGTGCCCTTCATCGCGCCGTCCAGGTTGATCTGGCTGACCCCGGTGAAGCCGACGCCGGCGATGGTGGCGCTGGTCCCCTGGAGGATCGGCGTATCCTCGTCGACCGAGATGCGCACGCGGACGAACTCCGGGCTGTCCGGCATCAGCTTGATGTCGGTCACCTTGCCCGAGGGCACGCCGGCGAAGGTGACGACCGAACCCTTGGCCAGCCCGCCGACCGAACTCTTGAAGAAGATGTCGTAATGCTGGTCGTTGCCGCCCGACACGTTCATCACCCAGATGATGAAGCCGACCGTGATCGCCAGCAGCGCCAGCACCACGCCGCCGACCAGCACGTTGTTCGATCTGGTCTCCATCAGCCGCTCACGCTCTCCGTCCTGAGGCCCGGCGCCGCATCGGCGGGCCGCGCCTCGTCATGCCCGCCGGCGCGTGCCGACGCATCGGCGGCGGCGCGACCGCGCGGTCCGTTGAAATATTCGTGGATCCATGGATGGTCCAGCGCCAATAATTCCGGGATCGTCCCGACCGCCACGACCTTGTGGTCCGCCAGCACCGCCACCCGGTCGCAGATCGCATACAGCGTGTCGAGATCGTGGGTGATGAGGAACACGGTCAGCCCCAGCGTCTCCTTCAGGCTCTTGATGAGATCGTCGAAGCCGGCCGCGCCGATCGGATCGAGCCCGGCGGTCGGCTCGTCGAGGAACAGCAGCTCGGGGTCGAGCGCCAGGCTGCGGGCGAGGCCGGCGCGCTTGCGCATGCCGCCCGATAGTTCCGACGGGAACTTGGGCGCCGCCTCGCGCGGCAGGCCGGCCATGACGATCTTGTAGGAGGCGATCTCGTCCAGCAGCTCCGCGCCCAGCTGAGGATAATATTCGCGCAGCGGCACCTCGACATTCTCGGCCACCGTCAGGGTCGAGAACAGCGCCCCGCCCTGGAACAGCACGCCCCAGCGGCGGCGCACGTCCTGCGCGTCGGTATCGTCGCGGTCGACCATCGGCTCGCCGAACACCTCGACGGTGCCGGCCTGGGGCGTCTGCAGCCCGATGATCGATCGCATCAGCACCGACTTGCCGGTGCCCGAGCCGCCGACCACGCCGAGGATCTCGC
>CAXTHU010000120.1:0-8252 GCA_964244125.1 uncultured Sphingomonadaceae bacterium
CAGGGCGGCGGCGGGCGCCAGGAAGAACGCTTCCACCCGCGCCTCGCGATCGGGCAGGCGGTTGCCGAGGAAGGCGAGGTCGCAGGCGAAGCGCGGGTCGGGCGCGACGGGGAAGTGGGTCGTCGGGTCGAGCGCGTTGTAGACCGGCACGCAGGCGGCCGCGCCGAAGCCCAGATAGGCGCCGATCACCGGCGATCCGCCGCCATAGGTCAGCACCAGGTCGAGATCGGGCAGCGCGCGCAGCACCGGATGCGATGCGTCGGCCCGCATCTCGTCGAGCGTGGCGGCGGCGTCGACATCCCAGAAGATGCGCAGCGCCCCGGGCCGCGCGCCGGCGACGACGCCTTCGAGCAGCTCGCGGTCGAACACGCCGACGCCGTTGGCCTTGACGACGATGTCGGCGTCGCCCGCCTCCGCCAGCACGCCGCGCAGGCCGTCCTCCGTCGCCGGATAGACGACCGACCGCACCCATTCGGGCGGATCGATGTCGCGATGTTGCTGGCGGTCGAAGGCGTCCGGCTCGTAGAAGGTGATGGCGTGGCCGCGTGCCGCCAGGTCGCGCAGGATGCCGCGATAATATGTCGCCGCGCCGTTCCAGTAGGAGGAAAGCAGGCTGGAGCCGTAGAAGGCGATCTTCACGCGACGGCGCTTGTCGGCGGGGCGGCGCGCAGCCCGGCGAGGATCGCGAGCAGTTCGTCGGCGCGGTGGGCGCAGCTGTGGCGGCGGCGGATCGTGTCGAGGCCGCTCGCCGCCAGCGAGGCGCGCAATGCCGGATCGTCGCGCAGGGCGACGAGGTGCCGCGCCATCTCCGCGCCGTCGCGCGCCACCAGATAATCCTCGCCGGCGCGGAACAGCTCCTCGCTGTCGCGCCACGGGGCGGAGACGAGCGGGATGCCGCAGGCCAGCGCCTCGAACATGCGGATCGTCGGGATGCCGGGCAGCAGCGTCGCGTAATAGCGGCGGGGGACGTGGACCGTCGCCAGATGGCCGGCGAAGATGTCCGGCGCGCGCGCGTTCGGCGCCCAGCCGCGATAGCGCGCGCCGTGCGCCGCGAGCAGCGCCAACGCCTCCGGCGGGTAGCGCACGCCGTGGATGTCGAGCGGCAGGCCGGCGGCGGCGGCCGGGCGGAGGAGATAATCCTCGATCTCGGCCGTCCGCTCGCCCTCGCCCCAGTTGCCGATCCAGACGAGACCCCGGCGCTGCTGCTCTACGGCGGGCGGGCGGAACAGCCGGGTGTCGGCCGCCTCGTGCCAGGTCCGGACGCGGTCGCCCCAGCCCCAGCGGCGATAGACCTGCGCGAGCGCCTCGCCGAAGGCCAGCACGCCGTCATAGGCGGCAAGGTCGAAGGCGCGGATCGCCGCCGGATCGCTCACCGCGCGATGGTGCGTGTCGTGGAACAGCAGCGTGAAGCGCCCGCCCCGCGCCCGCGCCGCGCCGATCGCCGCGACCAGCGCGGGGTCGTTCCACTCGTGGACGATGACCAGTTCGGCATCGCCGATCAGCGCCGCCGGATCGGCATCGGCGGCGAAGCTTGCGGATCGCAGCTCGGGATAGGCGCGGCGATAGGGGCGCAGGCCCTCTTCGCCATGATCCGCCAGCAGGTTGGTCAGACTCCAGTTGCCGGCCGGCTCCAGCGCCCGCACGTCGTGGCCGCGCGCGATCAGCTCGCGCAGCACGCCGCGGACGAAATGGGCGTTGCCGTGGTTCCAGCAGGAGGCCAGCGAGTGGGTGAAATAGACGATCCTCATGCCGCCGCCCGCCGCCGCGAAAGCGCGGCGCGATAGATCCCGGCCATCGCCGCCGCCGTCGCCGCCGGCGTGAAGCGGGCGGCGCGGCGGCGGGCGAGGTCGCCCCGCGCCAGCCGGGCGTCGGTGTCGCCGATCAGCGCGTCGATCGCCGCGGCGAAGCCTTCGGCATCGTCGGGCGCGACGAGGATCGCGGCGTCGCCCCAGAGTTCGCGGAAGGTCGGGATGTCGGCCAGCACCAGCGGGCAGCCGGCCAGCGCCGCCTCCAGCACGGCCAGCCCGAACGGCTCGTAGCGCGCCGCCGAGACGAAGACCGGGCGCGCCGCGAGACAGGCGCCGAGCGCGGCTTCGTCCAGCGACCCGACGGCGTGGAGATGATCGAAGGCGACCCGCTCGCCGTTCGGCCCGGCGAGCGGCCCGGCGGCCTTCACCGGGACGACCAGCCGCGCCGCCGCGCGATCCAGCGTGGCGAGGTTCTTGCCCCGGTCCCACAGCCGCCCGGCGGTGAAGGCGAAGTCGTGGATCGGCCCCGCCGGCGTGGCCGGCGCGCGCCGGCCGTTCGGCACCACGGCGGGGACGTGGCGCAGGCCGTAGGCGTCGCGCAGCGCGGCGGCAAAGGCGTGGCTGGGGCAGACGACTTGGTCCGCCGCCAGCAGCCCGGCGCGCGTCAGCCCGGCCTGCCAGGCGAGGTCGGCCGGCATCGCCCCGCCCTCGACCGCCCGCCACCAGGTCGCGACGCAGCTATGCGCGACGGCGACGGCCGGGACCGGCATCGGCTCGGCGGCGAGCGCCGGCTGGTTGAGCTGGACCAGCCCGGCGCCGACCTCGCCCGCCAGCGCGGCGACGGCGCGGGCGGCGGCGCGCACCGCCGCCTCGTCCCCGGCCAGCCAGTCGAGCGGCAGGCCGGTCTCGACCAGGGTGACGCCCGGTATGGCGGCGATCTCCCGCGCGCGCGCCGCGCCGGCCGGCGGCCCCAGCAGGGCCAGCACCACGTCATGGCCGAGCGGCACCAGCGCGCGGGCCAGTTCGGCCGCATATTGCCAGACGCCGCCGACCGCATCGACCGTCATCAGGACGCGCAGCGGGCGGGTCATTCGGCCGCCACCCGCCGCTCGGGCGGGTCGAGGGCCAGGCCCCGCGCATCGGCCAGCCACGCCGCCAGCCGGGCGACGCCGGCGCGCCACGGCAGCTTCGGCCCCAGTTCCAGCGCCGCCTCGGCGACGCGGGTGTCGGCGACGAAATAGCGCTGGTCGCCGGCGCGCCAGTCGGCATGGTCGACCGCCACCTCGCGGCCGATCAATTCGCCGATATAGGCCAGCAGCACGCGCAGGCTGACGGCGTTGTCCGGCCCGCCGCCCAGGTTGAACGCCCGGCCGCCCACCGTCCCGATCCGGCGCCAGGCGGCGAGATAGGCATCGACCGCGTCGGACACGTCGAGGATGTCGCGCACCTGATGGCCGTCGCCATAGAGGGTGATCGGCCGGCCCTCCATGGCGCTGATGAGGAAATGGGCGACCCAGCCCTGATCCTCGGTCCCCATCTGCCGCCGGCCGTAGATGCAGCTCATCCGCATGACGGCGGTCGGCACGCCGAAGCTGCGCGCATAGTCCAGCACATACTGGTCGGCGGCGCCCTTGGAGCAGCCATAGGGGGTGTGGAAGTCGAGCGGCCGGTCCTCGGCGATGCCGTGGGCGCGGACGGCCGGATCGACCGGCCGATACGCCTCGTCCTCCAGCCGGAAGGCGAGATCGGTCAGGTCGCCATAGACCTTGTTGGTCGAGGCGAAGATCA
Source organism: uncultured Sphingomonadaceae bacterium (assembly GCA_964244125.1). GTDB lineage: Bacteria > Pseudomonadota > Alphaproteobacteria > Sphingomonadales > Sphingomonadaceae > Solisphingomonas. Next base: position 3,537 of record CAXTHU010000120.1, read on the forward strand.
GCGGGGTGGCCGGCGCGCGGGTGCGGAGGGTTTCGAGCAGGTTCAGCGTGCCGACGACGTTGACGGCGAAGTCGTCGCGCGGATCGGCCAGGCTGGTGGTCACCGCCACCTGCGCCGCCAGATGGAAGACCGCCTTGGCGCGCGCGGCCGCGTCGGCCAGCAGCGCCTCGTCGCGGATGTCGGCGACGATCGCCTCGATCCGGTCGCCGTGGCCGTCCTTCAGCCAGGCCAGGTTCGCCTCCACCCCCGGCCGCGACAGCGCGTCGTAGACGATGACGCGATGGCCCTCGGCCGCCAGCCGGTCGGCCAGGTTGGAGCCGATGAAGCCGGCGCCGCCGGTCACGAGGACGGGGCGCGGGTCGGCGGTCATGCGACGAGGCCCCGCGCGTCCAGCTCGGCGCGCATCTCGGCGACGCGATCCTCGGCGGTCTGCTCGGCGACCCATTCGGCCAGTTCGGCGAGGCCTTCGCCGAAATCCCGGGCGGCGGAGAAGCCGAGCCGTTCGGCGGCCAGCGTCGTGTCGCAGAAACAATGGCGGATGTCGCCGATCCGCGCCTTGCCGACGATCTCGGGCGTGAGGTCGTTCTTGCCCATCGCGCGGGCCAGCTCGGTCGCCACCTCGGTGACGGAGCGGTGCTGGCCCGAACCGATGTTGAACGTGCCGCCGGCCGCCTGCGGCAGGACGAGCGCGTCGGCGAAGGCGCGGGCGACGTCGGTGACGTGGACGAAGTCGCGCCGCTGCTCGCCATCCTCGAAGATCATCGGCGGCTGGCCGTTCAGGAAGCGCGCGGCGAAGATCGCCAGCACGCCGGTATAGGGATTGGAGAGCGCCTGGCCGGGGCCGTAGACGTTGAACAGCCGCAGGCACGCCCCCTCCATGCCGTAGGGCGCGGCCATGATGTGGGTCATGCGCTCCTGGACGTATTTGTTGAGCGCATAGACCGACGACAGGCTGGGCCGCTTCCATTCGGGGGTCGCGACCGGCTCCAGCGGGCGCCCCTTCGCGTCGGTCGGCTCCCAGTTCGCCAGGCCGTCGCGCAGGCCGGTGCGCTCCGCGTCCTCGACCGGGGCGCCGTCGACGTCGCGGTACAGGCCCTCGCCATAGATGCTCATCGACGATGCGGTGACGACCCGGCGGACCGGCCGCTCGATCAGCTTCTCGAACAACACCGCCGTGCCGACGTCGTTGGTCGAGGTGTAGCGCTCGACCTCGTACATCGACTGGCCGACGCCGACCTCGGCGGCGAGATGGACGACGCTGTCGACGCCCTCCAGCGCGCGGGCGACCGCGTCGCCGTCGCGTACGTCGCCCCGGATCAGCTCGGCCTCCGGCGCCAGCAGCTTCGATCCGTCGGTGGCGCCGTGGACCTGGTCAATCAGGCTGTCGAGAACCCGCACCCGATTGCCGCGCCGCAGCAGCTCCGCCGTCACGAACCGGCCGATGAAGCCGGCGCCCCCCGTCACCAGAACCCGTTCCACTCGCGCTCCCCAGCAGTATCCATGCCCGCCAACCGCTTCTTCATGATCTTTGTTCCGGGAAACGGATGGATTGCAATGTTTTTTGGAACGCACCAGGGAACGGATCGGTCGCAGCCGGGTTGCAAGCTTCTATGTTCAAGCTATCGCCGATCCGTGCAGCCGCGTGAGCGCCACGGTCATTCTCGCCCGCCATGGCAGCCATGCCGAGGTCGGCCATGTGCTGAGCGGCCGATCCGACATCGCGCTCAGCGCCGCCGGCCGTGCCGAGGCCACATGGCTGGCCGAGCGGCTGGCCGACACGCCGCTCGCGGCGGTGCACAGCAGCCCGCGCCGCCGCGCCCGCGAGACGGCGGAGATCGTCGCCGCGCGCCACGGCCTGGCGGTCGAGGTGCATGACGCACTGGACGAGATCGACTTCGGCGCCTGGGCCGGCCTGTCGTTCGACGCGCTCGACGAGGACCCCGCCTGGCGCCGGTGGAACATGGCTCGGGGCAGCGCCGCCACGCCCGGCGGCGAGGACATGACCCGCGCCACCGCCCGCGCCGTCCGGCATGTCGAGGCGATCGGCGCGGACGGACCCGCGCTGTGCGTCAGCCATTGCGACATCATCCGCGGCGTCGTGGCGCATTATCTCGGGCTGGACGGCGACCGCCTGCTGGCCTTCGACGTCGATCCCGCCTCGCTGACGGTGCTGTCGCTGCATGGCGGCGGCGGGCGGCTGGTCACGCTGAACGAGCGGGTCGCGTGAGCGGGCTGGCCGAACGGGTCGCGGCGCTGGCGCCCTGGTTCCACAATATCGATCTCGGCCATGGGCTGACCACCGCGCCCGACCACTTCCTCGGCGACTATCCCCGCTTCAAGTTCGATCGCTTCGCCGCCGCGCTGCCCGCCGGACTGGACGGCGGCAGCGTCCTCGACATCGGCTGCAACGCCGGCTTCTATGCGATCGAGATGAAGCGGCGCGGCGCCGGCCGCGTGCTGGGCATCGACAGCGACGACCGCTATCTGGCGCAGGCCCGGCTGGCGAGCGAGGCGCTGGGCTGCGACGGCGTCGAGTTCCGCAACCTGTCGGTCTATGACGTCGGGGCCTTGGGCGAGCGCTTCGACCTCGTGATCTTCATGGGCGTGCTCTACCACCTGCGCCACCCGCTGCTGGCGCTCGACCTGATCCGCGAGCATGTCGCCGGCGACCGGCTGCTGTTCCAGACGATGCAGCGCGGATCGGACGCGGTCGCCGAGGTGCCCGCCGACCACCCGTTCCATGCGCCGGGCACCTTCGATCCGCCGGCCTATTTCGACGATCCCGGCTATCCGAGGATGCATTTCATCGAGCGCGAATATGCCGGCGACTGGACCAACTGGTGGGCGCCGAACCACGCCTGCTCGGAGGCGATGCTGCGCGCGGCGGGCTTCGCGATCGAGGCGCGGCCGGAGGAGGACGTCTATCTGTGCCGCGTGGCGCCGGTGCCGTTCGCCGGCTGGGGCGGGACGATGGCGGCCTATCCGGCGAGAGGGGGCGAGACGGCGTGATCGAGGCGGCGATGATCTGGAACGAGCCGAACAACAAGTCGCATTGGGACCCGGCGCTCGATCCCGACTGGGCGATCTATGCCGACACGGTGATCCGCGCCGGCGGCGCGATCCGCGCGGTCAACCCGGGCGTCACGCGGGTGCTGGGCGGCATGTCCCCGATCGATCCGCACTGGCTGAAGCGGATGGAGGCGCACGGCGCGCTCGACGCGGTGGACGCGGTCGCGGTCCACGGCTTCCCGCTCGACTGGAACCTGTGGCCGATCGATGCCTGGCCCGCGAAGGTGGCCGAGATCGAGGCGGTGACGGACAAGCCGGTCTGGGTGACGGAGGTCGGCGTCGGCTCCTTCGGCGCCGAGGAGGTGCAGGTGTTCGGCCTGAACCGCACCGCCGAGCTGCTGATCGGCCGGGTGCCGCGGCTCTACTGGTATTCGCTCTACGACCTGCCGATGGCGTGGGGGGCCGAGACGCGGCATCGCGAGGCCGAGGGGTCGTCCTATTACCGCCATTTCCACATGGGGCTGATCCGCGAGGACGGCACGCCCAAACCCGCGCTCGACGACTATGCGCGGGTCGCCGGCGACATGGGGCTGATGCAGTGGTTCCACTTCGAGGACCCGCGCCTCGACGATGCGGTCGCCTGGATGAAGCGGCTGGGCACGCGCAAGCTGCGCACCGGGCTGTCGTGGGCGGACAGCTTCCGCCCCGGCGCGATCGACTGGTTCGACCGGCAGATGGCGGCGCTGGCCGGGTTCGACGTCACCGTCACCTTCTGCTTCACGCCCGAGCATCTCGGGGTGGCGCCGCACCACACCAGCGCGGCGCGCGATCCGCAGGGCTTCGCCGATTTCTGCGCCTGGATGATCGATCGCTATGCGCCGGCGGTGGCCGCCGATATAGCCGTGGGCGCCGCCTGATGCTGTCCCCCGCGCGCCCGATCAACGTCGCCCTCGTCGGCATCGGCAACTGCGCCAGCTCGCTGGTGCAGGGATTGCAGCATTACCGCCAGGGCGCCAACGACCTGACCGGGCTGCTCCATCCCGAGATCGGCGGCTACCGGCCCGACGACATCCGCATCGTGGCGGCATGGGACGTCGACCGGCGCAAGGTCGGCCGCGACGTCGCCGAGGCGATCTTCGCCAAGCCGAACTGCACCGCCGTCTTCTGCCCCGAGGTGGAGGCGACCGGCACGATCGTGCGGATGGGCGCGGTGCTGGACGGCGTCGCCGGGCATATGCTCGATTATCCCAACGAAGACCGCACCTTCCTGCCGGCCGATGCGGCCGGGCCGAGCCGCGAGGATGTCGTGGCGGCGCTGCGCGAGGCGGGCGCCGACGTGATGATGAACTACCTGCCGGTCGGCAGCCAGGCGGCGACCGAGTTCTACGCCGGATGCGCGCTGGAGGCCGGGGTCGCCTTCGTCAACAACATCCCCGTCTTCATCGCCAGCGATCCCGCCTGGGCCGCCCGCTTCCGCGCCGCCGGCGTGCCGGTCGTCGGCGACGACATCAAGGCGCAGTTGGGCGCCACCATCGTCCACCGCGTGCTGACCGACCTGTTCGCCAAGCGCGGCGTGAAGCTCGACCGCACCTACCAGCTCAACACCGGCGGCAACACCGACTTCCTCAACATGTCCAACCGCACCCGGCTGAAATCGAAGAAGATCAGCAAGACCGAGGCGGTGCAGTCGGTCGCGGCCGAGCGGCT
>CAXTHU010000121.1:0-8052 GCA_964244125.1 uncultured Sphingomonadaceae bacterium
CAGGAGGCGCTGCGACCGTCGCAGGAGATGGAGGCGATGGGCCAGCTGACCGGCGGCGTCGCGCATGACTTCAACAATCTGCTGACCCCGATCATCGGCGCGCTCGACATGCTCCAGCGCCGGGGGCTGGGGGGCGAGCGCGAGCGGCGGCTGATCGACGGCGCGGTGCTGTCGGCGGAACGGGCGCGGACGCTGGTGCAGCGGCTGCTCGCCTTCGCCCGCCGGCAGCCGCTCCAGACGATCGCGGTCGATGTCGCCAGGCTGATCGGCGGCATGGCCGGGCTGGTCGCGACGACGGCCGGCCCGCAAATCCGGGTGACGATCGATGCGCCGGCGGACCTGCCGCCGGCCAACGCCGATCCGCACCAGCTGGAAATGGCGCTGCTCAACCTGGCGGTCAACGCGCGCGACGCGATGCCGGACGGCGGCACGCTCCGCATCGCCGCATCGGCCGAAGACATCGGCATAGGCGGGAGCGATGGCACGGGCGCGGGCGGCGAGCTGAAGCCGGGCCGCTACATCCGTCTCTCGGTCGCGGATACCGGGATCGGCATGAGCGGGGACACGCTGGCGCGCGCGGTAGAACCCTTCTTCTCGACCAAGGGGATCGGCAAGGGCACCGGGCTCGGGCTCTCCATGGTCCACGGCCTCGCCTCGCAGCTGGGCGGGGCGCTGCGCCTCGGCAGCCGGCCGGGGTACGGCACCGAGGTCGCGTTGTGGCTGCCCGAAAGCGCGGAGCGGATCGAGGCGCCGCCGGCCGCGCCGGACCCGGTGCTGCCGGCGACGCGCGGCACGGCGCTGCTGATCGACGACGAGGATTATGTGCGGCTGAGCACCGCCGACATGCTGACGGAGCTGGGCTATCATGTGGTCGAGGCGGCGTCGGCCGAAGCCGCGCTCGCCCTCGTCGAGGGCGGCATGGCGCCGGACGTCATCGTGTCCGATCACCTGATGCCGGGCATGACCGGATCGGACCTCGCGCGCGCCATCCGCACGCGGCAGCCGTCGCTGCCCGTCCTCATCATCTCCGGCTATGCCGAAAGCGAGGGTATCGCGCCGGACCTGCCGCGGCTCACGAAGCCGTTCCGCCGCGACGAGCTCGTCAGCAGCCTCGCCGCCCTGGCCGCCTCGGGCGAGGTTCGGCGAAGCCGGTCCGGTTAGGGGAACGGGGCAGCCGAAAGACGTTCGGCCCGATCGCTCCGCCTGCTACGGTGCGCCATGGGTCGCCTGCCGTGCCTCGTCTTCCTGCTCGCCGCCGCCTGCGTCGGCCCGCATCGCCCCCCGCCATCAGGCTCCCCGGCCACCCGCGCGTCCGCGCCGTCCGACGATCGCGCGACGCGCCAATGCGTCGCGGGCCTGGCGCTGACGGATGCGCGGTTCCAGCGCCTGCCGGATCGCGATTTCGGCGCAGGATGTGCGGCGGTCGGCACGGTGAAGCTGCTCGACATCGGCATGCCGACGACGAATCTCGGGGCGATGACCTGTCCGCTGGCCACCGGCTTCATCCGGTGGACGCAAGATGCGTTGCAGAAGGCGGCGCGGGCGTGGCTCGATTCGCCGGTCGCCAGGGTGGAGAGCTTCGGCACCTACAGCTGCCGGCGGATCGCGGGGAGCGACCACATGTCGGAACATGCCCGCGCCAACGCGGTCGACGTCTCCGGCTTCGTGCTGGCGAGCGGGCGGCGGATCGCCGTGCTGAAGGACTGGAACGGGCCCGACAGGCAAGCGCGCGACTTCCTCCGCGCGGTCCATGCCGCCGCCTGCCGGCGCTTCTCGGTCGTGCTGGGGCCGGACGCCAATGCCGACCATCGCGATCATTTCCACTTCGACATGGGAAGGGGGCGGGCCTGCCGCTAAGATTGCGCGGGCCGTCGGCTTTCCGCTAAGGCCGCGCGCCTGCTTTCCAAGGAACGCCGATGACCCCCGACGACCAGGCCGATCACATGGCGGTGCCCAAGCGCGTGTTCCGGCCCGCCGCGCAGGATGCCGAGACGGCGCGGGCGCAGACCCCGCTGCCGGCGACCAACCATCCGGCCTACAAGCTCGCCTTCCAGGACGAGGAGTTCCTGCTGCGCGAGGATCTGCGCCCGGTCCGCTTCCAGCTGGAGATGCTGAAGCCTGAACTGTTCATGAACGAGGCGCGGATCGGCTCGACCTTCGTGTTCTACGGCTCGGCGCGCATTCCCGAGCCGGACAAGGCGGGCGCGCTGGTGGACGCGGCGGTCACCGATACGCAGCGCGCGGTCGCGAAGCGGCTGGCGGCCAACGCGCGCTATTACGACGAGGCGCGCGCGCTGGCGCGGCTGGCGAGCCAGGCGCCGGACGACGACGACGGGCGGCGGCAGTTCGTCGTCTGCTCGGGCGGCGGTCCGTCGATCATGGAGGCGGCGAACCGGGGCGCGGCCGACATCGGCAAGACCTCCATCGGCCTCAACATCGTGCTGCCGTTCGAGCAGACGCCCAACCCCTATGTCTCGCCGGAACTGTCGTTCCAGTTCCACTATTTCGCGCTCAGGAAGATGCATTTCCTGCTGCGCGCGCGCGCGGTGGCGGTGTTTCCGGGCGGGTTCGGCACCTTCGACGAGATGTTCGAATTGCTGACCCTGATCCAGACCGGCAAGATGGCGGTGCTGCCGATCATGCTGTTCGGCAAGGAGTTCTGGACGCGGGTGATCGATTTCGACGCGCTGGCCGCCGAAGGCGTGATCTCACCCAACGACCTGGCGCTGTTCCAATTCTGCGACAGCGCGGAGGAGGCGTGGCGGCATGTCCAGGATTACTGGTCGGGGCCGGATGCCGGCGCGATGTACCAGGGCCATCGCGGGGCCAAGGCGGAGGCGTGAGACTTATTCGGCGGGCGTGATCCGGTCGCGCGCGGCGCGGGCGCGGCGGTGCTTGACGACCTGGACGCCGATCAAGCCGACAGCCGAGATCAGGAATGCCATCAGGGCGGGCGCAGCATCACCAAACGTCATGGCTCAATCCTCCGCTCGCAGGAGCGACAGCGACTTCGCTGCGGTCCATATAAGCAGCAACGCGCCAATCAACCATAAGAGTCGGCGGCCACGTTACTTCGCCATCATTATATACGCGCGCCGCGCAAGCGGCCAGGAGCGCAGTGGCAAGGTTGTAGAAAATGCCGGAGGCGCGTTTAACGCGCTCATTTGCGACCTGCGGCGAGGCATCATCCCACATCGCCGCCGCCTACTTCTCCTGCGCGGCCGTGCCGGCGACGGCGGGGGCGGCTTCGCCCGAGACGCTGGCCTTGGGGTTCCTGGCGGCCTGGCCCTCGGTGAGGACGGGCTGGGTCTTGGCGCCCTCGCCGGCGGTGTTGGTGCCGGCCTTGGCGCCCGCATCGGTGCCGGCGGCGGCGGCCGGCCCGGCGGCGGGTGCCGCCGGCAGGGCTTGTGGCGCATCGCCCTGCTTGTTGAGATAGGCGATGACGTCGGCGCGATCCTCCGGCTTGGACAGGCCGGCGAAGGTCATCTTGGTGCCCGGCGCATAGGCCTTGGGGCTGGTCAGCCAGTCGTTCAGGCTGGCGAAGGCCCAGTTGCCGCCCTTGCCCGACAGCGCGTCGGAAAAGGCGAAGCCGTTCGCCCCCTTGCCGATCGGCTCGCCGACCACGCCCCACAGGTTCGGGCCGAGGCCGTTGGCGCCGCCCTTGTCGGCATTGTGGCAGGCGGTGCATTTCTTGAACACCTGCTCGCCCTTGGCCGGATCGGCCTTGGCGAGATAGAACTCGACCGGCTGGGCGGGTGCGGCGGCGGCGGCGGCGGCTTCGACCTCGACGCCCTCGACCGTATAGCCCATCTTCTCCGGCCGCTCGGCGTGGAAATACTCACCCGAGACGATCCCCAGGCCGAGCGCGGCGATGCCGCCCGCCAGCACCCAGCCGGCAATGGTATTCGTCCGGTCGTCCATGCCCGCTCACGCCTCCAGGCCCGCGCGCGCCTGCGCGGGAAACAGCCGATCCCATAGGCACGCGCGCGGGCGACCGCAAGCAACTGTGGCTCGCTTGCGACCGCCGCCGCCAGCGCCTAACCGCCACCCGTCATGGAGAGCTATCCCGCCCCCGCCCGCGCCCTCGTCGAGGCGCTGACCGCCGCCGCCGCCGCCGCGCCGCAGCGCGCCGTCGCGTTCCAGGGCGCGCCCGGCGCCAATTCGCACATCGCCCTGGCGCAGGCGTTCCCGCGGGCGATCCCGCTGCCCTGCTTCAGCTTCGAGGATGCGCTGGACGCCGTCACCGACCGTCGCGCCGACTGCGCGCTGATCCCGATCGAGAACTCGCTGCACGGGCGCGTCGCCGACATGCATTTCCTGCTGCCCGAAAGCGGCCTGACCATCACCGGCGAGCATTTCCTGCCCATCCGCTACTGCCTGATGGGTCTGCCCGGCGACGGCGCGGTGAGCGAGGCGATGAGCCACCCGCAGGCACTGGGCCAGTGCCGCCGCTGGCTGCGCGGGCGCGGCATCCGGCCGGTCTCCTACCCCGATACGGCCGGGGCGGCGGCGCGGGTGGCGGAACTGGGCGAGCCCCATGTCGCCGCCATCGCCCCGCGCATGGCGGCCGAACTTTACGGGCTGGAGGTGATCGAGGACGGGCTGGAGGACGAGGCGCACAACATGACCCGCTTCGTCGTGCTGGCGCGGGGCGGCGGCGCGCCGCCGGCGGGGCCGTGCATGACGACGCTGATCTTCGCGGTGAAGAACGTGCCGGCGGCGCTCTACAAGGCGCTGGGCGGCTTCGCCACCAACGGGGTGAACATCACCAAGCTCGAAAGCTACCAGCGCGGCGGCAGCTTCTCGGCGACCGAGTTTTACGCCGACGTCATCGGCCGCCCGGACGAGGCGCCGGTCGCCCGCGCGATGGAGGAACTGGGCTTCCACGCCAAATGGGTCCGCGTGCTGGGCACCTACGCCCAGGCGCGCGCGCGCGAGACGGGGGTGTAGCGCGCCGCCGGTGGCCGCTCACCCCCTGAGCGTCGCCCCCGCCTTCTCCGCCGCCGCGACGATGCGCTCGCCGATGGCCTTCAGCTCGGCATCGGTGAAGCTGGCCGCCACCGGCTGGAGCGTGACGCGCAGCGCCAGCGAGCGCTCGCCGCCGGCCAGGCGGAAAACGTCGAAGAAGGCGACCTCGACCACCGCCCTGTCCGCCTTGCGGATCGCCTGGTCGAGCAGCGCGGCGGGGCGGTCGTCGGGTAGCAGGAAGGCGAAGTCGCGGCGCACCGGCTGGAGCGGGTTGGGCGCATAGGCGTCCTTCTTCGCCGCCCGCCGCAGCTTGAGCCGGTCGAGATACACCTCGCCCGCCGCCACCGCGTGGCGCAGGCCGGCGGCGCGGAGCAGTTCCGGGTGGAGGACGCCGAACTCGGCCAGCACGTCGCGCCCGCGCAGCAGCCTGCCCGAGCGGCCGGGGTGATAATGCGCTTCGGCCGGCGCCTCGACGCGGAGCGCCGCCGCCGCCTTCGCGCCGGAGACGGCGGCGACGAGCGCCAGCGCCGTCTCCTTGGCGGCGCGCCAGTCGGCCGCGTCGCCGTCCGATGTCGCGACGAAGCCCAGCGTCGCCCGCTCGCCCTCGGCCAGATAGCGCCGGCCGACCTCGAACAGCCGCACGCCCTCCTCGCCCCGCGCCCGGTTGCGCGCGACGGCGGCCAGGAGCCCGGGGAGGAGCGAGGGGCGCATGACCTTCAGCGCCTCGCTGATCGGGTTCGCCAGCACCCAGCCGCCGCCGCCGAACGGCGCCGCCTCCGCCTCCGACAGGAAGCTCCACGTCACCGCCTCGTGCAGGCCGCGCGCCGCCGCGGCGCGGCGGGCGCGGCGCTCGACCAGCTGCGGCTCGCTCGCCGTCGGGCGGGCGACGCCGGGATCGCGGGGGAGGGGCACGGCGGCGACCCGGTCCAGCCCCTCGATCCGCACCACCTCCTCGACCAGATCGGCCGGCCCGTCGACGTCGCGGCGCCAGCTCGGCACCGTCACCGCCCAGTCGGCCGTGACGGTGAAGCCCAGCCGTTGCAGGATGTCGCGCTGGCGATCCTCGGCGACGTCGATGCCGCCCAGGCTCGCCACCAGCGCCGGGTCGAAGGCGATGACGCGCTGCTCAAGCGGCGGCCGGCCGGCGCGCATCGTCCCGCCCGCCTCGCCGCCGCAGAGTTGCCGGACGAGGCCGGTCGCGATGGCGAGGCCGTCGTCGAGGAAGGCGGGATCGACGCCGCGCTCGAACCGCTGGCGCGCGTCCGAGGTCAGCGCCAGCGCTTGGCCGGCGCGGGCGATGGCGTCGGGGGCGAAGAAGGCGCATTCGATCAGCACGTCGGTGGTGGTGTCGCTCACGCCGGAATGGGCGCCGCCCATGATGCCGCCGATGTCGTGGACCCCCGCGTCGTCGGCGATGACGGTCATGAAGGGCTGGAGCGCGTAGGTCTTGCCGTTCAGCGCCGCCACCGTCTCGCCCGCGCGGGCTTTCCGCGCCACCAGCGGCCCGGACAGGGTCGCCAGGTCGTAGACGTGGAGCGGCCGGCCGAGATCGATCGTGACATGGTTGGTGATGTCGACCAGCGCCGAGATCGGCCGCTGCCCGATCGCCTCCAGCCGCCGCCGCAGCCAGTCGGGCGAGGGGCCGTTCACCAGCCCGCGCACCACCCGGCCATGGAAGGCGGGGCAACCTTCGGGGTCGTCGGTGCGGATTTCGACGGGCGAGGGAAAGGCCTCCGCGACGGCGGGCACGGCCAGCGGCTTCAGCGTGCCGAGGCCGAAGGCGGCCAGGTCGCGGGCGATGCCTCTCACCCCCATGCAATCCTGCCGGTTCGGCGTGATCGCGACATCGAACAGCGGATCGTCCAGCCCCGCCCAAGCGGCGTAGACCGCGCCCACCGGCGCATCGGCCGCCAGCTCGACGATGCCGTCATGCTCCAGCCCGAGCCGCAGTTCACGCGCGGAACACATCATGCCGCTGGATTCGACGCCGCGGATCGCCGCGACCTTCAGCGTCGCGTCCAGGCCCGGCACATGAGCGCCGGGCGGCCCGAAGATGCCGACCAGCCCGGCGCGGGCGTTGGGCGCGCCGCAGACGACCTGCATCGGCCCATCCCCCGCATCGACCGACAGCACTTGCAGCTTGTCCGCCCGCGGATGCCGCTCGGCCGACAGCACCCGGGCGATGCGGAAGGGGGCGAGGCCGTCGGCCGCGTTGCTGACCCCCTCCACCTCCAGCCCGATGCGCGTCAGCGCGTCGGCGACGGCATCGGCGCCGGCATCGGTGTCGAGATGGTCGCGCAGCCAGGACAGGGTGAACTTCACGCCGAGATTCCTCCCGACAGCGTCGGCACGTCGAGGCTGGAGAAGCCGTAGTTGCGCAGCCAGCGCAGGTCGCCGTCGAAGAAGGCGCGCAGGTCGTCCATGCCGTATTTCAGCATCGCGAGGCGATCGATCCCGCAGCCGAAGGCGAAGCCGGACCATTCCGCCGGATCGAGGCCGCACGCCGCCAGCACCTTCGGGTGGACCATGCCGGAGCCCAATATCTCCATCCAGCCGTCGGGCGTCCCGCCGCCGATCACCCGCTTGCCCGCCTTGTCCAGCGTATAGCCGACATCGACCTCGGCCGATGGTTCGGTGAAAGGAAAATAGCTCGGCCGCATCCGGAGGACGATGTCGTCGCGCTCGAAATAGGCGCGGACGAACGTCTCCAGCGTCCATTTCAGGTGGCCGAGCGTGATCCCCTTGTCGATCACCAGCCCCTCGACCTGGTGGAACATCGGCGTGTGGGTGGCGTCGCTGTCGGAACGATAGGTGCGGCCGGGCGCGATGATGCGGATCGGCGGGGGGGTCTCCAGCATCGTCCTGATCTGGACGGGGGAGGTGTGGGTGCGCAGCAGCATGCGCGCGCCCGGCGGCGACTGCTCCCCATAGGGCGACTGCTCCATGCGGGGCGACCGGGCCATGTAGAAGGTGTCGTGCATCGCCCGCGCCGGATGCAGCTCGGGGATGTTGAGGGCGGTGAAGTTGTGCCAGTCGTCCTCGATCTCCGGGCCGGTGGCGACGGCGAAGCCCAGGTCGGCGAAG
>CAXTHU010000122.1:0-7849 GCA_964244125.1 uncultured Sphingomonadaceae bacterium
GATCACGTCCAGATCACCGCCGCCGAGACGGTGACGGTCGGCGGCCGGGGCAAGTTCTACGACGCCACCGGGGCGCTGCGCGACATGGTGCCGAACCACCTGTTCCAGTTGCTGGCGATGATCGGCATGGAGCCGCCGACCCGCTTCGACGCCGAGGCGATCAGGACCGAAAAGGCCAAGGTCATCGACGCGGTCCGTCCCGTATCGCCGGACGACGCAGTGCGCGGCCGCTATGAGGCGGGGACGATCGCCGGCAAGCCGGTGCCGGCCTATGTCGCCGAGGCCGATGTCGATCCGAACGGCACCACCGAAACCTATGCCGCGGTGAAGCTGGCGGTGGAGACCTGGCGCTGGTCGGGCGTGCCGTTCTACCTGCGCACCGGCAAGGCGCTGGCGGCGCGCGATACCGAAATCGTCGTCCAGTTCCGCGACGTGCCCCTCGCCCTGTTCCCCGACGCCGCGCCCGGCACGCTGCCGCCGAACCGGCTGGTCCTGCAAATCCAGCCGGAGGAGGCCATCACCCTCGGCTTCGTCGCCAAGCGGCCCGGCCCGCTGGTCGAGACGGCGCCGGTGACGATGGCCTTCCGCTATGCCGACGCATTCGATCTGGGCCACCGCACCGGCTACGAGACGCTCCTCTACGACGTGCTGGTCGGCGACCAGACCCTGTTCCAGCGCGCCGACCAGATCGAGGGCGGCTGGCGCGCGATGCAGTCGGTGATCGACGCGTGGCAGACGGGCGCGCCCGAGGGCCATGCCGCCGGCGCCGCCGGCCCGGCGGCGGCGGACGCGCTGCTGGCGCGCGACGGCCGGCGGTGGCATCCGCTGGGATGAGCCGCATCCGCCTCCTCGTCTCCGACATCGACGGCACGCTGGTGCGCCACGACAAGTCGCTGAGCGACGGCGTGGTCGCCGCCGTGGCGCGCGCGCGGGCGGCCGGGCTGGCGGTCAGCCTCATCAGCGCGCGTCCGCCGAGCGGGATGCTGTGGATCGCCGCGCGGCTCGGCCTGGACGGCCCGATCGGTGCGTTCAACGGCGGCACGCTCGTCCGGCCGGACGGCGCGATCGTCTCTGCCGAGCATCTCGATCCGGGCGCGGCGCGCGAGGCGCTGGCGCTGCTCGACGTGCCGCACGTCACGCCATGGCTGTTCGCCGACGGCCGCTGGTATGCCGCGACCCTCGACGGCGAGCATGTCGCGCATGAGCGCAAGGCGGCGAACGTCACGCCGATCCGGCGCGACGACTTCGCGGACCTCGCCGTGCGGGCCGACAAGATCGTCGGGGTGAGCGACGACCACGAACTGCTGGTGACGCTGGAGGACAAGGTCGCCGGCGCGCTCGGAGGCCGGGCCACCGTCGTCCGTTCGCAGCCCTATTATCTCGACGTGACCGCGCCGCATGCCAACAAGGGCGCCGGCGTCACCGCGCTGGCCGCCGCCTATGGCGTGGCGCTGGACGAGGTGGCGGTGATCGGCGACCAGAACAACGATCTGGCGATGTTCGCCGTCGCCGGGCTGTCCGTGGCGATGGGTCAGGCCCCCGATGCCGTCCGCGCGGCGGCGGACGAAGCGACGCTGTCCGACGATGAGGACGGCGTCGCCCACGCCATCGATCATATCGTCATCCCGAGGGTCGCCGCATGAGCCGGCCGCCGCTGGTCGCGCCGTCGGTGCTGGCCGCCGATTTCGGCCGGCTGGCCGAGGAGGTGCGCGCGGCCGACCGCGCCGGCGCGGACTGGATCCATCTCGACATCATGGACGGCCGCTTCGTGCCGGAGATCTCCTTCGGGCCGGCGGTCGTCCGCGTCATCCGCCGCGCTACCGCCAAGCCGCTGAACGTCCACCTGATGATCGTCGAGCCGGAACGGTCGCTGGAGGCCTATGCCGAGGCCGGCGCCGACCATCTGCTGGTCCAGGCCGAGCCCGGCTCCACCATCCACCTCCACCGCGTGCTGAGCCGGGTGCGCGAGTTGGGCCGCCGCCCCGGCGTGGTGGTCGATCCGGCGACGCCGCTGGCGGCGATCGAGCATGTCCTCCACCTCGTCGACATCGTGCTGGTGATGACGGTGAACCCCGGCTTCGGCGGCCAGCGCTTCCTGCCCGAGATGCTGCCCAAGATCGCCGCGCTGCGCGCGATGTGCGACGCGCGCGGGCTACGCCCCCATATCGAGGTCGACGGCGGGCAGGATGCGGCGACGGTGGCGCGCGTCGTCGCGGCGGGCGCCGACGTCATCGTCGCCGGCACCGCCGTCTTCGGCCGGGCCGACTACGCCGCCGCGATCGACGCCATCCGCCGCGCCGCGACCGCCGGGGGCGTCCCATGAAGACCATGATCGCCTTCGACCTCGACGGCACGCTGGCCGGAAGCAAGCAGCCGATCGGCGAGGCGATGGCCGCGCTGCTGGAGCAACTGCTCGGCGTGGCCGACGTCGCGGTCGTCTCCGGCGGCGACTGGCCGCAGTTCGACGCGCAGGTGGTGTCGCGCCTGCCCGCCGGCGCCGATCTCCGCCGGCTCTGGATCATGCCGACGACCGGGACGAAGCTCTATCGCTTCGACGGCGGCTGGGCGCCGGTCTATGCCGAGGTGTTCGACGCGGGCGAGCGCGGGACGATCGTCGCGGCCCTCGGCCAGGTCGCGAGGGACGAGGGGCTGGATCGGGACAGGAGCTGGGGCGAGCGCATCGAGGATCGCGGCAGCCAGATCACCTTCTCCGGCCTGGGCCAGCAGGCGCCGCTCGACGCCAAGCAGGCGTGGGACCCTGACATGGCCAAGCGCAAGCGGCTCCAGGCGGGGCTGCGCGCCAGGCTGCCCGATCTGTCGGTCAACATCGGCGGCTCGACCTCGATCGACATCACCCGCCGGGGGATCGACAAGGCCTACGGGATGCGTCGCCTGGCCGAACGGGCCGGCATCGGTTTCGCCGACATCCTGTTCATGGGCGACGCGATCTTCCCCGGCGGCAACGACGATCCGGTGCGCGGCGCGGGGATCGACGTGATCCGCGTCCGCGATCCCGACGACACCGCGACGGCGATCCGCGCCGTCATCGCCTGCCTGGCGCGCTGACCGTCCGGGGTCGAAGCCCCAGCCAGCGGCGCGGCGCGGGCAGCCGGCGCAGCACCGTCCGCTCGGCCAGCAGCACCGCCAGCATCGACAGCCCCATCAGCGGCAGCAACAGCCCGAGCGCCACCAGCAGCGCGGCGAACCCGCCCGCATGGCGCGCCCCGCCCGCCGCCGCCGGCGCGCTGCCCGCCGCCGCCGGCGTGCCGAGCGTCCCGGCCGGCCGGCGGCGCCACCACATCACCGCGCCGCTGACCGTCACGGTGGCGAGGCCGGCGGCGGTCAGCAGGCCGAGCAGCTGGTTCGCCCAGCCGAACAGCTGCCCCTCATGCCCGGCCACGCCATAGCCGACGATACGGTCGACGAGCGGCCGGTCGGCGAAGTCGCGGCGCGACAGGATGCGGCCGGTGGCGCCGTCGAGGGTCAGCTCGGCGCGGCGCGGGCGGTTCGCGGCGTCGGACTTCGCCGTCCACGGCTGGCCCGGCCCGGTCGGCGGCGCGATCAGCACCGGCGGCGCCAGCGCCAGCGGCCGGACGGCGGCGACCAGCCGGTCGAGCGGCGCGTAGGGGACGGCGGGATGCGCCATCGCCATGCCGCCATGCTCGGCATGCTCGGCCATCATCGCCCGCGTGCCGGCATCGGCCATGGCGCGCGCGCGCAACGCGTCGCCATGCCCGGCGGCCCAGTCCTGCCGCACCGCCTGCCCGGCCGCGACGGCGCGGATCGTCTTCAGATACGCCCCCCAGCTCGTCGCCCAGGGCAGGCCCGACAGCAGCAGCGCGAGGGCGGAGAGCGATACCCAGAACCCCGTCACGGCATGGATATCGCGCCAGAGCGGCCGCCCCCGCGTGCCGATGCGCGGATAGACGACGCCGGCGATGCCGCCGCCCCGCGGCCACCACAGGAACAGCCCCGACAGGATCATGACGATCGCCCAGGACGCCGCCAGCTCGACCAGCACCGAACCCGCCGCGCCCGCCAGCAGTTCGCCGTGGAGGCGGAAGAGGACCCGCATCGGCCGGCGGTCCTCGTCGATCCGCTTCAGGATGGCGAGCGTGCGGGGATGGACGTAGACCCGCGTCTCCGCCCGCCCCCGCCCGACGACGATCTGCACCGCCCGGGCCGGCGTGTCCGGCAGCTCGTATCGATGCAGCACCGATCCCGGCACCGCCCGCACCGCCGCCTCCACCTGCGCCCGCGCCGGCGCGGGCGGAACGGCATCCGCCAGGCGGGCATAGGGCCGGTCGAGCAGCGCCTCGATCTGCGGCCGGAACAGATAGATCGAGCCGGTCGTCGCCAGCCACAGCACGAATGGCAGGCAGAACAGCCCGGCATAGAAATGCCAGCGCCACACCGCGTTGTAGCCCGGCCACCTCACAGCTTCGTCCTCACCCCGGCGTAGACCGTGCGCGGCTGGCCGGCATAGACCGATCCGGTGACGCCGGACAGGACCGACGCCGGGTTCTGCCGCCCCGTGGCCGCGTTCAGGCCGTCGGCGAGGACCGAGGCCGAGCCGGCATAGGTCCGGTCGAACAGGTTCTGCACCGCGGCGAAGAGGCCCAACCGCGACCACCGCCCCCGCCCGCCCGGCGGATCGTAATGGAGGTTGAGGTTGACCAGCGCATAGCCCGGCAGCTTCAGCAGGTTGCCGTTGTCGATGAAGTAGCGCGAGCGATACGTCACCTCGACGAAGCCGCCGAGCCCCGCGAGCGGCCCGTCCGGCCGGTCGTAGCCGGCGCGGCCGTTGGCGAAGGTCGGGACGACGCCGGGGATGCGGTTGCCGTCGCGGTCGAACGTCGCCGTGGCCGCCCCCGCCGACAGCCGCTCGACGAAGCGGGTGTAGCGCTGGTCGTTGTAGCTGTAGCTGGCATCGATCCGGACGCCCGGCAGCGGCCGCCAGTTCACCCCCAGCTCGACGCCCCGATGCACCGATCGCGGCGCGTTGGCGGTATAGGCGAGCAGGTTGACCCCGGCCGACTGGCTGACCTGCTCGTTGCGGAACCATTCGTGATAGCCGGTCAGCTCGGCGTGGAGCGTGTCGCCCAAACTCAGCTCCGCGCCGACATCGATGCCGCGGTTGGCCTGCGTCTTCAGCCCGATGTTGCTGCCCGGCACGCCGGCGGCGGTGACGAACAGCGCACCGGACTGCGGGATGCCGTAGCCGGTGCCGAAGCGGGCGTGGAGCCGCACCGCCCGCGTCGCCTGCCACAGCAGCGCCGCCTCCGGCGCGACGTTGCGGAAATGCCGGTCGACCGGCACCAGGGTGAGGACCGGGGCGGCGCCGACCGGATAGGCATAGGCGGTCTGGCGCACGTCGATGATCGATCGTTCCACGCCGACGCCGGCGATCAGCCGGAGGTCGGGCGTCAGGCCCAGCTCCTCCCGCGCCCGCGCGCCCAGGTTGCGGACGTCGCCGAGCACCGCCTGGGTGAGGCCGCCCAGGCCGTTGCGGCCGGCCGGCGTCTTGTTGAAGGTCAGGCTGCTGCTGTCGAGATAGTTGTAGAACAGCCCGGCGAAGCTCGTCGCGTCCAGCCCGAGGAAGGTGCCGTGGGCGGTGACGTCGGTCGACAGGTTGTAGCTGTTGAACGTCCCCTTGGCGGGCGTGGCGCTGGTCGGCTGGAAGATGACGCGGCTGTCGAACGTGGCCTGCGTCCGCCATGTCGTGTTCGTGGCGAAATCATGCTCGTGACGCGCGCCGGCGATGGTGCGGCGATCGTTGCGGGCGAGATCGCCCTCGTCCGCCGTCTGGGCGATGCGCGCGCCGTTGACGCCGTTGACCAGCACCGAGATCGTCCCGCAACCCGGCGCGGCGGTGGCCGCCGCGGCGCAACCCGCCTGATAGGGGTTCAGGCGATATTGGGCGGGCGACAGCCGGGTCGACAGCCGGAACTCGCCCTCGTTGTAGATGATCTTGCCCGTCAGCCGGTCGTTCGGGCCGAGCGCGATCGTGGCGAGGCCGTTGAGCGTGCCGGTCTCGTAGCCGGTATGCCGCGTCGATCCGTCGGCGCGGACGAAGCTGCCGAACAGGGCATATTCGTAGGCATCGCCGGCATCGCCGATCGTCGCGTGGAGGTTGGCATAGCCGTCCCCGCCGCCTTCGAACCCCAGCTCGGCGCCGTCGATATCGCGGCCGCGCCGGGTGCGGAAGTTCACCGCCCCGCCGATGGCATAGTTGCCGTAGCGCGCCGACGACGGCCCGCGCACCACGTCCACCGCGCCATAGGCATGGGGGTCGGTCAGGTCGAAGCGGGCCAGGCCGTCGGGCTGGGTGACGGGGAAGTCGTCCTCGAACACCTGGATGTTGCGCGCGCCGAAACTGTTGCGCGCGTTGGAGCCGCGGATCGAGACGCCGACGTCGCGCGGGCCGTTGCCCTGGATCACGGCGACGCCGGGCGAGAGCTTGACGATGTCGGCGATGGTGGTCGCCAGCGTGTCGCGGAACGCGCGGCCGTCGATCGTCGTCACCGTCTGCCCGCGCACCCGGGTGGTGAGCGACAGCGCGCGGCCGGTGACGACGATGTCGCCGGGATCGGCGCGCGCCACCGGGCGGGCGGGGGCGGGGGTGTCGAGCGCGCGCAGTTCGGCGTCGATCGCCGCGCGCCGGCGGAGCAGTTCGGCGCGGCGCGCATCGGGCGCGGCCGCGTTCGCCGCGTGCGCGGCAAGCAGGACGGCCGCAACGGCGCCCCATGTCGGGTTCGTCATGATCGGGTCCATCTGATCGGCGGGCGGCAGGGCCGCGGGCATGTCGGATCAGAGCGGGACGGGCGGTCCCCTGGGCGGCGGGCGCAGGCCGGCCGGCGGCCGGACAGCCGATGCGGCGGGGGCCGGCGGCGGCCGGTCGATCGCCGTCGGCGCGATCGCCGCCACGAGGAAGGGTAAGGCGAAGAGGTCCGGCGCGGACAGGCCGCCGAAGCCGCACGGGCTCTCCGCCTTGCCCGACGGATGTTCCTGATCGCCATGATGCGCCATGCCGGGCATCGTCGCCATGGCGGGCGCGGCGACGCCCATGCCGGTGCAGATCTCGAGCCGCACCCCGCCGCCCGCCGCGACCGGCATATAGCCCGCCGGCACCAGCAGCTTCAGCAGCATCGCCAGGGCCACCAGCCATGCGGCCGGCGCGGGGCGGGTGTGGATGAGTTGGCGCAGGGCGGTCACGCGTCGGCGCTAGGACGATGCGAAAGGGAAGCCAAGCGAATGCATTGTTTTTCCGTTGCCTGAACTCGTTCGGCATCATCCCTTCTCGACAAGGCCGTTCCCCAACTGGGCCCCGGCCTGCGCCGGGGAACAGCCTCATCTATATACGAGGGGGATAACGCCCGGCTCCAGTCCGGCAGGACAGGATAAAGGTTGTCCCGTCACGCCGTTCATCCCTAGGGGATCGCCATGCCCGACCCCGTCTCCCCGCTCGCCGTCCCGTTCCCCGATCTCCCCCCGATCGCCGGCGTGCGCATCGCCGTCGCCCGCGCCGGCTACAAGAACTGGGACCGCGCCGACCTGACCCTCGTCGTGCTGGCCGAGGGGTCGGCGGTGGCGGGGGTGACGACGCGCAGCCTCTGCCCCTCGCCGGAGGTGGAATGGTGCCGTGCCGCGCTGCCGCTCGGCCGCGCCCGCGCGCTGGTGGTCAATGCCGGCAACGCCAACGCCTTTACCGGCGCGCGCGGGCGCGCGGCGGTGGAGGCGATCGCGACGCGGGTGGCGGCAGCGGCGGCCTGTCAGCCTTCCGACGTCTTCGTCGCCTCCACCGGCGTGATCGGCGTGCCGCTGCCGATCGACCGGGCGGAGGCGGGGA
>CAXTHU010000123.1:0-7696 GCA_964244125.1 uncultured Sphingomonadaceae bacterium
ACAGCTACGAGATCGAGCGCCGCGCGATCCACGAGGAGGTGATCGCCGAGGCGGCCGCGAACCACGCCGTGCTGTCGAACGATTTCTGGTCGGACGGGCTGGAGGAGGCGGGCGCGGCGGGCGACGCGATGCGCCGCGCGGTCGGCGAGCGGATCGTGGCGGTCAAGCGGCGCGAGTTCCACACGCTGAAGACCGTGCTGGGCGGCTGCTACGAGCGGTCGCCGGTCCTCGCGCGCGAGGATGCGGCGGCACCCGAAGATGCTGCCGCGCCCGAAGATGGCGGCTACGTGCCGTCGAGCCGGCCGGGCTGCCTGGCGCCGCATGTCTGGCGCGACGACGGCCGATCGCTCTACGACCTGTTCGGCCACGGCTTCGCCCTGGTCGCGCGATCCGACGCGGATGGCGACGAGATCGGCGAGGCGATCGCCGAGGCCGCCCGGCGCGGCGTCCCGCTGGCCACGCTGCACATCACCGAGGACGAGGCGAAGGGACGCTACGACCTGCCGCTGACGCTCGTGCGGCCGGACCAGTATGTCGCCTGGCGCGGCGCGCATTGGTCGGGCGACGTGTTCGATCTGGCCGCGGGGTGGGCGGCATAAGGCTTTCGCCGACGCGCTCCGGCCACCGGGGATGATCCGCTACCGGGGATGATCCGGCGCGTGGTGATCCATGTCCCCGCTGCCGGCGCCGCCACCCATTCCCATGCCGCCGCCCCCGCCGCCTTGCCGGGCGTCGTCCTTGCCACGCTCGCCCTTGCCGCGCGCACCCGCCGATGGCCGCGTCGGACCCTGCATCGGGATGGCGAGGTCGCCGGGAATGGGATCGAGGTCGAGCGCCTCGCGGATGAAGTCGCGCAGCGACACGACCAGCGCATGGATGTGGACCGGCCGCCCGGCGACCAGTTCGCGCGCGGCGCCCTCCGCCAGGCGGACATGCGCCTCGGTGCCGAGCAGGATGATGTCCGCCAGCGCCGCCTCCACCGCGTCGCGGATGCGCCGCGCGCGGTCCGATCCGGCATCGGCGGCATCCTGTTCCGGGGGGGCCGGGGACTCGCCGCGCCGGCGCAGCTCGCGCAGATGCGTCGGATCGACCGCCAGGTCGCCGGTGAACGATCCGCCCAGCACCTTGTAGGCCGCGATCAGCGTGCGCAGCCGCTCGTTGATCTGGCGGTTCACCCGCTCGCGCCGCTGCTGGATCGTGAACATGACGAGCAGGCGGATGCCGACGCCGATCAGCGTCACCAGCGCCAGGCCGAGCAGGGTCGCGAGCAGGCTCCGCCAGGAACTGAAGTCGATGTTGCGCAACGGCGCCTCCGCCAGCCTGTCCCGCCGTCACCAACGCATGGGTCGATGCGGCAGGCTCAAGCCCGCCCGCGCCCGGCCATCGCCAGCACGAAGGCGAAGTCGTCGGCATATTCGGCGTCGGACATCGCCTTCGACAGGTCGTTCATGTCGTGCCCGCCGGCGAAGTCGATCCGCAGCAGCGCGACCCCGCCGGGGTTCGCCGCCTGGAGCCGGGCGGCCATCTTGGCGGCGTTGTGCGGCGCCACGCGCGCGTCGTTGCTGCTGGTCGTCAGCAGGATCGCGGGATAGCGCACGCCGTCCTTCACCGCGTGATAGCTGTCCATCGCCTTCAGCCCGCGATAGCCCGCCTCGTCCCCGATCGAGCCGAACTCGGGCACGTTGGGCTGGCCGTTCGGCTCGAACTCGGCGCGCAGGGGGTTGGACATGCCGACCTTGGAGATCACGGCGGCGAACAGGTCCGGCCGCTCG
This sequence comes from uncultured Sphingomonadaceae bacterium, assembly GCA_964244125.1. GTDB lineage: Bacteria > Pseudomonadota > Alphaproteobacteria > Sphingomonadales > Sphingomonadaceae > Solisphingomonas. The sequence continues at coordinate 1,773 of CAXTHU010000123.1, forward strand.
GTCATCGCCCGGCCGACGGTGATGCCGCCGGCCGAGCCGCCGAAGATCGCCAGCTGCCGCTGCGACGTATGGCCCTGCGCGATCAGCGCCTCGCAACAGTCGATCAGGTCGCGCCACGTATTGGGCTTGGTCGCCTTCATGCCCGCCTCGTGCCAGGCGCGGCCATATTCGCCGCCGCCGCGGACATGGGCGGTCGCGATGATGCCGCCCGCCTCCAGGAAGGCGATGTTGCGCGCGTCGAACACCGGCTGCGACGGCCATTGATAGGCGCCATAGGCGTGGACCAAGCAGGGCGCGGCGGCGATCGGCCCCTTGCGGCGGACGATCGACACCGGCACCCGCGTGCCGTCGCGCGCGGTCGCGAAGATGCGGCGATATTCGTAAGGCGCGAGATCGATCGCCGGGCGCCGTTGCAGCGTGGTGCGCGTCGCCGCGCCGGTCCGCCCGTCGACGGCGAAGATCGTGCCGGGCTGGAGCCAGCTGGTGATCCGCACCAGCGCGCCGCCGTCCCGCTGGTTCACCGCCACGCTCTGCACCCAGCCCGAATAGGGCAGCGCGACCGGCCGCAGCTTGCCGGCGGACGGCTGGAAGAACAGGCTCTGCTCGCCGCCGTCGTTCACCGTCACGAAGGTGCCGTCCCGCCCGGCGTTGAGCTCGTCGAGCACCGTCGCGCCAGCCGGCACCAGCACGCGCGCATCGGCCAGCGTGCCGGTCGCCGCGTCGATGCCGAGCAGCGCGCCGTTGGCGGCGGGGCGGTTCGAGACGACGTAGAGCGTGTCGCCGCTCAGCGCGAAGTCGGCGACGCCCTCGTCCGCCCTGCAGATCCGCCGCCACTTCGCCCGACCCGCCAGCACGTCGTCGCGCCGCGCGAGATAGATGGCGAAGGCGCGGACATAGCCGTCGCGCATCAGCAGCGCGACATGGTCGGAGCCGATGCCGACCTGCATCTCGGGCGACGAGATCGCCGACATCGGCACGCCCGCATCCATCCCCGCCGCCATGATCTTCCGATCGGAGCCTTGCGCGGTATCGACGCGGTGCAGCCACAGGCTGCGGTCGCTGTAGAAGTCCGCGCTGCCCGCCGGCCGCCCGGCGAAGCGGTTGTAGAAGAAGCCGCTGTCGTCGGGCAGCCAGGACGCGCCGGCATATCGCGCGTCGGCGACGCGATCGGCGAGCAGGCGGCCGCTCGCCACCTCGACGACATGGCCGACGGCATTCTCCGATCCCGCCAGCGCGACGCCGAACGCCAGGTAGCGCCCGGTCGGCGACGGCACCCACCAGGTGATCGCGGCGGGGCCGCCGCCGGCCGCGAACGTCGCGGGATCGGCCAGCACCTGCTCGTGCCCGTCGGGATGGTGCGCGACGATCCGCGCGCCGGCGGCACCGGCCTCGCGCTTCTGGAGGAAGCGGATGTCGCCGGCGGGCTTCGGATAGGTGACCTGCGTCACGTCGCCGGACAGTTCGGCGATCCGCTTCAGCAGGCGCGGCCGATCGGGACAGGCGGCGAGGACGCCCCGCGCGTAGGCGTCCTGCCCGCGCGTGAACGGCATCCAGTCGCGATCGGCGGTATTCTCCAGCCAGCGATAGCGATCGACGACCTGCTCGCCCCACAGCGTCTCGGCGACCGGCTCGATCCGCGCGACCGGCGGGCGCGGCGCGGCGGCGGCGCGGGCGATGCGCGGCATCAGCGCGATGCCGCCGACCGTCGCCGCCCCCGTCAGGAAGCGGCGGCGTGAGAGCGGGTGTTCGGCGGTCAGGGTCATCGGGGTCTCCTCGCCCATCGGATTGCCGGCAAGATCGATCCCGCGCGACCGCGGATCGGTGAACGGCGACCGGGATCGGCGAACGGCGATGGCGTCGCCGCCGCAGCGGGGTAGAACGGCGGCGATGACGCGATCCGCCACCCCGCCGGCCGACCTGCCCGCCCGCGCCGTCGTCGCGTCGATCGCGATCTTCTGGATCGGGTGGATCGTGCTGATGAGTCTGCGCGCCATGCTGCTGGGGTTCGCCGAGCCGGGCGACCTGCTGCCGCGCCGCGCCGCCGCCGCGATCGGCGGCGCGGCGCTGACCTTCCTGTTCTGGCGGGTCCTGCGCTGGGTGCGCAGCGATCGGCCGGCGCTGATCGCGGCGGCGGCATTGGCCGGCGCCGTCCCGGCGACGATCGCCTTCGCCTGCGTCAACTGGTTCCTGTTCTACGGCTGGAACCCGCCGCCCTCGATCGCCGCCGACGTCGCCCGCTGGGGCTATGCGTCGGTGTTCCGCTATGCCGTGGTCGACACTTCGGTATCGTGGTTCTTCTTCTTCGGCGGCTGGGCGATCCTGTACCTGTTCCTGCGCGCGGCGGCACGATCGGCGGCGGCGGAACGGGCGGCCGGGGACGCCCAGTTGCGCGCGCTGCGCTACCAGATCAACCCGCATTTCCTGTTCAACGCGCTGAACGCGCTGTCGGACCTGGTCCAGACCGGCCGCGCGGCCGACGCGGATCGCATGATCCTGGACCTGTCGGCGCTGCTCCGCCGGATGCTGGGCGACGCCGACGCCGCGCCCGATGTACCGCTCGCCGACGAGATCGAGCTGCAACGCCTCTATCTGGCGCTGGAGGCGCGGCGGTTCGAGGATCGGCTGCGCGTCGAGATCGACCTGCCCGACGACCTGGCCGGCACGCCCGTGCCGCGCCTGATCCTCCAGCCGCTGGTCGAGAATGCGGTGAAGCATGCGGTGGGCGGATCGCATGCCGCCGTCACCATCCGGGTCGCCGCGGCGGCGGATGCGCGGCGGCTGACGCTTTGGGTGGAGGACGACGGCGCGGCGCGCGGCGGCGGCAAGGCGGGCTTCGGCATCGGCCTCGCCAACGTCCGCGAGCGGCTGCGCATGCGCTACGGCGCCGGCGCCGGCCTGATCGCCGGTCCGCGCCCGGACGGCGGCTACGCCGCCCGCATCGAGCTGCCGCGTGGCTGATCCGCTGCGCACGCTGATCGTCGACGACGAGCCGGCCGCCGTCCGGCGACTCGCCCGGCTGTGCGAGGCGCTGCCGTCGGTCGCGGTGGTCGCCGGCGCCGGCGACGGGATCGCCGCGCTCCGTATCCTGGACAGCGGGCCGGTGGACCTGCTGCTGCTCGACATCGAGATGCCGGGCATGTCCGGCCTGGCGCTCGCCGAACGCCTCGTCGGCCGCCGCCCGGCGCCCGCGATCGTCTTCGTCACCGCGTTCGATCGTTTCGCGATCGCCGCCTTCGCGGTCGATGCCGCCGGCTATCTGCTGAAGCCCGTCGACCCCGACATGCTGCGCGCGACGATCGACCGGGTGGCGCACCGCGCGCCCGCCCCGCCCCGGCCCCCGCCCGACGCCGTCTTCTGGGCGCCCCATCGCGGCAGCCTGCTGCGGCTGGAAGGCAAGGACATCGACCGCATCAGCGGCGAGGACGATTACGCCCGGCTGCATTGCGGCGACAGGAGCTACCTCGTCGCCGAACGGCTCTATGCAATCGAGCAGCGGCTGGCCGGCGGCAGCTTCATCCGCATCCACCGATCGACGCTGGTCAACCGCGACCGGATCGCCGCGCTGGAGCTGGACGGGGGCAGCTGGGCGGTGCGGCTGGCGTCCGGCGAGCAGGTGGCGGTCGGCCGCTCGTTCCTGGCTACCCTGCGCCAGGCGCTGAACATCGCGAGATGACGCCGCCCCCGGTCATCCCGCTTCGTCGAGCGTCCGTCCGACAGATGCCGCGATCGTCGCCAGCATGGCATGGAGCCTCGCCCGATCCGGCCGGGGGATGCCGGCGAGCGCGTCGGCGTTGAGGTCGCCGATGGCGGCCCTGATCTCCGCCGATCGCGCCCGGGTCCGCGCGCTGAGGGTGAACAGCACGCTCCGCCGGTCGCCGGGATCGGGTCGCCGCTCGATCGCCCCGTCGCGCTCCATCCTGGCGAGCGTGGCCGCCATCGTCGGCTGCTCGATGCCGGCCCGCTCGGTCAGCGCCTTCTGCGACATCGCTTCGCCGCCCATCAACGCCGTCAGCACCGGCAGATAACCGGCCGAAAGGCCGAGCGGCGCGAGCCGCTGATCCGCCAGCCGCCGCAACAGCCGGGCCGCGCGGTTCACCGCTTCGCCGAGCGATCGGTCGTCAGCCATAATATAGCTTGCTATGTATATCCATCGCATACTATATAGATGCTCCCGACGAAGCTTTTCAAGGAGGCTGACGATGGCCCGCAACGATATGCCGCGACGGTATGGCTCTCTCGCGATCGCGTTCCACTGGACGCTGGCGGCGGCGATCCTCGCGGCGCTTCCGCTCGGCCTGCTGGCGGCGCGCGCATCCGACGACGGGCGAGCCGCGGCGCTGCTGCGCATCCATGTCCCGCTCGGCATGCTGATCCTGATCCTGACGCTGGCGCGCGCCGCCTGGCGATATCGTCACCGGCCGCCGCCGGCCCCGGCCGGCCTGCCGCGATGGCAGGCCGGCGCGGCGCGGGTCTCCCACGCGCTCCTCTACATCCTGCCGGTCGCCGTCGCCGCCAGCGGGATCGCCCTGCTGGCGCTGTCCGGCGCGGCGCCGATCCTGTTCTCGCGGGTGCAGGGCGCCTTGCCGGATTTCTCCCGTTTCCCGCCGATGGCGGTTCACGCGCTCGGCGCGTTCGCCCTGATCGGGCTGGTCTGCCTCCACCTGGCGGCCGTGATCCATCATCAGTTCGTCCGCCGCGACCGGCTGCTGGCGCGCATGGGTATCGGCTCGCTGCCGGCGCCGCATGGGGATGCCGGTCCCGCCGGCGTCACCGCCGCAGCAGGAACACCGCATGCTCGGCGCGGAAGTTCGCCGCCGCGGCACTCGTCGGCCGGCCGCGGTTGAGGAACCACGCGCCTTCGATGGCGATCGCCCGCGCCTTCAGGAAGGCGCGGAAATCGTCGATCGTCAGATGGTGGATGTTGGGCGTGTCGTACCACCGCTCGGGCAGGCTCGCCGTCACCGGCATCCGACCGCCCCATAGCAGCGACGCGCGCATCCGCCAGTGGGCGAAGTTGGGGAAGGACACGAACGCCCGCCGGCCGATGCGGAGCAGCTCGTCCAGCACCCGGTCGGGCGCGCGCGTCGTCTGGAGCGTCTGGCTCAATATGGCATAGTCGAAGCCGTCGGTCGGATAGTCGGCGAGATCGGTATCGGCGTCGCCCTGCACCACCGACAGGCCGCGCGCGACCGCCGCCGAGACGTTGCGCCCGTCGATCTCGATCCCGCGCGGCCGCGCCCCCCGCTCGCCCCGCAACGCCGCCATCAGCCCCCCGTCGCCGCAGCCGACGTCCAGCACGCTGGACCCGGTCGCGACATTGGCCGCGATGATCGCCAGATCGGGGCGGAGGGTCACTCCCCCGCCCTCAGGAACCCGTCCACCACGCGCGCCAGTTCCGGCACGTCGAGGAGGAAGCTGTCGTGGCCGAAGGGGGAGGCGAGCTCGACGAAGCTCGCTTCCGCCCCGGCCGCGTTCAGCGCGTGGACGATGCTGCGCGATTCGGCGGTCGGATAGAGCCAGTCGGTATCGAAGGAGACGAGGCAGAAGCGGGTGCGCGTCCCCCGGAACGCATCCGCCAGCCGCCCGCCATGTTCCTCGGCCAAGTCGAAATAATCCATCGCGCGCGTGATGTAGAGGTAGGAATTGGCATCGAAGCGGTCGGTGAAGCTCAGACCCTGGTGACGCAGGTAGCTCTCGACCTGGAAGTCGGCGTCGAAGCCGAAGCTCTTGGCGGCCCGCGCCTGCAACTTGCGGCCGAACTTCTCCGTCAGCCCGGCTTCCGACAGATAGGTGATGTGCGCCGCCATCCGCGCGACCGCGAGGCCGGCGGCGGGCGGATCGCCGAGCGCGTAATAATCGCCGCCGCGCCAGCTGGGATCGGCCATGATCGCCTGCCGCCCGACCTCGTGGAAGGCGATGTTCTG
>CAXTHU010000124.1:0-7629 GCA_964244125.1 uncultured Sphingomonadaceae bacterium
TCGCCTGGGCTCGAACTCGCTGATCGATCTGGTCGTCTTCGGCCGCGCCACCGGGCTGCGGCTGAAGGAGACGCTGAAGCCCAACACCGCGCACGATGCGTTGCCGTCGGGGTCGGAGGAACAGTCGCTCACCCGCCTCGACCATTTCCGCAATGCCAAGGGGGCGCAATCGACCGCGCAGGTCCGCGCCGCGATGCAGAAGACGATGCAGAAGCATTGCGCCGTCTTCCGCGACACCGCCCTCCTGCGCGAGGGGCTGGGGCTGATCGACACGGTCAACGCCAGCATCCAGGACGTCGGCGTCACCGACCGCTCGCTGATCTGGAACACCGATCTCGTCGAGACGCTGGAGCTGGACAACATGCTGCCCCAGGCGGTGGTGACGATGCACGGCGCCGCCAACCGCCACGAGAGCCGCGGCGCGCACATGCACGAGGACCATCCCACCCGCGACGACGCGAACTTCATGAAGCACACCGTCGCCTGGTTCAAGGACGGCGGCGTGAAGCTCGACTACCGCCCGGTCCACGAATACACGCTGACCGACGACGTCGGCTACATCAAGCCGAAGACGCGGGTGTATTGAGATAGCTTTCGACCACCGCTTCCGGCTGTCATGCCGGACCTGTTCGGCATCCACCTGAAAAAGACCGTCGGCGCGAGCGGACCGATGGATCTTGGAACAAGGTCGTCCTGTCCCGCCCGGACATGTGATTGCCGTCCATGCCGAGTGGACGTCAGCCATCCTGCACCTGCAACCGCTCCCGCGCGTTTCCGGGACCGTATGACCATCCTCATCCCCGTCCTCGGCGATCAGCTCTCCCACGGCCTCGCCTCGCTGCGCGACGTGGCGCGGGCCGACGCGGTGGTGCTGCTGATGGAGGTGGCGGAAGAGACCGTCTACGTGCGCCACCATAAGCGCAAGATCGCGCTGATCCTGTCGGCCATGCGTCATTTCGCCGACGAACTGCGCGCCGCCGGCTGGACGGTGGACCATGTCCGCCTCGACGATCCCGGCAACAGCGGCGGCTTCACCGGCGAGGTCGCGCGCGCCGTGGCGCGTCACCGGCCGGCGGCGATCCGCGTCGTCGAGCCAGGCGAGTGGCGGGTCAGGACGATGATGGACGGCTGGGCGGCGCGCTTCGGCCTGCCCGTCGAGATCCTGGCCGACGACCGCTTCGTCTGCGGCATACTGGAGTTCCAGACCTGGGCGCAGGCGCGCGACGACCTGGTGATGGAGTTCTTCTATCGCGAGATGCGCCGCAAGACCGGCCTGCTGATGACCGCCGGCGGCAAGCCGGAGGGCGGGCGGTGGAACCTCGACAAGGAGAACCGCGCGCCGCCCCGGCGCGGCCTCAACTATCCCGAGCCGATGCGCTTCGCCCCCGACGAGACGACGGCCGAGGTCGTCGCGCTGGTGGCGGAGCGTTTCGCCGGCCATTTCGGGCGGCTGGACAAGTTCGCCCTACCCGTCACCGCCGGCCAGGCCCGGCGCGCGCTCGATCATTTCGTGCGTACCGCGCTGCCCGATTTCGGCACCTATCAGGATGCGATGGCGACGGGTCAGGACTGGCTGTACCATAGCTGGCTCAGCCCCGCGCTGAACCTGGGCCTGCTCACCCCGCTGGAGGTGGCGCGGGCGGCGGCCGCGGCCCATGCCGCCGGCGACGTGCCGCTGAACGCGGCGGAGGGGTTCATCCGCCAGATCATCGGCTGGCGCGAATATGTCCGCGGCTATTACTGGATGGAGATGCCCGACGTCGCCGCCGCGAACGCGCTGGCGGCGACACGGCCGCTGCCGGCGTTCTACTGGACCGGCGAGACGGACATGCTGTGCCTGGCCGAAGCGGTCCGCAACACGCGCGATCACGGCTACGCGCACCACATCCAGCGGCTGATGGTGCTCGGCAACTTCGCGATGCTGGCGGGCGTGCGGCCGCAGGACGTGGCCGACTGGTTCCTCGTCGTCTACGCCGACGCCTATGAATGGGTGGAGCTGCCCAACGTCATCGGCATGAGCCAGCATGCCGACGGCGGCCGCCTCGCCACCAAGCCCTATGCCGGCGGCGGCGCCTATATCGACCGGATGTCGGATTATTGCGGCCGCTGCCGCTACGACGTGAAGCGGAAGACCGGGCCGGACGCCTGCCCGTTCAACGCGCTCTACTGGGACTTCCTGGCCCGCCACGAGCGCCGCTTCCGCCGCAACCGCCGGATGGTGAACATGTACGCCAACTGGGACCGGATGAAGCCCGAGATCCGCGACGCCTACCGCGCGAGCGCCGCCGCCTTCCTGGAAACGCTGGAGCCGGCGGCCGAGGGCTGGGCGCGCTAGCTCGGGCTACGGATGCGCCGGGGCGGCGCGGCGATACGCGCCCCTGGGGTCCACGCCGAAGCGATTGGCGCCGCGATCGCCCTCGACCGCGAACCAGCCGAGCAGCCACATCGGCCCGAAGACCGGCACCAGCCCCATGGCCAGCCAGATCGCCGGCCGGCCGACATCGTGCATCCGGCGGACCATCAGCGCGGCGAGCGGCAGCAGCAGCGACACGACCGCCGCCACCGTCGCCGGGCCGGCGTGGGCGTGGGCGTGGGCGTGGGCGTGGGCGTGCCATCGCCCACTCCGGATGTCGGCGGCCATCGCCAGCGCGGCGACCGTCGCGAACAGCGCGAGGAACTGCCACAATTCGCCACGGGAGGCGCGGCCGGCGAAGTCGAGGCTGCGCCTGATCGGCAGGAAGGCCAGCATGATACGGTCTCCGCTCGGGGGAATGCCGCCTCCTGGCGCCCGGCCGTGCCCGCCGCGATCCTGTGGCGACCGGCGGGCGGGGGGAAGCGACCGGCGGCACGCCCTGCGACGAAACCTCCGGATGGCGCGCTCAGTTCACCGGCGCGCGCCGCCGGTAGCTCAGCGCCTCGGCGACATGGATGCGTCCCACGCCGTCCGATCCGGCAAGATCGGCCACCGTCCGCGCGACCCGAAGCACGCGGGTATAGCCGCGCGCCGAAAGCCGCATCGCCTCGGCCGCGCGGGCCAGCAGTTCGCGGCCCGGCGCGTCGGGCGTCGCCACCCGGTCTAGCAGCGCGCCGTCCGCCTCGGCATTGGTCCGCATCCCCTCGCCCGCGTATCGCGCGGTCTGCACGTCCCGCGCCGCCGCGACCCGCGCCGCCACTTGCGTCGATCCTTCCGCCGGCGGCGGCAGGACGAGGTCGGCGGCGGAGACAGCGCGCACCTCGACATGCAGGTCGATGCGGTCGAGCAGCGGGCCGGACACGCGCGACTGGTAATCGGCGGCGCAGCGCGGCGCCCGCGCACAGGCGAGCGCCGGATCGCCCAGATGCCCGCAGCGGCAGGGATTCATCGCCGCGACCAGCTGTACCCGCGCCGGGAAGGTGACATGCGCGTTGGCCCGCGCCACCGACACGCGGCCGGTCTCGATCGGCTGGCGCAGCGAATCCAGCACCGGCCGCTGGAACTCGGGCAGCTCGTCGAGGAACAGCACGCCGAGATGGGCGAGACTCACCTCGCCCGGCTTCACCTTAAGCCCGCCGCCGGTCAGCGCCGCCATCGAGGCGGAGTGATGCGGGCTCCTGAACGGCCGCTGCCGCACCAGCCGCCCGGCCGGCAGGGTGCCCGCGACCGATGCGACCATCGACACCTCCAGCGCCTCGGCCGGGGTCAGTTCGGGCAGGATACCGGGCAGGCACGCCGCCATCAGCGACTTGCCGGCGCCCGGCGGCCCGACCATCAGCAGGTTGTGGCCACCGGCGGCGGCGATCTCCAGCGCGCGCTTGGCCGTCTCCTGCCCCTTCACCTGTTTCAGGTCCGGCCCGGCCGCCGTTTCCTCCGCCTCACCGGGGCTGGGGGCGGCGAGCTGCCCCGCGCCGCGGAAATGGTTGAGGAGCGCCAGCAGGTCGGGCGCGGCGATCACCTCGATCCGCCCCGCCCACGCCGCCTCCGGACCCTGGGCCGCCGGGCAGACGAGACCGAGATCGCGTTCCGAGGCGTGGAGCGCCGCCAGCAACACGCCGGGCGACGGCTGGATGCGCGCGTCCAGCCCGAGCTCGCCGACCACCAGATAGGCCGCCAGCGTCTCGGCATCGACGACGCCCATCGCGCCCAGCACGCCGAGCGCGATCGGCAGGTCGAAATGCGATCCTTCCTTGGGCAGGTCGGCCGGGGACAGGTTCACCGTGATGCGCTTGGGCGGCAGCGCGAGGCCGATCGCGCCGAGCGCGCCGCGCACCCGCTCCCGGCTCTCGCCCACCGCCTTGTCGGCCAGCCCGACGACGTTGAACGCGGGCAGCCCGGCGGCAAGCTGCACCTGCACCTCGACCGGCCGCGCCTCCAGCCCGAGGAAGGCGACGGTGGAGACGTGCGCGACCATGACAGACCCCCGGCGCGTCATCGGGGATGACGAAGGGACGGATGTGCCAAGCCGGTGTGGCGGTGTCCAGAGATAGGTTACCGCATGAAACATCCGTCCATGCCGAGCGAAGTCGAGAAGGAGCCTCGGCTGCGCTCGGCGATGGACGGGTGGCGGGAAGCCCGCCCCATCTTGACTCCGCCGCCCCATCTAACCTAAGCGCGCCACCGACAGCGGCCGGCCCCTCGCCGGCCCTCTTTGTTTAGACGAACCCGAGGAATGACCGATGAAGCGCACCTTCCAGCCAAGCCGTCTCGTGCGCGCGCGTCGCCACGGCTTCCGCGCGCGCTCGGCGACGGTGGGCGGGCGCAAGGTGCTGGCGGCGCGCCGCGCCCGGGGCCGCAAGACCCTGTCGGCCTGATCCCCGCCGGGGCGGACAAGCCTTACGAGGTCATCTCCCGCCGCGCGGACTTCCTCGCCGCCAACGGCGCCGCCCGCGCGCCGATGCCGGGCTTCGTCCTCCTCGCCCGCCCGCGCGGCGACGGCGATGCGACCCGGCGGCTGGGCATCACCGTCACCAAGAAGATCGGCAACGCCGTCGTCCGCAACCGGATGAAGCGGCGGCTGCGCGCGCTCGCCCGGCAAGCGCTGCCGTCGCACGGCATCGCCGGGGCCGACCATGTGCTGATCGGCCGCGCCGATGGCGTCGAGCGCGATTTCGCCCTGCTGTCGCGCGAACTTCACAAGGCGCTGGGCAAGGTGGCGGCCAGGATCGCCCCAAGGATAACAGAGTGAGCCCCGCCGCCCTGCCCCTCGTCGCCCTCGCCCGGCTGTGGCAGGCCGGGCCGTCGCGGCTGATGCCGCCCTCCTGCCGCTTCTCGCCCTCCTGTTCCGGCTATGCGATAGAGGCCTGGGCGCGGCACGGCGTGCTCCGGGGAAGCTGGCTGGCGGGCCGGCGCCTGCTCCGCTGCCACCCCTGGGGCGGCTGCGGCCACGATCCGGTCCCATGACCTATCCTCCCGAAGGGACGCATCTTGTCTGACCAGCGCAACCTGATCCTCGCGCTCGTGCTGTCGGCGCTGGTGCTGCTGGGCTGGAGCCTCGTCTCCGACCGGCTGCTGCCGACCGCCGCCAGGCCCGCGACGAAGGTGGTCGACGGCAGGTCCGTGCCTCTCCCCGACCCGCAGGCTAGCCCCGTCGCCAACGGCCCCAGGGCGATGCGCGCGCGCGCCGCCGTGCTGGCCGACAGCGCCCGCGTCGTCATCGCCACGCCGCGCCTGCGCGGATCGATCAACCTGCGCGGCGGGCGGATCGACGACCTGCTGCTGTTCAGCTACAAGGAGACGCTGGCGAAAGACGCGGCGCCGGTGCGGCTGTTCTCGCCCTCGGGCGCGGGCGACGCCTATTTCGCCCAGTTCGGCTGGACGGCCCGGGCCGGGCAGGCCGTGCGCGTGCCCGACGCCGAGACGGTCTGGACGCCCTCCGCCCCGACGCTCGCCGTCGGCCGGCCGGTGACGCTCGCCTGGGACAACGGCCAGGGCCAGCGGTTCGAGATCGTCGTCGCGGTCGACGACGCCTATCTCTTCACCCTCACCCAGCGGGTGGCGAACCGGGGTGCCGCGGCGGTGGCCGTCACCCCCTTCGCGCTCGTCAGCCGCACCGGCGTGTCGAAGGACCCGTCCGGCTGGACGATGCATACCGGGCCGATCGGCACCTATGACGGCGTCACCAACTACAAGGTGGACTTCAAGGCGCTGACCGCCGGCGAGACGCCGCGCTATCGCTCGACCGGCGGCTGGATCGGCTTCACCGACAAATACTGGCTGGCCGCCCTGGCGCCGGCCGCCGGCGCCACCTGGGGGGGCGGCTTCCGCGCCGGCGACGGCGATCGCTTCCAGGCCGACGTCGCGCTCGCCACGCAGACGGTGCGGCCGGGCGCCACGGCGCAATCGGCGATGCGGCTGTTCGCCGGCGCCAAGGAGGTGACGCTGCTGCGCCGCTACCAGGGCGACGCCGGCATCGCCCGGCTGGACGGCGCGATCGACTGGGGCTGGTTCGAGATCCTCGAAAAGCCGATCTTCTTCGTGCTCGACTGGCTGTTCCGCTTCACCGGCAATTTCGGCGTCGCGATCATCTTCCTGACGATCATCGTCCGGGGGCTGATGTTCCCGGTGGCGCAGAAGCAGTTCCGCTCGATGGCCGGGATGCGCATCGTCCAGCCCAAGCTGAAGGCGCTCCAGGAACGCTACAAGGACGACAAGCCGACGCTCCAGGCCGAGATGCTGAAGCTGTACCAGGCCGAGAAGGTGAACCCGATCGCCGGCTGCCTGCCGATCGTCATCCAGATCCCGATCTTCTACGCGCTCTACAAGGTGCTGATGGTGACGATCGAGATGCGCCACCAGCCCTTCGCGCTCTGGATCCACGATCTGTCGGCGCCGGACCCGGCGACGATCCTCAACGGCTTCGGCTATCTGAACTTCGCCGTGCCGCATTTCCTGGCGATCGGCGTGCTGCCGGTGTTCCTGGGGATATCCATGTGGGCGCAGTTCAAGCTGAACCCCCAGGCGATGGACGAGACGCAGAAGCAGATCTTCGCGATCATGCCGTGGATGATGATGTTCCTGATGGGCACCTATGCCGCCGGGCTGGTGCTGTACTGGACGATGTCCAACGTGCTGACCATCGCCCAGCAGAAATGGCTCTACGCCCGGACGCCGGGTCTCAATCCCACGCCCGCGACGTGACGCCGGAGGAGGAGCAGGCAGCGGAGCGGATCGAGGCGGCGCGGCGGCCGTTCGCCGGGCCGGTCGCCTTCCTGAAGTCCGCCCCGTCGCTGAAGTTCCTGCCCGATGCGGATGCCGCCGAAGTGGCCTTCGCCGGCCGCTCCAACGTCGGCAAGTCGTCGCTGCTGAACGCGCTCACCGGCCGCAAGTCGCTCGCCCGCACCTCGGTTACGCCGGGGCGGACGCAGGAACTGAACTTCTTCGATGTGGGCGATCCGGTGGTCCTGCGCCTCGTCGACATGCCGGGCTATGGCTATGCCAAGGCGCCCAAGGACATGGTGCGCAAGTGGAAGCATCTGGTGAACGACTATCTGCGCGGGCGGGCGACGCTGAAGCGCTGCCTGGTGCTGATCGACGCGCGGCACGGCGTGAAGGACGTCGACCGCGAGCTGATGGGGATGCTCGACAAGGCGGCGGTGAGCTATCGGCTGGTGCTGACCAAGGCGGACAAGGTGAAGGCGAGCGAGCTGGCGGCG
>CAXTHU010000125.1:0-7357 GCA_964244125.1 uncultured Sphingomonadaceae bacterium
GAACTGGTCGGCGGCGAGCTACGACGCGTGGTGGCAGACGCAGAGCGAGCGGCCGGGCTACGACTATCTCAAGAGCGTCCTCCAACTCGTCGGCAGCGCCGAGCCCGGCAAGCGCTGGCTGCTCAAAAATCCGGGGCATATCGCCAATCTCGACCTGCTGTTCGCGATCTTCCCCGACGCCTGCGTTATCCAGACGCACCGCAACCCGGCCAAGGCGGTGCCCTCGCTGTGCCAGCTGCTGCTCCAGGCGCATGAGTTCATCGAGGTCGGGCGCGTCGAGCAGTGCGCCCACATCATGGGCATGCGCGAGGTCGAGAAATGGGCCAGGGCGGTGCGCGACGCCGAGCCGGTGCGCCGCGCCCATGCCGACCGGATCATCGACATCGTCCATGGCGACTTCCACCGCGCGCCGATGGAGGTGATCGCGCGCATCTACGACAAGTTCGGGCTGAGCCTGAGCGCTTCGGCGGAGGCGGACATGCGCCGGCGCGCCGCCGACAAGCCCGAGCTGGCGCATGGCGCGCATAACTACCAGGCGACCGATTTCGGGCTGCGCGAGGACGAGATCCTGGAGCGCTTCGGCGATTATCCCGACCGCTTCGGGCTGGTCCCGGCGCGCAAGGCCGAGGCGCTCGCGTGAAGGCGGCGGTGTTCCAGGGCGCGGGTCACGACCGGGCGCTTGCGATCGAGACGCTGGACGATCCGGTGCCGGGTCCGGGCGACGTGATCGTCAAGGTCGCGCGCTGCGGCATATGCGGCACCGACCTGCACATGACCTCCGGCCATGGCTGGGACTTTCCGGCCGGCACCGTGATCGGCCACGAATATGCCGGCGAGATCGTCGCGGTGGGCGGCGCGGTCGAACGGCTCCGGGTGGGCGACCGGGTGAGCGGCATGGCCAACGGCGGCTGCGACGCCTGCGAGGCGTGCTTTCGCGGGATGCCGCTGCTATGCGCCAACGTGGCCGGCGCGATGGGCGGCTTCGGCGAATATCTCCGGCTCGCCGAGAACGCGGCGGTGCGGCTGCCGCAGACGCTCTCGATCGCCGACGGCGCCTTGGTCGAGCCGCTCGCGGTCGGCCTGCACGGCGTGCGCATGGCGGACATGGCGGTGGGATCGCGCGTGTTGGTGCTCGGCGCGGGATCGGTCGGGCTGGCGGCGATCTTCTGGGCCAGGCGGCTCGGCGCGGGCCGGGTCGTCGCCGCCTCGCGATCGACGGCGCGCGAGGCCATGGCGCTGGCGATGGGCGCCGACGCCTTCGTCCAGACCGGCGAGGGCGAGGTCGAGCGCGTGGTCGAGGCGCTCGGCGGTCAGCCGGACATCGTGCTGGAATGCGCCGGCGCGGTCGGGCTGCTCGGCCAGGCGATCAACCATGTGAAGACATTCGGCCAAGTGCTGTCGCTCGGCTTCTGCACCTCGCCCGATCCGGTGATCCCCGGCGTCGCCGCGTTCAAGCAGGTGCGGATCGGCTTCCCGCTCGGCTATTCGCCGGGCGAGTTCCGCCATGTCGCGGACATGATGCTGGCCGGCGCGGTCGATCCCAAGGCGATGGTCACCTCGACCATCGGGCTGGACGCGCTGCCCGACATGTTCGAGGCGCTGCGCGGGCCGAACGACCAGACCAAGGTGCATGTGACGATCGGCTGACGCCCGGGTGTCGCGGACGGAAGGAAGACTTGATGGCGCTTCGCATAGTGGTGATCGGCACGGGCTTCGGCCAGATCGTCGTGGCGCCGATCTGGCGAAGCCTCGGCTGCGAGGTGACGGTGGTCTCGCCGCGCGACGCGGAGGCGGTGCGCGCCGCCGTCGCCGGCCCCTGCGATCTCGTGTCGATCCACTCGGCGCCGTTCCTCCACCTCGGCCATGTCCGGCTGGCGATCGAGCATGGCCGCGACGTGCTGTGCGACAAGCCGTTCGGCGCCGATGCGGCGGAGGCGCGCGAGATGCTGGAGCTGGCGACCGGGGCGGGCGTCCTCCACTTCCTCAACTTCGAGTTCCGCAGCGATCCGCTGCGGCTGAAGCTGAAGGACCTGCTCGACGGCGGCGCGATCGGCACGCCCGTCCACCTCAACTGGACGGCGTTCCACGCCGGCGGGCGCAAGCTGCGCCACCGCTGGCTGTTCGAGAAGGGCAGGGGCGGCTGGATCGGCGCGTTCGGCAGCCACGCGGTCGACACGCTGCGCTGGCTGTTCGGCGACATCGTCGCGACCGGCGGACAGCAGCGCACCGAGGTGACGCTCAGGCGCGACCGCGACAAGGCGAGCGACGCGACGCACGCCAGCACCGCCGAGGACAGCTTCACCGGCTGGTTCCGCATGACGGGCGGCTTCACCGCCACGCTCGACACCGGCTATTCCGCCGCGGTGCAGGTGCCGTCGATCATCACGATCTTCGGCAGCGAGGGCGCGATCCAGATCGCCGATTCGTCCGAGCTGACCGTCATCCGGCCCGGCCGGGAGGCCGAGCGCTTCGATTTCGCGGTCGAGGACGATCCGCACCAGCCGGCGCTCGGCCTGTGGATCGGCAAGGTGCGCGACGCCGTGGCCGGGCGGCGGCAGATCGCGCCGAACTTCGCCGACGGGCTCGCCTGCGCCGAGGTGCTCGACGCATTGCGCGCGACCGATCACCCCGCATCGGCCTGAGGGAGAGAAACATGCCCGTCATCTCGCTCGACCAGCTGACCGTGATCGGCGTCCTGCCGACCGAGTTCGTCGATATCGCGGCGGATGCGGGCTATGACGCGGTAAGCCCGGTGATCGGCGGCCCCGGCGTGCTCGCCTCGCACCGCCTCGCGGTCGGCGATGCGGAGACCGAGGCGATGGTCGCGCGGCTGCGCGCGCGCGGCATCGCGGTCAACAATCTCGACGGCATGGTCATCACGCCGCGGATGGACTGGGACGCCTATGCCCGGCTGATCGAGCTGGCGCTGCATATCGGCGCGCGGCGCGGCGTGACGCTGATCTTCGACGACGATCCGTCGCGCGCCGCCGACAGCTTCGCGCGCGCGGCCGAGATGGCGCGGCTGGCGGGGCTGGCGATGGTGATGGAGTTCACCGAACTGTCCGAGGTCAAGTCGCTGGCGCAAGCGGCCGACATCATCGCGCGGTCGGGCGAGCCGGTCGGGATCGTCGTCGATCTGCTGCATCTGGCCTATTCCGGCGAGGGTCCGGCCGACGTGGCGGGCGCGGATCCGGCGCTGTATCTGTGCGCGCAGATCTGCGACGGCCCGGCGCGGCCGACGCTGGAAGAATATCAGCATAATGCCCTGTTCGACCGGCAGGTGCCGGGCGACGGCGCGCTGCCGGTGGTCGAGTTCCTGAAGGCGCTGCCCGAGCAGGCGCCGATCGGGGTGGAGGTGCCGCTCGGGACGCTCGCCGGGCGCGGCATGTCGCATCTGGATCGCGCGCGCCTGCTGCGCGAACGCGTGGCGGCGTTGATGGCCCGGGCGGGCCGGGCCTGAAATCGAGAGGATGGGAGACGATCATGGGTAGATATCTGCTTCTGGCGACCAGCGGCGTCCACGAAGGACGTCAGGCGGAGTTCGACGACTGGTATGACAAGGTGCATCTGCGCGACGTCTGCGCGGTGCCCGGCGTCACCTCGGGCAGGCGCTTCGTCGTCCATCCCGCCTCGCCCAGCCAGCCGCCCGTGCCGAACATGGCGATCTACGAGATCGAGGTCGACGATCCGGTCAGCGTCCTCGCCGAACTGGGCAAGCGGATCCAGTCGGGCGAGATGGCGATCTCGCCCGCGCTCAACCCCGAGGGTTCGGGGATGACGATCTTCCAGGAAGCGTGAGCATCCTGGCGAGGTAGAGCAGCAGCAGCGCGCCGAGCAGCGGCAGGGCCATCGCGACGGCCAGCGCGGTGGAGAGCGCCGCGGCCCCGCCGATGCGATCCGACAGATAGCCGACCAGCACCGGGCCGCCGCCATAGCCCGCCAGATTGCCGAGCATCGCCGCCGTCGCCAGCACCGTCGCCCGCGCGCGCTCGGGCGCCAGCGTCATCAGCAGCCCGAATGACGGCCCCATGAAGACCGACAGCGCCAGCATGCCCAGGGTGATGCCGGCGACCACCAGCGGCAGCGATGCCGCGCCGATCACCGCCGCGACGAGGATCGCGCCGAACGCGGTGGCGATCCCCGCCAGCAGCATCTCGCTGCCCGGCCGCCGCCGCGCGAGCCGCCCGGCCCACCAGCCGCCGCCGAGCTGGCCGAGCGGCACGAACACGCCCGCGGTGACGGCGAGGACCAGCCCCGCGACGCGCAGGTCCAGGCCGTGTTCGCGGATCAGCAGCGAGGCCGACCACGCGCCGACCGCCGAAGGCCCCGTCGTGACGAGGGTCATGCCCGCGATCAGGAGGACGAGCGCCGGATCGAGCCGGCCGCCGGCATCCGCCTTGCCGGCCGTCGCCGACCGCACGCGCGGCGGCTCGCGCAGCCTGGCGGCGAGCAGGATCGCCAGCGCGAAGCCGGGCAGGGCGGCGCAGACGAAGGTCGTCCGCCAGCCCCAGGTCGCGGTGATCGCCGCGCCGGCGGTGAAGCTCAGCACCGTTCCCACCGCGCCCGCACTGTAGAAGAGCCCCGTCGCCCTGGCGCGCGCCGCCGGCGGAAAGGCGTCGGCGATCATCGACAGCGCGGCCGGCGGCCCGCCCGATTCGGCCGCGCCCACGCCCGCGCGGGTGAGCAGCAGCGTCGCATAGCCGCCGGCGGCGCCGCACGCCGCCGTGATCCCGCTCCACAGGACGAGGGCGGAGATCAGCAGTTTCTTGCGCGAATAGCGGTCCGCCAGCATGCCGGCTGGTATGCCGGCGACGATGGCGGCGGCGCTGTAGGCGAGGCCGCTCAGCAGCCCGAGCTGGCCGTCGCTCAGCAGGAACTCGCGCCGCAGCGGCTCCAGCACGATCGCGATGATCTGCCGGTCGAGCATGTGCAGCGCATAGACGAACGCCAGCAGCGCGAGCAGCCGCCAGGCGGCCGATCCCGGCGAGGGATCAGGCGCCGGCGCCGGCATCCGCCACCAGGCCGAGGATGCGCGGCGCGATCGCCTTGCCGCAGATGAGCAGGTCGGGAAGATACGGGTTCGCGCGATTGTAGACCAGCGGCGAACCGTCGCTGCGCGAGACGTGGAGGCCGGCGGCGGCGGCGACGGCAACGGGGGCGCAATTGTCCCATTCATACTGTCCGCCGGTGTGGAGGTAGATGTCGGCTTCCCCGCGCACCACCGCCATCGCCTTGGCCCCGGCCGAACCCATCGGCACCAGTTCCGCGCCGAGCGCCTCGGCCACCGCCATCGCCTCGGCCGCCGGCCGCGTGCGGCTGACCAGCATGCGCAGGCGCGCCGCCGGCTCGGGCGCCGCCGCGCTTTCGTCGGAACGGAGCGTCAGGCCCAGTCCCGGCAGCGCCACCGCGCCGACCGCCGGGCGGCCGTCGATCGCCAGCGCGACATGCACCGCCCAGTCGGTGCGGCGCTCGCCATATTCGCGCGTCCCGTCGAGCGGATCGACGATCCACACCCGGCTGGCGGCGCAGCGCGCGGTGTCGTTCGCCTCCTCTTCGGAGAGGATCGCGTCGTCCGGCCGCTGGACCTGGAGCGCTTCCATGATGAAGGCGTTGGCGACGCGGTCGCCGGCCTTGCCCAGCGCCTTGCCCTCGAACAGGTTCGAATCCTGCAATGCGCGCAGCAGCTTGCCGGCCACTCCGGCGACGTGGGCGGCGAGTTCGGCGTCGTTCACGGGATCAGCCGCGCGACGATCGCATCGGCGGCTTCCTCGGGCGTCATCGCGGTCGTGTCGATGCGCATCTCCGGCTCGACCGGCGCTTCGTAGGGGCTGTCGATGCCGGTGAAGTTCGCCAGCTGCCCGGCGCGCGCCTTGGCGTAGAGGCCCTTGACGTCGCGCGCCTCGGCCTCGGCCAGCGGCGTGTCGATGTGGATCTCGACGAACTCGCCCGGCGCCATCATCTGCCGCACCATCTCGCGCTCGGCGCGGAAGGGCGAGATGAAGGCGGTGATGACGATCAGCCCGGCATCGGTCATCAGCTTCGCCACCTCGCCGACGCGGCGGATGTTCTCGACCCGGTCGGCATCGGTGAAGCCGAGATCCTTGTTGAGGCCGTGGCGGACGTTGTCGCCGTCGAGCAGGAAGGTGTGGCGGTTCATCCGCACCAGCTTCTTCTCGACGAGGTTGGCGATGGTCGACTTGCCCGCGCCCGACAGCCCGGTGAACCACAGCACGGCGGCCTGCTGGTTCTTCAGTCGGGCATGCGTCTCGCGGCCGATGTCGGTCGCCTGCCAGTGGACGTTCTGGCTGCGGCGCAGCGCGAAGTGGAGCATCCCCGCCGCGACGGTGGCGTTGGTGATCTTGTCGATCAGGATGAAGCCGCCCAGCGTGCGGTTGTCCGCGTAAGGCTCGAACACCAGGGGGCGGTCGGTCGACAGGTTGGTGATGCCAATCGCGTTCAGCTCCAGCGTCTTGGCCGCCAGATGCTCCATCGTGTTGACGTTGACCTGGTATTTGGGTGCCTGGATTGTCGCGGTGACGGTCTGCGTGGCCGATTTGAGCCAGTACGGCCTACCGGGCAGCATCTCCTCGTCCGCCATCCAGACGATCGTCGCCTCGAACTGGTCGGCGGCCTGGGGCGGCGCGTCGGCAACGGCGAGCACGTCGCCGCGCGAGCAATCGATCTCGTCGGCGAGCGTCAGCGTGACCGACTGGCCGGCGACGGCCGCATCGAGATCGCCGTCGAACGTCACGACGCGCGCGACGGTCGAGGTCTTGCCCGACGGCAGCACGCGCACCGCGTCGCCCGGCTTCACGCCGCCGGTGGCGATCAGCCCAGAGAAACCGCGAAAGTCGAGATTGGGGCGGTTGACCCACTGCACCGGCATGCGGAACGGCCGGGCCTGCGCCGAGGTGACGTCGAGCGCGACGCTCTCGAGATGGCCGATCAGCGTCGGCCCGGTATACCAGGGCGTGTTCTCGCTGAGCGCGGTGATATTGTCGCCCTTGAAGCCGGAAATCGGCATCGCCAGGAAATCGGTGATGCCGATCGACGTGGCGAACGCGCGGTAATCGGCGACGATCTCGTCGAACCGGTCCTGACCATAGCCGATCAGGTCCATCTTGTTGACCGCGAGCACGAGGTTGCGGATGCCGATCAGGTGCGCGAGGTAGCTGTGCCGCCGGGTCTGCGTCAGCACGCCCTTGCGCGCGTCGATCAGGATCACCGCCAGATCGGCGGTCGACGCGCCGGTGACCATGTTGCGGGTATATTGCTCGTGGCCGGGCGTGTCGGCGACGATGAACTTGCGCTTCTCGGTCGCGAAGAAGCGGTAGGCGACGTCGATCGTGATGCCCTG
>CAXTHU010000126.1:0-7129 GCA_964244125.1 uncultured Sphingomonadaceae bacterium
GGCGGCGGCGCGATCGCGCGGCATGCCGCGGTCGAGGTCGGCCTGACGCGGGCGGGCGGCATGGCGCTCAACCGGCATTGCGCCGGCAGCCTCACCGCGGTCGGCGTCGCCGCCGGCCAGATCGTCGCCGGGATGGAGCGGGTCGTCGTCGCCGGCGGCGTGCAGGCGGGCTCCACCATGCCGCGCATGCAGTATACCGTGCCCGGCACCGGGGAGGTGCAGGACTGGTGGTTTCCGGCGACGCATCCCGACAGCGCCGAGGCGCCCAACAAGGACATGTCGATCACCGTCGGCTGGAACACCGCGCAGAAGGCGGGGCTGAGCCGCGAGGACATGGATGCCTGGGCGGTGCGGTCGCATGCCCGCGCCGTGGCGGCGATCGACGCGGGCCGCTTCGCCGACGAGATCGTGCCGGTCGAGGCGCTGGCGGCGGACGGATCGACGACCAGCTTCGCGGTGGACGAGCATCCCCGCCGCGACAGCACGATGGAGAAGATGGCGACGCTGAAGGTGATCCATCCCGAGATCGAGGGCTTCTCGATCACCGCGGGCAACGCCAGCGGCGTCAACGACGCCGCCGCCGCCCTGGTGATCGCCGATGCCGAGGTGGCGCGGTCGGACGGGCTGGGCGTGATGGCGAAAGTGCGGGGGTGGACCGCGATCGGCATCGATCCCCGCTATACCGGCATGGCGGCGATCGACGTGATCGAAAAGCTCCTGTCGCGCACCGGCGTCGCCCGGTCCGACATCGCGTTGTGGGAGATCAACGAGGCGTTCGCCTCCGTTCCGGTCGCGGCGTGCAAGATCCTCGGGCTGGACGAGGAGACGGTGAACATCTCGGGCAGCGGATGCAGCCTCGGCCATCCGATCGCCGCCTCGGGCGGGCGCATGCTGACGACGCTGATCCACGATCTGCGCCGGCGCGGCGGCGGCCTGGGCATCGCCGCCATGTGCGCGGGCGGCGGACAGGCGGGGGCGGTGCTGATCGAGGTCTGACGCCTCCCGGCGATCGTTTCTATTCCGGGTCGAGCGCGTCGATGAACGCGAGCAGCGCGGCCATGAAGGCGTTGTTGTCGTCGCCCGCGACCATGTGGTGCGCGCCCGCCACCTCCACCAGCCGTCCGTCGGGCAGGATGTCCAGCATCTCCTCGGCGGTCTCGCGCGTCAAGATCTCGCTGTTCGCCCCCCGGACGACCAGCGTCGGGACGGTGACGCGGCGGAGGTCGGCCGCGACCTTCCGTTCGTAGGCCGCCAGGTCCAGCGGCTGTCGGCCGGCCAGCATCGCCGGGTCCCAGCGCCAGTAATAGCGGCCGTCGTCGCGCCGTTCGAGCGTCTTCAGCAGGCCGCCGCCGGGACGCCGCGGCTCCCGATGGGGAAGATACCGCGCGATCGCCGCCGCAGCCTCCTCCAGGCTGTCGAAGCCGCCGACCGTGCCGGCCATGAAGCCGTCGATCCTGGCCGGGCCGCCGGTCGCGATACGGTGGCCGATATCGATCAGCACCAGCGCGCGCGCCGTCGCCGGCCGCGCCGCGTCGCCAAGCAGGTCCAGCATGGCGACCCCGCCCAGCGACGCGCCGACGAGGATCGCCGGCCCTCCCGCCGCCGCCAGGACGGCGCGGAGATCGCCGGCATGGGCCGCGACCGAATAATGCCCGGTCCGGTCGCTGTCGCCATGGCCGCGCAGGTCGTAGGCGATCGCGCGCAGGCCGCGCGCGCCTAGCGCCTCGGCGATGGCGCCCCAGCTATGCCGCGACTGGCCGGTGCCGTGCGCCAGCACGACCGGGACGCCGTCCTCCGGTCCCCCGATATCGGCCGCCAGCCGGTTGCCGTCCGGCCCGCTGAAGGCGGCGGCACGCAGCCCCCGATCGATCGCCGTCATTTCCGTTCCTTTCCGCTTCACGCCAGGCTGTCGGCCAAGGCCGTCGGCCGGCGCGCGAAGGCGAGCCGCATGGTCGTCTGCCATGCCGAGCAGGAGAACCCGATATGCGGCGACGCCTCCTCGACGCAAGCTTGCGAGCCGGATCACCCCGGCGATGTTGCGTGGCGCGGCGAAGCCCACGCTTGCCATCGCCGCGCCATGCGCGTGGATGGCCGGGACAGCGGCGGGAGAAGATGGCGTGGATCTGGGCCTGAAGGATGCGAACGTCGTGGTGGTCGGCGCGTCGCGCGGCATGGGGCGCGGCACCGCGCGCAAGTTCGCCGGCGAAGGCGCCAGGCTGGCGCTGGTCGCGCGCAGCAGGAAGGGGCTGGAGAAGACCGCCGACCAGTGCCGCGAGGCGGGCTCGCCGGAGGTAATCGTGCTGGAGGCCGACATGTCGAGCGGGGCGGCGGTCGACGCCGCCTTCGCCGAACTGGGCCGAAGCTGGCGCCACATCAACGCGCTCGTCAACAACGCCGCCAATTCGATCGGCACGCATGGCGTCTTCGAGAAGTTCACCGACGACGAGGTCTATGTCGAGGCGTTCGGCCGCATCACGCTCGGCTACGTCCGCACGACGCGCGCCGCGCTGCCGTTCCTCAAGCAGGCGGAATGGGCGCGCATCGTCAACATCTCGACCGCCTCGACGAACCATCCCGCGCCGTTCCTCCACGTCTACAACATGACGAAGTCGGCGGTGGTGACGATGAGCAAGGCGAACGCGCAGGAGTTCGCGCCGTTCGGCATCTCGGTCAACGTCCTGTCGCCGGCCGGCATCATGGTCGAGGGCGGCAACTGGGGCGAGGTGATGAACGGCTATTTCGCGAAAGCCGGCCTCGATCCGAAGGACCCGACCTCCCCGGTCAAGCTCGCGAAGATCCAGTTCGGCGGCGAGACGACATGGATGGAACGCTATGGCATGATCGACGAATATGCGGCTGCGATCGCCTTCCTGGCATCCAGGGCCAACAGCTACATGACGGGCGCGAACCTCAACATCGACGGCGGTTCCCGATTCTGATCGATCGCCCAGTCGTCCCGACGCGGAGCAACGGACCATGACCGGCGCCAACCAGGCCCACCTTCCGATCGTCGAGGACGACGCCTTCCTGGCGCGGATCGTCGAGGAGGTCGGGCTGCTCCCCCTGATGTGCGCGACCGTCCACATGACCGGCACGCTCGACCTGATCGACGGCGTCGAGACGAAGGTGGTCCGCTATAGCGGCGACAGCAGCGGTCAGATCCCCGACGCGCAGGCGGCGGCGCTGCGCGCGGGCGCGCTGGACGCGATCAAGGCCTGGCGCGACGCCGGCTGCCCCGAACCCTATCGCCCGGGCGACGCCGAACTGCGGCGGATGATCGCCTTCCTGGTCGGCATGGACCTCGGCGAGGCCTATCTGCCGGTCGTCAAGGAAGAGATGGGGTATGACGGGGACACGCGGCGCCACGCCTGGCCGCGGGACGTGCCGCAGGCGGAGAAGGACGCGAACCCGGTGCTGATCGTCGGCGGCGGCATGTCGGGGCTGCTGCTGGCCTTCCGCCTCAAGCAGGCGGGCATCCCGGCGCGGGTGATCGAGAAGAACAAGGGCGTCGGCGGCACCTGGCACGAGAACCGCTATCCCGGCTGCCGCGTCGACGTCGCCAGCCAGTCCTATTCCTTCTCGTTCACGCAGGACCATAAATGGCCGACGCTCTATTCGGCGCAGCCGGAACTGGAGCGGTATTTCAACCTGTTCGCCGATCGCTTCGGCCTGCGCGAGCTGATCGCCTTCGAAACGGAGGTGGTGCGCGCGGATTACGACGAGCGGGCGCATGAATGGGCGGTCGTGCTGCGCGGCCCCGACGGCGCCGAGCGGACCGAGCGGACGCGGTCGCTGGTCAGCGCGGTCGGGCAGCTCAACCGCGCCCGCGTGCCGGCGCTGGAGGGGCTGGCGAGCTTCGCCGGGCGCCACTGGCATACCTCGGACTGGCCGGACGACGTCGATCTCGCCGGCCGCCGCGTCGTCTTCGTCGGCGCGGCGGCGACCGGGCTACAGGCGATCCCGGAGGTGGCGCGGATCGCCGCGCACACCACGATCGTCATGCGCAGCTCGAACTGGATGGCGGTGAATCCCGAATACCGCCGGCCGATCCGCGAGGCCGAGAACTGGGCGTTCGACCATCTGCCCTATTACGCCGGCTGGACGCGCACGCTCTATTTCAACTGGCCGTTCGACACCTCGCCGGCGCGCTTCAAGATCGATCCCGACTGGCAGGGCGGGGTGCCCGGCAAGCTGTCGACCAGCAAGGCCAACGAGATGAGCCGGGTCCGGATGACCGAGGGGATCGAAAGCCTCCTGGCCGGCCGGCCCGACCTGATCGACAAGGTCGTGCCGGATTACCCGCCCTACATGAAGCGGCCCAACGTGATCGACGGCGGCTTCCTGCGCGCGTTGCGGCAGGACAACGTAACGCTGACCGACGGCATCGCGCGCGTGGTGCCCGAGGGCGTCGTCGATCTCGCCGGCACGCTCCACGAGGCCGACGTCATCGTCTTCGCCACCGGCTTCCACGCGCAGAAGTTCCTGCATCCGATGGAGATCCACGGCCGGGGCGGGATCGCGCTCGAAGATTACTGGGGCGAGGAGCCGGGCGGGCTGTACGGCATCACCGTGCCCAACTTCCCCAATTTCTACATGATGTACGGGCCGAACACGAATCTGGGCTTCAACGGCACGCTGATCTTCAATTCGGAATGCCAGGCGCGCTACATCGTCGGCAACATCGGCCGGATGATCGCCGGGGGGCTGGACGAGATCGAGGTGCGCGAGGACGCCTATCGCGCCTATGTCGACAAGGTCCAGGGCGAGCTCGGCGGCTTCGTGTGGAAGCTTGAGCATACCAACAACTGGTACAGGAACGCCAAGGGCCGCGTCACCACCAATTCGCCCTGGTCCTGCTCGCAATATTGGGCCTGGACGCGCGAGCCGGATCCCGGCGACTATCTGCGGCCCGGCGAGCGGCAGCCGTCCGATGCTCGTCAGAGGGTCGCCTGAAGCTCGCTCGGGAACAGTTCCCAGCGGCCCTCCGCGTCGCGTGTCCAGCCGCTCGACGCCCAGGTGCCGCCGTCGACGTTGATCGCGATGCCGGTGACGTAGGACGCCATGTCGGATGCCAGGAACACCGCCGCGCCGGCGCAATCGTCGAAATTGCCCGCGCGTTGCAACGGCACATGGCGCCGGCGTGCCTCCAGCCCCTGCCGCTCGATCATGTCGGGGCGGAAGCGGACCATCGCCTCGGTCACGACGAGATCGGGCGCGATCGCGTTGACGCGGATGCCGTGCGCGCCGAGTTCCAGCGCGATGCTGCGCGTGAAGTTGAGCATGCCGGCCTTGCACGCGGCGTAGACCGAGTAGCTCGGCGCGGCGCGCATCCCCTCGATGCTGGCGATGTTGATGATCGAGCCGCCCTTGCCCGCCGCGATCATCGCCTTCGCCGCCGCCTGCGTCGCCGCGACGAGGTTCTTCAGGTTGATGTCGATCTGCTTGTCCGCCGTGCGGTCGCTGTGATCGACGAGGTCGAGCGGCCGGGTGCCGCCGGCGTTGTTGACGAGTATGTCGATCCCGCCGAGTTCCGCCACCGTCCCCGCGACCGCCGCGCGGATCGCGTCGCGGTCCAGCACGTCGGTCGGGATCACGAGCGCGCGGCGGCCCTTGGCGCGGACCAGTTCCGCGACCGTCGCCGCCGCCGCGATGTCGATATCGGCGATCGCCACGTCGGCGCCGAACTCCGCCATGCCGACGGCGATGCCGCGCCCGATTCCGCCGCCGCCGCCGGTGACGAGCGCGACCTTGCCGGTCAGCAGGATGTCGTCGCGCGACAATGCGGTGCGGGTGACGGCGTCGCTCATGCCGCGCCCTCCCCGAAGCGGAAGGCGGCCAGCTCGTCGGCGATCTTCCGGACGAATCGCGCCGCGTCGGCGCCGTTGACGACGCGGTGGTCGTAGCTGAGCGACAGCGGCAGCATGTCGTGCCACGCCACGCCGCCGTCGGGTGCCGGCATCGGGCGCGGCTGGAGCTTGGTCGTGCCGAGGATCGCGACTTCGGGCGCGTTGACGATCGGGGTGAAGGCGGTGCCGCCGATATGGCCGAGCGAGGAGATGCTGATCGATCCGCCCGACATCTCGTCCATCGACAGACCCTTGGCGCGCGCCTTGGCGGAGACGGCGGCGATCTCCGCCGAAAGCTGCGCCGGGCTCTTGGCATCGCAGTCGCGGATCACCGGCACGAGCAGCCCGGAGGGGGTGTCGACGGCGATGCCGATATGGACGTATTTCTTCCAGATCAGCGACTTGCCATCGGCGCTCAGCGAGGTGTTGAATACCGGATAGGCGGCGAGCGCGGCGGCCACCGCCTTGACCACCGGGATCAGGATGGTGAACCTGGCATCGGGATGCGCGGCGTTCCAGCGCCTGCGGTCGGCTTCCAGCGCGGTCACGTCGGCCTCGTCGTGATGGGTGACGTGCGGGATCGCCACCCAGTTGCGGCCGAGGAACGCGGCGGTGAGCTTCTGGATACGCCCGACCGGCTTGATCTCGACCTCGCCGAACTGGGCGAAATCCTGCTCGGGCCAGGGGGGAAGATGGTCGACGAGTCCGTTCATCAGGCGCTCCGATCGTGGTTTGCGGTCAGCCGAGCATCGGCACGAAGCCGGGCTCGGCCTTGGCCATCGCGCGCCGGTATGCCGGCCGGGCGCCGATGCGCTGAAGATAGGCGAGGATGTTCGGAAAAGGCGACAGGTCGATCTTCCGGAACGCGCGCATCGTCGTCAGCGGGAAGACCATCATGATGTCCGCCAGCGTGAAGGCCTCGCCGCCGAAATGCGGCGCCGCGCCCAGCCGGGCCTCGATCATCGCGAACGCCCGGTCGCTGCGTTCGTCGAGCGGCGACGGCCCCGCCTCGGGCGCGACCATGCCGACGATCATCGCGATCATCTCGGTCGGCATCATCGTGCCGTTGGCGAAATGGAGCCAGAACAGATAGTCGGGATAGTCCGCCGCATCGGGCGCGACGGTCAGCGCGCCGCCGCCATGCCGCGCGACGACATAGTCGACGATCGCGCCGGTCTCGGCGAGCACGACGTCGCCGTCGGTGATGATCGGCGCGATGCCCATCGGATGCAGCGCGCGATAGGCGGGCGGCGCCATGCCCGACGGCTCGCGGTCGTAGCGCA
>CAXTHU010000127.1:0-7038 GCA_964244125.1 uncultured Sphingomonadaceae bacterium
CCCGCGCCGCCAGCGCCGCCTTGGCCAGCCCCGGCCCGATCGCCGCGGCGATGTCGCCGGGCGTGGTCCCCGCCGCCACCTGGCGCGAGGAGCCGTCGGGGAGGGTGACTGTGAGCATCTGGGTCATGGCCCGGCGGACTTATGCGCCGCGTGGACGGGGAGCAAGCTCGCGCGCGGTTTTCCGTTGCGCCGGCGACGCGGCGGCGGGTTAATGCGGCCATGCCGCGGATGAGATCCAGAGCCGCTCGCGCTCGAACGGATTCTCCCCTGAAGGGGAGGGGATCAGTTATCCACCGCCCCGGCCCCGGCTTTGGATGGGCGCTCCTCCTACTGGCGGGGGCGGCAGGCGCGCGCGTGCCGATCGGCATCCATGACGACTGGGCGGCGATCCGCGACGATCGACCATCGCGCTGCTACGCCGTCGCCCGGCCGTTCGCCGTCACGCGCGGGGCCGCGAACGTCGCCTTCTTCGCCGTCACCCGGCTGCCGGGGGGCCATCGTCAGCTCCATGCCCGGCTCAGCCGGCCGCGCGGCCCGGACGCGCCGGTGCGGCTGTGGATCGACGGACGGGCGATCTTCCTCGGCGCGCTCGGCCTCGACGCCTGGGCGCGCGAGGCCCGAGCCGACAACGCCGTCATAGCGGCGATGCGCGGCGCGGCGATCCTCAGGATCGAGAGCGTGTCCGCCACCGGCCGTCCCTTCCGCGACATCTACCGCCTGCCCGGCGCGGCCAGCGCGATCGACGCCGCGACGCTCGCCTGCCTGGCCCGATAGGCCGTCATGCGCGCATTTTCGCAACGATCCATGCCGGTCATTGTGGTGGATCGGTAGGGTAAAGACGGGCATGTCCTGCGTCATGGCAAAACCCGCCGGAACGCGTCTGTCGCCGGACCCCTTTCTGCTGTGGCTGATCGGGGTGGTCGCCGTCGCGTCGCTGCTGCCGGCGCGCGGAGCGGCGGCGGGCTGGGCGGACAGGCTGGCCGACGCGGCCATCGCGCTGCTGTTCTTCCTCCATGGCGCCAAGCTGTCGCGCGCGGCGATCGTCCAGGGCGCCGGCAACTGGCGCCTCCACGCGCTGACCCTCGGCTCGACCTACGTGCTGTTCCCCGCCGTCGGTCTCGCGGCCGTGGCGCTCGCCGGCGGACGGGTCGATCCGCTGCTCCTGTCGGGGCTGCTCTACCTGACGCTGCTGCCCTCGACCGTCCAGTCGTCGATCGCGTTCACCGCGATGGCCGGCGGCAACGTCGCGGCGGCGGTGTGCAGCGCCTCGTTGTCCAACCTGGCCGGCATCTTCCTCACCCCGCTGCTCGTCGGCCTGTTCATGCATGTCGGCGGGGCCGGCGGGGTGTCGTCCTCACACTCGATCGCGACGATCGCGCTGCAACTGCTGGTGCCGTTCCTGGCCGGGCATCTCCTGCGGCCGGTGATCGGCGGCTTCGTCGACCGCAACAAGGCGATCCTGCAACCCGTCGATCGCGGCTCGATCCTGCTGGTCGTCTACTCCGCCTTCAGCGCCGCGGTCATCAACGGCATCTGGACCCGGGTGGGCTGGATCGACCTTCTCGTCCTGCTCGCGTTCGGCATGGTGATCCTGGGCATCGTCATGGGGGTGAACGTGGCGGTCGCGCGGCTGGTGCGGCTGTCGCGCGAGGACGCCGTCGTCCTGCTGTTCTGCGGCTCGAAGAAGAGCCTGGTATCCGGCGTGCCGATGGCGGGCGCGCTGTTCCCGTCGGCGCACGTCGGCCTGATCGTGCTGCCGCTGATGATCTTCCACCAGCTCCAGCTGTTCCTGTGCGCCGCGCTGGCGGCGCGCTTCCGGCGCCGAGCCATGGAGCGCGAGACGAACGCCGATCGCCCGTCGCTGCCGCGCGGCGCGGGCCAGATCGCGGCGGCGGCCGCGACGCTCGGCCTCGCCGTTCCCGATGCCTGCATGCCCGGCGTCGCCGCGAACCTGGCCGTGCTCGACGGCCATGCCGACGTCCTGCTCGGACGCGGGGCGTTGTGAGGGGAGCGGGCGAGATCGCCGCGGCGGTCAGGAGCGGGCGGGCGACCGCCGCGCAGGCCGTCGACCGCTGCCTCGCGGCGCTTGGCGCGGACGACGGCGGGCTGGCCGCCATAACCCGTATCCTCGGCGATCGCGCGCGGGGCGAGGCGACGCTGGTCGATGCCGCGGTCGCCGCCGGGGAGGATCCGGGTCCGCTCGCCGGCGTGCCCTATGGCGTCAAGGACCTGTTCGACGTCGCCGGCCTGCCGACGACCGCCGGATCGGCGCTGTATGCCGACGCGCCGCCCGCCGACGCCGATGCCGAGGCGATCCGGCGCCTGCGCGCGGCCGGGGCGATCCTGGTCGCGACGCTCAACATGGACGAGTTCGCCTATGGCTTCGCGACGATCAACGCGCGGCACGGGACGACGCGCAATCCGCATGATGCCGAACGTCTGGCGGGCGGCTCCTCGGGCGGTTCGGCGGCGGTGGTGGCGGCCGGCCTGCTGCCCTTCTCGCTCGGCTCGGACACCAACGGATCGATCCGGGTGCCGGCCAGCCTGACGGGCGTCTACGGCCTGAAGCCGACGCATGGCGGCCTGCCGATGGCCGGCGTCTTCCCCTTCGCCGAGAGCTTCGACGATGTCGGGCCGTTCGCCGCGTCGCTGGCCGACCTCCGGACGGTATGGGAGGTGCTGAGCGGAACCATGGTCGCGGCCGATCGACCGGCGTTCCGGGTCGGCCGGCTGGGCGGGCGCTTTCGGGAGAACGCCGATCCGGACCAGATCGCGGCGATCGACGCGATCGCGCCCGACGCGCCGATCGTCGACCTGCCCGATATCGCCCGCGCGCGATCGGCCGCCTTCCTCATCACCGCGGCCGAGGGCGGGGCGGTGCATCGCGATGCGCTGGGCCGGGACCCGCTCGCCTTTGATCCGGCGACGCGCGACCGGCTGATCGCCGGCGCGCTGCTGCCGCGGTGGCTCCATGACGAGGCGCAGGCGTTCCGCGCCCGCTTCGGGCAGGCGATCGAGGACCGCCTTGCCGCCTACGACGTGCTGCTGGCGCCGGCGGCGCCCTGCGTCGCGCCCCGGATCGACGATCCGCGCATCCTGATCGACGGCGAGATGACGCCGGCGCGGCGGGATCTGGGCATCCATACCCAGCCGATCAGCTTTGCCGGCCTGCCCGCGCTGGCGGTGCCGCTCCGTCGCCCTGGCCGGCTGCCGCTGGGGCTGCAACTGATCGGCCGGCCGGGCGGCGAGCCGACGCTGTTCCGCTTCGCCGCGATGCTGGAAGATCGCGGGGTGATCGGCGTTTCGCCGCCCGCCGGGACGCAAGGGGACGGGACATGACGCAGGCCGGGACACGCCGGGAGCCGGGGGCGGGCGCGCTGGATCGCCGCTTCGCCCTGTCGGAACGGGGCAGTTCGGTCAGGACCGAGGTGCTGGCCGGGTTCACCACCTTCCTCACCATGGCCTATATCGTGCTGGTCAACCCGGCGATCCTGGGCCAGGCGGGGATGCCGGTGGCGGCGGTGGCGGCCGCGACGTGCTTCGCCGCGGCCTTCGCCTCGATCCTGATGGGCCTCGTCGCCAACGCACCGCTGGCGCTCGCGCCGGGCATGGGCCTCAACGCCTATTTCAGCTTCACGGTGGTCCAGCAGATGGGCGTGCCGTGGCCGGTGGCGCTCGGCTGCGTGCTGATCTCCGGCGTGGCGTTCCTGTTCCTGACGCTGACCGGGGTGCGGCAGATGATCGTCGCGGCCATCCCGCCGCATCTGTTCGCCGCCGTCGCCGGCGGCATCGGGCTGTTCATCGGCTTCATCGGGCTGAAGAACGCCGGCATCGTCGTCGCCAACCCGGCGACCTTCGTCGCGCTGGGCGACCTGAAGGCGCCGGGCGCGGCGCTGGCGCTGTTCGGCCTGCTGTTGATCGGCGCGCTGTCGGTCTGGAACGTGCGCGGGGCGATGCTGATCGGCATCGTCGCGACGACCATCGTCGGCTGGTTCGCGGGCCAGGTCGTGGTGAAGCCGGAACCCTACAGCCTGTCGGCGCTGACCGGCACCGCCTTCAAGCTCGACCTGCCGGGCGTCTTCGGCCTGACCGGAAGCCATGGCCTCGGCCTCGTCGAGATTCTGTTCGTCTTCCTGTTCGTCGACCTGTTCGACAATATCGGCACGCTGGTCGCGGTGACGAAGCGCGCCGGGCTGATGGATGCCGCCGGGCGCATCCCCGGCCTCAACCGCATCCTGACGGCCGACGCGGTCGCGTCGATCGTCGGCGCGATGGCCGGCACCAGCACCGTCACCAGCTATGTCGAAAGCGCCGCCGGCGTACAGGCGGGCGGGCGCACCGGGTTGACCGCGATCGTCACGGGCATCCTGTTCCTCGGTACCATGTTCGTCGCGCCCTATGCGCAGATCGTGCCGCTGGCCGCGACCGCGCCGGCGCTGATCGTCGTCGGCGGCCTGATGCTCCTGCCGCTCGCCGAGGTCGGCTGGGACGATCCGTTCTCGGCGATCCCGGCCTTCCTGACGGTCGCGATGATCCCGCTCACCTTCTCCATCGCCAACGGCCTCGCCTTCGGCATCACCGCCCACGCCGTGTTGAAGCTGCTGCGCGGACGGGCCACCCGGACCGACTGGTTCCTCCTGCTGCTGGCGCTGCTGTTCGTCGTCCGCTTCGTCTGGATGAGCGCCGGGGCGTGATGCACCATACCGTCCGCGCCCATCGCGGCATCGTCACCGCGCCGCACCACCTGGCCGCGCAGGCCGGGCTGGAGGTGCTGCGCGACGGCGGCGACGCGGTCGAGGCGACGGTCGCGACCGCCGCGACGCTGGCGGTCGTCTACCCGCATATGACCGGGATCGGCGGCGACGGCTTCTGGCTGATCGCCGAGCCGGACGGCCGGGTCCACGCCGTCCATGGCTGCGGCGCCGCCGCCGGGCGGGCGGAGCCGGCGATCTATGCCGGGCTGGACGCGATGCCGGCGCGCGGGCCGCTGGCCGCTAACACGGTCGCGGGCACCGTATCGGCCTGGGCGGCGGCGCTGGAGGGGGGCGGCGCGCTGCCGCCGGCGCGGTTGCTGCGCGACGCGATCCACCATGCCGAGGCGGGCGTCGCGGTGACCCGCGGCGGGGCGGAGATCGCCGCCGGCAAGGGCGCCGAACTGCGCGGCCAGCCCGGCGCCTATGCGGCGATCTTCGAGCCCGAGGGACGGCCGCTGCGCGAGGGCGATCGGCTCCGCCAGCCGGCGCTCGCGCGGACGTTGCGGACGCTTGCCGCCGACGGCCTCGACGGTTTCTATCGCGGCGCGCTGGCCGGGCTGATCGCCGATGACCTGGCCGCGCTGGGCAGCCCGGTCGCGCGCGACGATCTCGCCGGGCACCGCGCGACCCGGCCCGCGCCGCTTCGCGCGCGGATCGGCGGGGCGGCGCTGTATAACACCGCGCCGCCGACGCAGGGCTTCGCCTCGCTGCTGATCCTCGCGCTGTTCGACCGGCCGGGGGCGGGCGCCGCGGACGGCTTCGATCATGTCCACCGGCTGGTCGAGGCGACCAAGCAGGCGTTCCTGCTGCGCGACCGGCACGTCGGCGATCCGGCGTTCCACGATTTCGACTGCCAGGCGCTGCTCGACGACGACGAAGCGCTGGCGCGGCTGGCGGAGCGCATAGACCCGCTGCGCGCCCTGCCCTGGCCGCAACCCGCCGCCGCCGGCGATACCTGCTGGTTCGGCGCGGTCGACGGCGCGGGACGGGTCGTCAGCGCGATCCAGTCGACCTATTTCGAGTTCGGGTCAGGGCTGGTGCTGCCGGCCACCGGCGTCACCTGGCAGAACCGGGGCAGTTCCTTCCGCCTCGCGCCAGGCGGCTGGAACGCGCTGAAACCCGGCCGCAAGCCGTTCCACACGCTCAACCCGGCGCTCGCCCGCTTCGACGACGGCCGCGTCATGGCCTATGGCACGATGGGCGGCGAGGGCCAGCCGCAGACCCAGGCGGCGATATTCACCCGCCACGCCCGTTTCGGCATGGGCTTGCAGAAGGCGGTGAGCGCGCCGCGCTGGCTGCTGGGACGCACCTGGGGGGCCGAGAGTGCGACGCTGAAGATCGAGGACGGCTTCGATCCGGCGCTGTACGACGCGCTGATCGCCGCCGGCCACGATGTCGAGCGCGTCGGACCGCCGACCGCGACGATGGGCCATGCCGGCGCCCTCGTCCGCCATGCCGACGGGCTGCTGGAAGGGGCCGCCGATCCGCGCGGCGACGGGCAGGTGGCGGCGTGGTAGCCGCTCCGGCCCCCGGCGGCGCGCGGGCGGTCGCGCGCTGCGACGCGCTGGGCGTGGCGCCCTATAGCGACATGGCCGACGGCCTCTATCGCGGCTATCTGACCCCGGCCTACGCGGCCGCGCAGGCCGCGCTGGCGGACTGGATGGGACAGGCCGGCATGGCCGTCCGCCGCGACGCCGCCGCCAACCTGATCGGCCGCTACGAGGGCCAGGCGGCGGATGCGGCCGCGCTGCTGATCGGCAGCCATCTCGACAGCGTGCGCGACGGCGGGCGCTATGACGGGCCGCTCGGCATCCTGCTCGGGGTGGAGGCGGTGGCCGCGCTGCGCGCCGGCGGACGGCGCATGCCCTTCGCGATCGAGGTGATCGCCTTCGGCGACGAGGAGGGATCGCGTTTCCCCGCCGCGATGCTGACCAGCCGCGCCGTCGCCGGCACGCTGGACGCGGCGGCGCTGGACGTCGCCGATGCGGACGGCGTGGCGCTTGCCGACGCGGGGGTCGACGTCGCGGCCTATCTGTCGGCCGTCCGCGCGCCGGGCGGGACGCTCGCCTATCTGGAAGCGCATATCGAGCAGGGGCCGCTGCTGGAGGACGAGGGGCTGGCGGTCGGCGCCGTCACCGGGATCGCCGCGCAGTCGCGCTACGGCGTGCGGATCGACGGCACGGCCGGCCATGCCGGCACGACGTCGATGCCGCTGCGGCGCGACGCGCTCGCCGGCGCGGCCGAGACGGTGCTGGCGGTCGAGCGGGTCGCGCGGGCCGACGCC
>CAXTHU010000128.1:0-7013 GCA_964244125.1 uncultured Sphingomonadaceae bacterium
GCCACGACGTGCCCAACCTGTTCATCGTCGACGGCAGCGTGATGGTGACGAGCGGTGCGGTGAACCCGACCGCGACGATCGCCGCGCTGGCGCTGCGCACCGCCGAACATATCGCCGAGAGCGCGAGAGACCTGCGCATGGCGGCCAGGGACCTGCGGGTGCCGGCATGACGGGCGCGATCGCGAGCGACGGGCGGATCGCCAGGCTGCGTGCGCTGGCGGGAGTGCTGATCCCGGCAACGGCCGAGATGCCGGCGGCCGATGCGCTGGCGGATATCGATGCGCTGCTGCGCACCGCCGTGCGCGCCTGCGGCTACCCGCCCGGGGAGATCGCGCTGGCGCTCGACGCCATCCCGCAACCGATCGACTGGGTCGGCGCCAAGGCTTTCGCGGCCGGGCGGCCCGACGCCTTCGCCATCGCCGGCACGCTGGCGAGCGCGGCCTATTACATGGCGCCGCCGGTGCTCGGGAAATTGAAGTTCCCGATCGAGCGGCGGCATCCGGCCGAGGTCGAGGAGTTCGTCGAGGAGTATGAGACCGGCATCCTGGACGCGGTGATCGAGCGCGGTCCGCGCTTCCGCGATCCGGACGGGATATCGGCCCGATGAGCCGGGACGAACGCCCGACCGGCCCGCGCCGCCTGCGCAGCCGCGACTGGACCGAGGCGACCGGCGTCGACGGCTTCCTGCTGCGCTCGTCGATGAAGGTGCAGGGCCTGCGCGAGAAGGATTTTCAGAAACCGATCATTGGTATCTGCAACAATGTCAGCGATTTCAACCGCTGCCACATGCATTTCGGCGGCATGGTGGAGGGCGTCAAGGAAGCGATCCTCCAGAGCGGCGGGCTACCGCGTGTGTTCAACACGATGACGATGGGCGCGGATTCGGCGCTGCCGCTAGGCGCGTCGTTCATGCACCGCAATCTGCTGGCGATGGAGATCGAGCAGATCGCCGACATCTATTCGATCGACGGCCTCGTCATGCTCGGCGCGTGCGACGAAACGATCCCGGCGATGCTGATGGCGGCGGCGTCGATCGACCTGCCGACGATCCTGCTGCCCGGCGGCCCCTCGTTCAGCGGCTTCTGGCGCGGGCGCGACGTCGGATCGGGCACCGATTTCCACAAGGCATTGGAAGCGCAGCAGCGCGGCGAGCTCGACCAGTCCGACATCACCTCGCTGGAGGATTCGCTGGAGCGCAGCCCCGGCCACTGCAGCACGATGGGCACGGCGGCAACGATGGCGGTGATCGCCGAGGCGATCGGCATGGCGCCGGCGGGAAGCTGCGCGATCCCGGCGGTCGATTCGCGCCGCATCGCGATGGCGCGCGACGTCGGCGAACATATCATGCGGCTGGTCGCCGACGACCTGCGCCCGCGCGCGATCATGACGCAAGCCGCGCTCGACAACGCGATCCGCGCACTGGCGACGGTCGACGGATCGAGCGCCTGCGTCATGCACCTGCTGGCGATCGCCGGGCGGCTCGGCATCGACCTGAAGCTCGAACGCTTCGACCAGCTGTCGACGACGACGCCGGTGCTGCTCAACCTGCGCCCCTCCGGCCAATATTACATGAACGACTTCTTCAACGCCGGCGGCGTGCCGGCGATGCTGAACGCGCTGGGCGACTTGATCCACCGCGACGTCGTCACCGTCACCGGGCGCACGCTGGGCGAGGAGATCGCCGGTGCGCGGATTACCGACGCCCGCGTCATCGGCACGCTGGAAACGCCGATCTCCGCGCCGGAGGGCATATCGGTGCTGTTCGGTAATCTGTCGCCCGATGGCGCGATCATCCGCACCGGCGTCGCCTCGCCCGGCCTGCTCGTCCATCGCGGCCGCGCGGTGGTGTTCGACGGCAAGGCGGAACTGGATGCCAGGCTCTACGACCCCGATTTCGATATCCGGCCGGGCGACGTCGTCGTGTTGCGCGGCGAGGGGCCGAAGGGATCGGGCATGCCCGAATCCGGGCGCATCCCGATGCCCGCCAAGCTGCTGAACCAGGGCATCACCGACATGCTGCGGATCACCGATTCGCGGCTGGGCGGGACGGTCAAGCAGACCGCCGTGCTGCATGTCGCGCCCGAATCGGCGGTCGGCGGACCGCTCAGGCTGGTGCGGACCGGCGACGTCATCGCGCTCGATGTGCCCCGCCGCACGCTGGCGGTCGAGCTGTCCGACGCGGAACTGGCGCGGCGCGAGGAGGAACTCGGTCCGCCGATCCCCAAGCGCCCGCCGGCGCGCGGCTATGCCAAGCTGGTCGTCAACAGCGTGACGCAGGCCAACAAGGGCTGCGACCTCGACTTCCTGACGCCGCCGCTCGAAACCCACGAAAGCGAAGTGGCCCATGACAGCTGATCCCTGGCCCGCCGGCCTCGTCACCGCGATCGTCACGCCGTTGCGCGATGACGAACTCGATCCCGTCGCGCTCGCCGCCTTGATCGACGACCAGATCGCCGGGGGCGCGAGCGGCCTGGTGGTCAGCGGCGGCACCGGCGAATATACCGCGCTGTCGTTCGACGAGCGCAGCCGCCTGATCCGCGAGGCGGTGCGGATCGCCGACGGCCGCGTGCCGGTGATCGGCGCGACCGGATGCCTGACGACGCGCGAGGCCATCCGCCTGACGCAGGACGCGCAAGCCGCGGGCGTCGCCGGCGTGCTGGTGGCATCGCCCTATGCCGAGCCGATCAACTGGCGCGAGCGCGTCGCCTTCTACGGCGAACTCGATGCCGCCGTCTCGCTGCCGATCATGCTCTACAACACGCCGCCCGCCGGGCTGCTGACGTTCGATCAGATCCGGGAGCTGTCGGCGCTGGACAACGTCACCGCGGTCAAGGACAGTTCGGGCGATCCCGAGCTGATGGGCGATCTCACCACCTGGGCGGGGCCGATCGGCTTCGGCGTCTATGTCGGCAAGGATTCGCTGCTGTTCGAGGCGATCCTGAACGGCGCGACCGGTGCCGTGTTCGGCGCCGCGAACTTCATACCCGCGGAATTGTCGCGGCTGATCGCCACGCTCCAAGCCGACGGCGCGACGCCGGACGCGCGCGCGCTATGGGGCAGGATCCGCCCGCTGCTGCGGCTGATGGAGCAATCGCCCAACTATATTTCGCTGTGCAAGGCCGGGTGCAAGCTGCGCGGGATCGACGTCGGCGAGGCTCGGCGCCCCTATCTGATGCCCGAGGCGGACGAGATCGCGCGCCTCGCCGCCAGCCTCCAGCAATTGGGATGAGGCGATCGGCCCGGCGCTGCTCCGGCCCCCGGCCGTGACGGCAGCGGCGACGGTGACGTCGACCGGGCCGACCGGCGAGCTGCCGCGGCGGCTCGGCGTGCCGGCGCTGGTCCTCATCATCGTCGCGTTCAATGCGCCGATCGCCGCGATGGCGGGCTTCTCGCAATTGTCGATCGCCTTCGGCAACCATGTCGGCGCGCCGGTCTCCTTCCTCGTCGCCGGCGCGATCCTGCTGGTCTTCTCGGTCGGGTTCGTCGGCATGAGCCGGTTCATCGACAATCCCGGCGCCTTCTACCGCTTCATCGTCGCCGGCATCGGGCGGCCGCCGGGGCTGGCCGGGGCGTTCCTGGCCGCCGCCGCCTATCTGCTGCTGTGCGCCGGCTCCTATCCCTATATGGGTCTCGTCGCGGTCGATTTCACGACGCGGCTGACCGGCGGGCCGATCTTCCCGTGGCAGGTGTGGACTGGCATCTTTTTAGTCGTCATCACCGCGCTCGGCCTGTTGCGGATCGATCTGTCGATGAAGCTGCTGGGCGTATTGGTGTGCCTGGAGATCGTGGTGGTGGCGATCTGGCAGGCGGCGGTGCTGATCGGCGGCGGGCCGGAGGGCTATTCGCTCGCGTCCTACACGCCGGCCGCCTTCCTGGGCGGGTCTCCGGGCATGGGCATCCTGCTCGCCATGCTTTGCATGATCGGGATCGAGGCGGGGGCCTGCTTCCGCGCCGAGGTGCGCGATCCGGAACGCGCGGTCGGGCGCGCGACCTATCTGGCGATCACGTTCCTGGCGCTGTTCTACAGCATCGGCGTGTGGCTCTACATCGTCACCCAGGGCACGTCGCATGCGGTGCACAGCGCCGCAACCGATCCGGTCGGCTCCTTCTTCGACAGCGTGCAGGCCTATCTCGGCGGAGTGTTCGTCCATCTCGTGTCGCTGGTCCTCGTCACCAGCCAGATGGCGGCGCTCAATTCGGTCCAGGGATCGGCCTCGCGCTATCTCCATGCGCTCGGCCGCGACGGGGTGTTGCCGCGGCGGCTGGCGCGGGTGCATCCACGGCTGGAATCGCCGCATGTCGCGGTGCTGACGGCGGCCGGGATCAGCCTGGCGATCCTCGCCACGGTCATGATCCTCCGGATCGATCCGGTCGCGGCCTATGGCGCGCTGTCGGGGATGGGCATCTATTTCCTGCTGCCGCTGCTGATCGCCACCAGCGCCTCGGTGATCCTGTTCTATCGCCGCAACCGGCATTTCCGGGCGAGCCGCTGGACGCGGCTGATCGCGCCGGCGCTGTCGGTGGCGGCGCTCGGCATCCTGTTCGTGCTGACCTCGCTGAACCTCAAGCTGCTGGTCGGCACCGCCACGATGGCCGCGGTCTCGCTGCTGGCGGTGGCCGCCGTGCCGGCGGGCGGCTGGCTGCTGGCGCTGTTCTACCGCGGAAAACGGCCGGCGGTATATGCCGCGATCGGCAATCGATAGGCGCCAGAGGAGGCTTCATGTCCCAGGATACCGACGCACCGCATTTCAACGTCCACACCACCGATTTCGACCCGCTGCCCGAGTTCGGCGGATCGAAGGCGATCCTGTATCACTCGCCCGACCGCAGGCGGCTGGCCGGCAGCTTCCGCGAATCCGGCACCCACCGCATGACGCTGCCGTTCGACGAATTCATCTATGTCGTCGCCGGCGGCACCAGGATCACGATCACCGGCGGCGAGACCTTCACGCTGGCGGTCGGCGACACCTGTTACCTGAAACAGGGGCAGGAGGTGCTGTTCGAGATGACCGACGATTTCCACGACGTCGCCGTGCTGATCTCCGACACGGCGATCGACGTCTGACGAGGCTGTCCGGCCAGGCGGGGCGCGCGATGAAGATCACCGGCATCGACGTGTTCGCCTACGAACTCGCCTATCGCCACGGCGCCTATGCGATGTCGCAGGGCCGATCGCACACGCACCAGCAGGCGCTGGTCGTGCGGATCGGCACCGACGCCGGGATCGATGGCTGGGGCGAGGCCTGCCCGCTGGGCCGGGCGCACCTGACCGCCTTCTTCGAGGGCGAGCGCGCGGCGCTGGCGATCCTCGGGCCCGCGGTGATCGGGCTCGATCCGCGCGGGACCGGGGTGGTGCAGGCGGCGATGGCTCGCGCGCTGCTCGCCGGCATGGCGGCGAAGAGCGCGATTGACATCGCCTGCTGGGACATCGCCGGCAAGGCGGCCGGCGTGTCCGTCGCGACCCTGCTCGGCGGGCGGCGGCAGGAGCGGGTGGCGGTGTGGGATTCGCTGCCGCTGCTCGATCCCGCGGCGATCGGCGGTCATGTCACGGCGGCGGTCGCGGACGGCATCCGCGTCTTCCAGCTCAAGGTCGGCGGCGACCCTTACGAGGATGCCGCGCGCGTCGCCGCGGTGATGGCGGCGGTGCCGCCCGGCACGCCGGTGGTCGCCGACGCCAACGGCGGCTGGAACCTCCAGAACGCGCTGATCGCCGCGCGCGAGATGGCGGGTCATCGCATCTACCTGGAACAGCCCTGCCTGCTGGCGGGCAACTGCGCCGAGGTGCGCCGCCACAGCGCGCTGCCGATGATCGTCGACGAATGCGTCGGCGGCATCGCCGACCTGGTCTTCGCGAAGGAGCGGATCGGCGCGGGCGGGGTGAACGTCAAGCCCGGCCGGCTGGGCGGCCTCACCCCGGCGCGGCTGCTGCGCGATACCGCGACCGAACTGGGCATGATGGTGACGATCGACGACAGCTGGGGCGGCGCGATCACGACGGCGGCGCTCAGCCACCTGGCGATCGGCACCAGGCCCGATGCGCTGCTGGCGACGACCTTCTTCACCGAGCTGACCACGCCGTCGGTCGCCGACGCGCCGCGCCGGGGCGCCGACGGCTGCGGCACCGCCCCGACCGGGCCGGGCCTGGGGGTGGCGGTCGATACGGCGCGGCTGGGCGCGCCGATCCTCCGCATCGAATGAACTGGTCCTGCTAGAGATTATCCGCATAGCTGAATGCCGCGATGGGTCGCTGCCACGGCGCACGATGCACGATAGTCTCGATGCCGAGCTGGGCCGAAGCACGACGAGTCCCTGGAGAACCACGATGACCACGACGACCGCCGGCGCGACCGCCGACCGTATCGAATATGCCCGCGCCCGCGTCCGCGCGGCGTCGCTGGGCCATGTCATCGGCGGCGTCGCCGAGGCCGCGTCGGACGACCGGCTCGATGTCGTCGATCCCGGCACCGGCGACGTCATCGCGCGGATTTCGAATGGCACCGCCGCCGATGTGGATCGCGCCGTCGCGGCGGCGCGCACAGCGTTCCCGGCCTGGCGCGCCACGCCGCCGGCCGGCCGGATGCGGGTGCTGAACGCCGTCGCCGACGCGGTCGAGGCGCAGGCCGTCGAGCTGGCCTCACTGGAGTCGCTCAACGCCGGCAAGCCGGTGATGGTCGCCCAGGCCGAGATTGACATGATCGGCGACATCTTCCGCTTCCACGGCGGGGCGGCGCGCGCGATGCAGGCGCCGGCGACGCAGGAATATGTCAGCGGCTACGTCTCGATGCTGCGGCGCGAGCCGCTGGGCGTCGTCGGCGCGATCACGCCGTGGAACTATCCGCTGCTGACCGCGGTGTTCAAGCTGGCCGGGGCGCTGGCGGCGGGCAACACGATGGTGCTGAAGCCGTCCGAGCTGACCCCGCTGACCACGCTGCGCTTCATGGAGATCGTCGCCGACATCCTGCCGCCGGGCGTCGTCAACGTCGTGCTCGGCACCGGCGAGGAGATCGGATCGG
>CAXTHU010000129.1:0-6961 GCA_964244125.1 uncultured Sphingomonadaceae bacterium
GCCGGTCGGCTTCTGCGGCACGAGCAGCACCGCGCCGCCGGTCGTGTTGCGGCCGAACAGCGTCCCTTGCGGGCCCTTGAGCACCTGCACGTTCTGGAGGTCGAAGAAGGAGCCGGGGCCGGCGCCGTCGCCCTGCGGGATCGACGAGCTGCTGCGCGGCGCGACGACATCGGCGAAATAGACCGCCACCGACGGCGACGTGCCGATTTCCTGCGTGAAGCCGCGGATGGAATAGGCCGTGTTCTCCCGGCCGGTGACGCCGTTGGTCGACAGGGACGGCGTATACAGCGCCAAGTCTTCCGGCGCGACGATGTTGCGGTTGGAGATCTGCTGCTGGCTGAAGACGGTGATCGAGATCGGCACGTCCTGCAACCGCTCCTCGACGCGGCGCGCGGTGACGATGATGTCGCCCGTACTCTCGCTTCCGCGCGACCGGGCATCCGCCCCGGCCTCCGCGGCGGGGACCGCCGGCGATGCCTCGGGGGAAGTGCCGGCCGGGGCCGCCTCGGGCGGGGTGCCGGCCTGCGCCAGCGCGGGAGCCGAAACCACCAGTTGCAGGCCGCTCGTGACCAGCAGCGCCAATTTGAACGAAATACGCATAATCCCCTCCTCCATATCGACGCCGCATCTTTGCGGTTGACCCATGCGATGCCGACGGACCCGGTTACCGGACTCTCGGCGGCAGTCGCAGACCGGGCGAAGCCCAGGGGCTTCAAGCCCGTATTGGTCGTTACAACGGATTATCCCCGCCGCTTAGACGATCGGCGGCATATCGCGGTCGCGATGTTGCGGCGTCCGGGGCAGCGCCGCGATCAGCGCCGCGCTCGCGATCAGCGCGGGGATGGCGGCGATCAGCAGCGGCACATAGCTGCCGGTCCGATCGTAGACGATGCTGCCCAGCAGCGGGCCGGCGCCGGCCGCCACGCCGTAGCATGCGACGACGATGCCGAAGACGCCGCTGAAGTGCCTCAGGCCGAAATGGCGCGCGGCCAGATAGGCGGCGATGTCCATCTCCGCCCCCAGGCCCAGGCCGAGCGACACCGCCGCCAGGATGGTCAGCGGCATGGAGTTGCCGGCGATCAGCAG
Source organism: uncultured Sphingomonadaceae bacterium (assembly GCA_964244125.1). Taxonomy (GTDB): domain Bacteria; phylum Pseudomonadota; class Alphaproteobacteria; order Sphingomonadales; family Sphingomonadaceae; genus Solisphingomonas. The sequence goes on from CAXTHU010000129.1 coordinate 1,087, forward strand.
GATCAGGCTGGCCAGCGCCGGCAGCGCGAACGCCGCCACCGCGATCGGCCGCGTGTCCGTCCGGTCGAGCAGCAGTCCGATCAGCAGGCGCCCCGCCATCGCGCTGATCCCGGCGATCGACGCCATGCCCGCCGCCATCGCCGGCGCCATGCCGCGGTCGCGCAGCAGCGGCACGAAGTTGACCAGGATGGCGACCCCGGCGACGATGAACAGCGCGCCGCCGAGCGTGAGGCACAGGAACGGACGCGATCTCATCATCCCGGCATAGCGCGCCCCCGCCGCCGGCTCGCCTTGCGCGCCGGGCCGGGGGGCGGGTTGCCGCCGGGCGTGGAAGAACAGGACGAACAACGGCAGCGTCAGGATCGCCCAGCCGACGACGAGCGCGGCGAAGGACAGGCGCCAGCCCAGCCGGGCGGTGCAGAACGTCGCGAGCGGCGGCCAGATCGCCGCGGCCAGCCCGTTGCCGGACAGCGCCACGGCGAGTGCGAGGCCGCGCGCGGTGCTGAAGCGGCTGGCCACCGCCGCCGTCAGGATCGACGGCGACATCAGCGAGCCGCCGAGCGCGAACAGCGCAAAGCCCAGCCACCAGCGCCACAGCGTCCCGTCGGTCAGCCCGAGCGCGGAGGTCGCCGCCGCCAGCGCCACGATCCCGGTCGCCGCGATCGGCCGCGGTCCCCAACGGTCGGCCATGACCCCGGCGAGCGGCATCGTGACGAGCCCGACGAGCGTGCTGACCATGAAACCCGACGAGAACTCCGCCCGCGTCCAGCCGAACGCGGCGGTGAGCAGCGGCATGAAGACGCCGCTGGAATAGACCACCAGCGACGTGCCGGTCGTCGCCAGCATCACGACCAAGGGCAGCGGCCACGCCGCGCGCCATTCGCCCGCGGCGGTGTTAATCGCCGACATGCCGACCGGCGACCCGCCTTCCGGCCTTGGCAGGGCGGCCGCCGGACGATCGGCGCGCCGGGACGCCGGCTCGGGAAACGAAACAGTCAGGCAATCGCGCCTGCCGCCTTCAGCGTCTCGATCCGGTCCCATTCCAGCCCGAGTTCCATCAGGAAGGTCTCGGTATGTTCGGACGCCTGGGGGGCGCGGGTGGTCTTGACGGGCGCGTGGTCGAACTGGACCGGGCCGCGCACCAGCCTCAACGGCGCGCCGCCGTCGACCGCCTCCACCTCGAACACCATGTCGTTGGCCAGCGCCTGCTCGTCCTGCGAGAACTCCAGCATGGTCTGCACCGGCCCCCATTGGCCCTGCATCGTCTGAAGATGCTTGCGCCAATACGCCATCGGCTTGGAGGCGAAGGCCTCCACCATAAGCCGGCTTGCCGCTTCCCAGTTCTGCATCAGCGCATGGACTTCGGCGAAGCGCGGGTCGGCGGCGGCCTCGGGCAGGCCGAGATGCTCGAACGTGTCGCGGATGAACGGGCCGGGCGAGAGAACCGACATGGCGATGCTGCCCCCGTCCGACGTCCTGTAATAGCCCATGAACGGATTGCCCGGCGAGCCGCCCGAGCGCGGCATCCGGCCCTGGGGATTGAGGCCGGTGTCCATCGCCATGTCGATCGCCAGGCCCGACGACCACCAGGCCGTGCTCATCAACGAGACGTCCACCTCGGTGGCCTCGCCCGTCATCGCGCGATGATACAGCGCGGCCGAGATGCCGCCGGCGATGTACATCGCGCCGATCGAGTCGCCGAACGCGCCGATCGGCTGCATGATCGTGCCATCGAGTTCCGGCGGGGTCACGGCGGCGCCGACACCGCCCCGCGCCCAGAAGGTGCAGTTGTCATAGCCGCCCGCGTCCCGTTCCGGCCCCTTGTCCCCGTGCCCGGTGCCGCGCGCATAGATGATGTCGGGATTGACCGCGCGGATATGCTCGATGTCGAACTTGTTCTTCTGGCGCACCGAGGCGCGGTAATTGGTCAGGAAGACGTCCGCCGTCTTGGCGATCTCGTAGATCACTTCCTGGCCCTCGGGCGTCGACAGGTCGACGCCGACGCTGCGCTTGCCGCGATTGGGATGTTCCATCATGGTGTTGCGGTTCGGATCGATGTTCATGCCGGCGAGCTTGATGAAGCCGCGCTGCGTGTCGCCGCGCACCGGATGCTCGATCTTGATGACGTCCGCGCCCCAGTCCGCCAGCACGCCGCCGGCGGCCGGCACGAAGGTGAACTGCGCCACCTCGAGAACGCGAACGCCTTTCATCACGAGCGTCATGGCCATTCATCCTGTGATCTGGTTGTTCGGTTGGATCGAGCCGTATTCGCGAGCGGCCCGGCAGGCTGTCTGGCGCATGGCCGATCGCGCGGGCGATCGGCCATGCCGGTCTCAGACCGTCTCGGCCACGGCGGCCGCGACCGGATCGACCGTCGCGCCGGCGCTCGCCGGCATGCCGATGGTCTTGATCTGGAGATATTCCTCGAAGCCGGCCTCGCCCCATTCGCGCCCCAGCCCGCTCTGCTTGTAGCCGCCGAACGGCACGTCCGGCGCGGACCAGATGCCGCCGTTGACGCTGTAGGTGCCCGCCCGGATGCGCTTGGCGATCGCCATGCCGCGCTCGAAATCGCCCGAGACGACCGCGCCCGACAGGCCGTAGATGCTGTCGTTGGCGATGCGGATCGCGTCCTCGTCGTCCTCGAACGGGATCACGACCAGCACCGGGCCGAAGATCTCCTCCTGGGCGATCTTCATCTTGTTGTCGACGTCGACGAAGCAGGTCGGCTCGACGAAGAAGCCGTCGCCCTTGTCGGCCGGGATGCCGCCGCCGGCGATCAGCCGCGCGCCCTCGGCCTTGCCCGCGTCGATATAGCCCATCACCCGCTTGCGCTGCCGCTCGGAAATCAGCGCGCCCATGAAGTTCGCCCTGTCGTCGAAATCGCCCCACTGGATATGGGCATAGGCCTGTTCGAGGATCGCGACGCCTTCCTCGTAGCGGCTGCGCGGCAGCAGCAGCCGCGTGCAGTTCGCGCAGCCCTGGCCGGCATGATAGATCTGCACCGCGCTGGCGACCGCCATCGGGAAGTCCGGCGCGTCCTCCAGCACGATCATCGCGGATTTGCCGCCGAGTTCCAGGAAGACCCGTTTCAGCGTCCGCGCGCCGCGCTCCATGATCCGCTTGCCGGTCGCGGTCGATCCGGTGAAGGTCACCAGGTCGACGCGCGGATCGCCGCTCAGCATCTCGCCCAGCATCGCCGGATCCTCGCCGGTCATCACGTTGAACACGCCCGCCGGGAAGCCCGCCTCGGCCGCCAGCTCGCCGATGATGGCGCCGGACAGGGGAGTCTCGGGCGCGGGCTTCAGGATCACGGTACAGCCCGCGAGCAGCGCCGGCACCAGCTTGGCGACGTTGACGTAGAGCGGCACGTTCCACGGCGTGATCGCGCCGACCACGCCGAACGCCTCGCGCCGGATGATCCGCCGCGATTGCGTGAAGAAGGCCTCGACGACGCCCTTGTCCTGCTCCCACTCGAACGCGTCGAACACCTTGAGCATGCCCGGGAACGCGTCGAGCGCGAACTGCACCTGCGGGCCGACGATGGTGCCCCACGCGGCGCCGCCTTCGAGCCGCACGATCTCGATGATGCGATCCTGGTTGGCGACCATCAGCTCGCCCAGCTTGGCGACGAGCGCGCGGCGGCGCGCGTGATCGATCGCCCAGTCGGTGTCGTCGAAGGCGCGGCGCGCCGCGGCGATCGCCTCCTCCATGTCCTCGGCCGACGCATCGGCCGCCTCGGCGATCACCGCGCCGGTCCAGGGGCTGACGTCCTTGTAGGTCCGGCCGCCCGCGGCATCGCGCAGGGTGCCGTCCACATAGAGCTGCCCGGTTGCGAGCTGCCCGGTTGCGAGTGTCACCATGATCCGTTCTCTCCGTGTCGACGCCGCCCACGCGCGCGAAGGCGATCAAATCTCGTTACATCGCGGTCATAGGCCGGATGCCGCCGGGCCGCGACAAACGTCGCGAAACACCGCCGAAGCGATACCGTCGCCGCGCCCGGCACCTCAATCGCGCGCCAGGAGCAGCGCGGTGGCGTAGATGCCGCCGCCCGCCGTCGCCACCGCGACCTTCGGATCGCCGGGGATCTGCCGCGCGCCGCCCTTGCCGCGCAGCTGGACGGCCGCCTCATGCGCGAAGCCGAAGCCGTGCAGCCGCCCGCCGGCGATCTGGCCGCCGCCGGTGTTGAGCGGCAGCTCGCCGTCCACCGCGATGCGCTTGCCGCCTTCGATGAAGCGGCCGACCTCGCCCACCTCGCAGAAGCCCAGCCCCTCCAGCCACTGGCAGGCGATGAAGCTGAAGCCGTCATAGAGCTGGACGGTGTCGACGTCCTCGGGCTTGTAGTCGGTGTTCTTCCACAGCTGCCGGCCGGCCTGGTAGCAGGCGTAGTGATCCGCCTGGTCCCAGCTCAGCTTGTCGACGCCATAGGCCATCGCCGCGACGCGGATCGGCGTGCAGCTCACCTCGTCGATCGCATCGCCGGCCGAGACGATAATGACGGTGGAGGCATCGGTGTAGCGGTCGCAGTCGAAGATGCACAGCGGCGTCGAGATCGGCCGCGCCGCCATATACTCGTCCATCGTCAGCGGTTCGCGGACCAGCGCGTTGGGGTTGTTGAGGCCGTTCGCGCGTGCCGTCAGCGCGATCTGCGCAAGCTGCTCGCGCGTCAGGCCATGGCGATCCATGTGCCGCATGGCGAATTGGGCGAAATCGTTCACCGCCGAATAATGGTGGAAGGGCGTCAGCCAGGAGGGCCAGCCGTCGGCCCGGTCCGGCATGGCGGCCGGCCATTCGTCCGGGCGGGCGAGCGCCGCCGCCTCGTAGACGGTGCGGAAGCAGATGACGTGGCACGCCTGCCCGGCCTTGACCGCGCCGACCGCGGCGGCGACCGCGCCGAGCTGCGACGTCTGCTCCGCGCCGCCGGCGAAGAAGGTCGCCTTGATCCGCAGCGCCTCGACCAGCTCCTCCGCGCCGACCGGGGAAAAGCCCAGATAGGTGCCCATCCGCCCCGGATAGGTCGAGACGCCGTCGATCTGCCCGATCGTCAGCCCCGCCTCGTCGAGCGCCTGCTTCACCGCGTCGACGGTGAGCAGCATCGGGTGGCGCGTGACGCGCCGGCCGACCGCGGACATGCCGACGCCGGTCACATAGGCTTCGCTCGACGCCATCTCAGGCCACCTTCTCGAAGAGGGGAAGATGGACGTCGTCCTGCCGCTCGAACACGACGCGCACCCTGTCGCCGATCCGCACGTCGTCGGCGGGACAGCCGACGACGTTGCTCGTCAGGATGACGTCCCCGGCGCCGTCGATCGCGATGCGCGCGATGACGTAAGGCACCTCCAGGTCGGGCCGCCACTTCTGGTGGTTGACGGTATAGGTGTCGATCGTGCCGGTGCCCGCCACGACCTGCGGCTCCAGCCGGTCGGACAGGCAGTGATGGCAGACCGGATAGGGCGGGTGGACGAACGTCTCGCAGTCGCGGCATTGCAGCAGCCGCAGCCTGCCGTCCGCGCCGCCGGTCCAGAAGAAGCGGTTGTCCACGGTAAGACGCGGCAACACCCTTTTCGTCATGGCTTCGACCCTCTCCGGCAGCGGGGCACCGTCACGCGCGGCGCCTTGGCGACCGCTGTGTCGGGGACGGGCGCTTTGCAAGCTCCGCCGCGCAATATCGCGATGGTGATGCCTGCGCGGCGCGCGGGCATCATCCGATCGCCCGGCGGATCAGGCGAAGAAGGCCAGCACGCGCGATTCGAGGCTGCTGCGCGACGGCGCGTCCGGCCCGACCAGCGGATTGGCGAACGCGCTGTGCGGCACCCGCTGGGACCGGGACTTGTCCGAATCCCACGCCTTGAAGACGAGCGCCTCGTCCACCGTCATG
>CAXTHU010000130.1:0-6948 GCA_964244125.1 uncultured Sphingomonadaceae bacterium
GGGGGGGATCGTCGGCGCGGGGCTGGGCGCGCTGGTGTTCCGGCTGCTCCAGGCGACGGGGCAGATCGATACCGTCATCGCCATCGCCTACGTACTGCTGCTCGGCACCATCGGCGGGATGATGGCGCGCGAATCGATCCTCTCGATCCGCGCGATCGGCCGCGGCGACAAGCCCAGGGCCAGGGCGCGGCGGCACAACCGGCTGATCGCCGCGCTGCCGATGCGGTGGCGCTTCTATCGCTCCGGCCTCTACATCTCGCCGCTCGCCCCGTTCCTGCTGGGGGTGGCGACGGGGACGCTGACGGTGCTGCTGGGGGTGGGCGGGGGCTTCATCGTGGTGCCGGCGATGATCTACCTGCTCGGCATGTCGGCCGGCGTGGTCGTCGGCACCTCGCTGTTCCAGATCCTGTTCGTCACCGCCGCGACGACGATGATCCATGCGACGACGACGCGCGCGGTCGATATCGTGCTGGGGCTGCTGCTGCTGATCGGATCGGTGACGGGGGCGCAGATGGGCGCGCGGATCGCCCAGGCGGCGCGGCCGGAACGGCTGCGGCTGGGGTTGGCGGTCGTCGTGCTGCTGGTCGCGGTGCGGATGGCGCTGGGCCTGGGCTGGCGGCCGGAGGCGATCTTCACGGTGCAGCCGGCATGAAGCGCGCCGTCCTTTTGCTGTTGGCCCCGCTGCTGCTGGCGGCGGCGGACAAGCCGGTGCTGGTGCCCGACGTGTCGGAACGCGCGATCGAGATTCGCACCAGCTTCACCGGCGCCGAACTCCTCCTGTTCGGCGCGATCCTCTATCCCGGCGGGCGGCGGCCGCGCGGCGGGGTGGACGTCGCGGTGGTGCTGAAGGGGCCGACCGAATCGATCGTCCTGCGCGAGAAGCGCAAGGTCGCCGGCATCTGGATGAACGCCGCATCGACCCGCTTCCGCTCGGCCCCCGGCTTCTACGCGGTGGCGTCCTCGCGGCCGCTGCCCCGGCTGGTCGACGCGCGGACGGCGGCGATCTACGAGCTGGGCCTCGACAGCCTCCAGATGTCGCCGGCCAGCGGGGACGAGATCGGCGACCAGCATCGCTTCGAGGCGGGGCTGGTCGACCTGCGCCGCCGCACCGGGCTCTACCTGGAGCGGCCGGGCGGGGTCGAGATCACCGACGGCGTCCTCTATCGCGCCCGCATCCCCATCCCCGCCCGCGTCCCCGTCGGCCGCTACACCGCCGAGACGTTCCTGATCCAGGACGGCCATGTCCTGGCCGGCGCGGTCAGGCCGGTGGAGATCGGCAAATCGGGGTTCGAGCGCTTCGTGACGCTGGCGGCGGCGCTGTGGCCGGCGAGCTATGGCCTGGCGGCGGTGGCGATGTCGCTGCTGTTCGGCTGGGCCGGGGCGACATTGTTCCGGCGGGTGTAGGCACGCTCGCCCATCTGACGCGGCAACGGTTTGGTGACGCTCGCCCTGCTAACGACAAGGCGTGAACGCGCCCGCCGATATCAGGATGATCGCCGACGATGCCGCGACGTGGCGCGCGGCCTTGAACGCGGTCAATGCCTGGCGCGGCAAGGCCGTTCACTGTTTCGCGAGCGCGGAGGCGGCAGTCAGCGAAGCGCTGATCGGGCTGTCCCAGGTCCCCGAGCGGGGTGCGGCCGTTTGTCTCCGGCTTTTGATCGGCCAGCGCTTCGACGATCTGGCCGCGGCGATCGGACCGCAAGGGCCGTTCGCGGGCGAAGGCGGACCCGCCGTCGCGCCGCTCGCCGCATTCCGGCGGCACGATAACACCCGCGCCGCCATCTGCCATGGCGTCGCCAGGGTCTCGCTCGACCGGCAGGGCCGATGGGTGATCGTGATGAAGCTGATCGCGCTCCGGACGGGATCGGCCGAACGCACCTCCCTCGCGCTTGACCAGAAGGACGCCGAGCATCTTCTGAGCGAGGTGGAGGCCGACGGTCAACGGCTACGCATGGCGCTCGTCAACCTGCGGGCGAGGCTGGGAAGCCGACCTCTCCCCACCTAGCCCTTCCTTAATCCCCTCTCACTACCCTACCGCCAAACGGCACGGAGCAATATGATGGACATGGCGGGCGGCTTCGTGGTGCCGGGGGCGGTGGAGCAGGTCGACCCCGCGCCGTCGGTCGAGATCGGGCGGGTGGTGGAGATCGCGGGCGGGTCGCTGGGGCTGACCATCGACGCGCGTTCCCTGCGCCTGCTGGCGCGGAGCGGCGATCCGGCGCTCGCCACCTCGGGGCAGGTCGGCGCCCATGTCCGCATCGCCGCCGGGCCGCTGTGGCTGGTCGCCGCCGTCCGCTCGCTCAGGCTCGACGGGGCGGACAGCGACCTGATCCTGGCCGAGGCGGACTTCCTGGGCGAGGGGGACGCTATGGCCGGCGGGATGCGCGACTTCCGCCGCGGCGTCACCCGCTACCCGGTGCCCGGCGCGCGCGTCCATGCGGTGAGCGCGGCGGAACTCGGCGAGATGTTCGCCGCCGAGGACCGGGCGCATGTCGCCATCGGCATGGTCCACCCGACCGAGACGGTGCGCGGCGCGCTCTATGTCGACGCGCTGCTGGGGCGGCATTTCGCCCTCTTGGGATCGACCGGCACCGGCAAGTCGACCGCGCTCGCCCTCATCCTCCACCGCATCCAGGCGGTGGCGCCGCACGGCCATGTCGTGATGATCGACCCGCATGGCGAATATGGCGCCGCCTTCGGGCTGGAGGGCGCGCTGTTCGACGTCGACAATCTCGCGCTGCCCTATTGGCTGATGAACCTGGAGGAGCATTGCGAGGTGCTCGTCACCGCGCGGGGCGACGAGCGGCAGCGGGATTGCGACGTGCTGGCCCGCTGTCTGCTCGCCGCGCGGGCGAAGAATCGCGCGGCCGAGGGCATCGCCCGGCTGACCGTGGACAGCCCGGTGCCCTATCTCCTGTCCGACCTGGTCGCGCAGTTGCAGGCGGAGATGGGCAAGCTCGACCGCGCCGGCGACACCGCCCCTTATCTGCGGCTGAAGACGCGGATCGAGGAGCTGCGCGGGGACGCGCGCTACGCGTTCATGTTCTCGGGCATGCTGGTCGCCGACACGATGGCGGCGTTCCTGGCGCGCATCCTGCGCCTGCCGGGCGAGGGGCGGCCGATCTCGATCATCGACACCTCGGGCGTGCCGTCGGAGATCGTCTCGGTGGTGGTCGCGGTGCTGGCGCGGCTGGTGTTCGACTTCGCGCTCTGGTCGAGGAAGGAGACGCAGCGGCCGGTGCTGCTCGTCTGCGAGGAGGCGCATCGCTATGTCCCGCGCGAGGACGTGCCCGGCGGTGCCTCGGTCCGCCGCATCCTGGAACGGATCGCCAAGGAGGGGCGGAAATACGGCGTCTCGCTGGGGCTGGTGACGCAGCGGCCGTCCGATCTGGCCGAAGGGGTGCTGTCGCAATGCGGCACCATCCTGGCCATGCGCCTCAACAACGAGCGCGACCAGGCGCATGTCCGCGCCGCCATGCCGGAAGGTGCGCGCGGCTTCATGGACACCATCCCCGCGCTCAGGAACCGCGAGTGCATCGCCTGCGGCGAGGCGGTCGCCATCCCGATGCGGCTGACCCTCGACACGCTGGACGCCGACCGGCGGCCGGCCTCGTCCGACCCGGTCTTCTCCTCGCTCTGGGCGCGGGGCGGCGGCGAGGCGGAGATGCTGGCGCGCACGATCGCGCGGTGGCGGAGCCATGGGCGGTAAGGCCTGCCACGCTTGCCGTTCCCCGGCGCAGGCCGGGGTCCGGTCGGGGGACGCCGGCGACTGCCGTTACGCTCCGTCATCCCAGCCTTGCCAACTGGGTCCTGGCCCGCGCCGGGGAACGAGGAGCAAGCCGAAGCTTACATCGTCAGCACCACTTTCCCGACATGGTCCCCCGCCTCCAGATAGGCATGCGCCGCCGCCGCCTCGGCCAGTGGGAACGTCCGGTCGATCACCGGCTTCAGCCGCCCGGCGGCGACGTGGGGCCAGACGGTGCGGCGGAGTTCGTCGGCGACCAGCGCCTTGAACGTCGCGTCGCGCGGGCGCAGCGTCGAGCCGGTCAGGGTCAGCCGGCGCCGCATCACCTCCACCAGCGGCAGCTCGGTCCGGCCGCCGCGCTGGGTGGCGATCGAGACGTGGCGGCCGTCGTCGGCCATCGTCGCGATGTTGCGCGGGACATAGTCGCCGCCGACCATGTCGAGGACGACGTTCACCCCGTTCGGCGCGATCCGCTTCACCTCGGCGACGAAATCCCGGGTGCGGTGGTTGATGGCGTGGGCCGCGCCGATCTCCAGCGCGCGGGCGCATTTCCCGTCTGATCCGCAGGTGACGATGACGGTCAGGCCGAACAGCCGGCCCAGCATGATCGCCATCGTGCCGATGCCGCTGGTGCCGCCATGGACCAGCACGACGTCGCCGTCGGCGGCATAGGCCCGCTCGAACAGGTTCGTCCACACGGTGAAGAGCGTCTCGGGGATCGCGGCGGCCTCGACCATGGTGAGCGCCGGCGGCACGACGAGGCACTGGCCGGCGGGCGCCACGGCATATTCGGCATAGCCGCCGCCCGCGACCAGCGCCGCCACCGGCCGGCCGATGAGCGTCGGATCCGTCCCCGGCCCGGCGGCGACCACCGTGCCGGCAAGCTCCAGCCCGAGGATGGCGGGCGCCCCGGGCGGCGGCGGATATTTGCCCGCCCGCTGCATCAGGTCGGGCCGGTTGACCCCGGCGGCGGCGACGCGGACCAGCAGCTCGTCGTCGCCAGGCCGCGGCACGGGGGCGGTGACCGGGACCAGCACCTCCGGCCCGCCGGGACCGGACGGGTCGATCGCCGTCATCTCCGCCGGCAGGCCGCCGTCGCCTTCGTCCATCCGGTCCGCCCCCGCTCGAATCGAAGCGTTTATTGACTTGGGTCCGCCGCCGGTCAACGCTGTCGCATATGGATTCGGACGACCTGCCGCTGAACCGTTCCGCCGACCCGCTGGTGCTGGCCGGCGCGCAGGATCTCGATCCGCTGTCGGTCCACGAGCTGGAGGCGCGGATCGCCCGGCTGGAGGGCGAGATCGCCCGGGTCCGGCGACGGCTCGACCGCGTCGTTAACCATCGCGCAAGCGCCGACGCGCTATTCCGCCGATGAGGCCGGATCGCCCCGCGACCCTGCGCCGGATGGGTCGGGGCGCGATCCGGGGCGGGCGGCTTGATGGATGGCCCGTGGCACCCGACATGGGATGGGACGGGACCGCCCCTGGGCGCGGCCCGAAGGAGTAAGCGACCAATGCCGTCTTTCGCCCGCGAGCTGGAAACCACCCTGCACAACGCGCTGTCCGCCGCCAGCGCGCGGCGCCACGAATATGCCACGCTGGAACATCTGCTGCTGGCGCTGACCGCCGACGAGCATGCCAGCAAGGTGATGACCGCCTGCGGCGTCGAGATCGGCGAGCTGAAGAACGCCGTCACCCTCTATCTCGATACCGAGCTGGACGCGCTGAAGGCCGACGGCGAGGCGGACCCGACGCCCACCTCGGGCTTCCAGCGGGTGGTGCAGCGCGCCATCCTCCACGTCCAGTCGTCGGGCCGCGAGGAGGTGACCGGCGGCAACGTGCTGGTGGCGCTGTTCAGCGAGCGCGAGAGCTATGCCGTCTATTTCCTGCAACAGCAGGACATGAGCCGCCTGGATGCCGTGAGCTTCATCAGCCACGGCGTCGGCAAGGGCGGACAAACCCCGGAGGCGCGCGAGGTGAAGGGCACGGAAGAAGAGAAGCCCACCAAGGGCGACGCCAAGCAGAAGGGCGAGAGCGCGCTCAAGCAGTTCACCGTCAACCTCAACGACAAGGCCAGGGACGGCAAGGTCGATCCGCTGATCGGGCGCGGACCGGAGGTGGACCGCACCGTGCAGATCCTCTGCCGCCGATCGAAGAACAACCCGCTCTACGTCGGCGATCCCGGCGTCGGCAAGACCGCCATCGCCGAGGGCCTGGCGCGCAAGATCGTCGAGGGCGACGTGCCCGAGGTGCTGCTGCCCGCCGTTATCTATTCGCTCGACATGGGCGCGCTGCTCGCTGGCACGCGCTATCGCGGCGATTTCGAGGAGCGGCTGAAGCAGGTCGTGAACGAGCTGGAGAAGCTGCCGCACGCGGTGCTGTTCATCGACGAGATCCACACCGTCATCGGCGCCGGCGCGACCAGCGGCGGGGCGATGGACGCGTCGAACCTGCTGAAGCCGGCGCTGTCGGGCGGCGCGATCCGCTGCATCGGCTCCACCACCTACAAGGAGTTCCGCAACCATTTCGAGAAGGACCGCGCGCTGCTCCGCCGGTTCCAGAAGATCGACGTCAACGAGCCGACGGTCGAGGACACGATCAAGATCCTCGCCGGCCTGCGGAGCGCGTTCGAGGCGCACCACAAGGTGAAATACACCCCCGAGGCGATCAAGTCCGCGGTCGAGCTGTCGGCCCGCTACATCAACGACAGGAAGCTCCCCGACAAGGCGATCGACGTGATCGACGAGGTCGGCGCGATGCAGATGCTGGTGGTGCCGGCCAAGCGCAAGAAGGTCATCACCTCGCGCGAGATCGAGGCCGTCATCGCCACGATGGCGCGCATCCCGGCCAAGTCCGTCTCGGCCGACGATACCAAGAGCCTGGCGACGCTGGAGACGGACCTGAAGCGCGTCGTGTTCGGGCAGGACCGGGCGATCGAGATATTGTCCTCCGCGATCAAGCTCAGCCGCGCCGGCCTGCGCGATCCCGACAAGCCGATCGGCAACTACCTGTTCAGCGGCCCGACCGGCGTCGGCAAGACCGAGGTCGCGCGCCAGCTCGCCTCGATCATGGGCATCCCGCTGCAACGCTTCGACATGTCGGAGTATATGGAGCGCCATTCGGTCAGCCGGCTGATCGGCGCGCCGCCGGGCTATGTCGGCTACGATCAGGGCGGCTTGCTGACCGACGCGGTCGATCAGCAGC
>CAXTHU010000131.1:0-6941 GCA_964244125.1 uncultured Sphingomonadaceae bacterium
GGCCGGTGGTGAGGGGGATGGACGGCGGCAGCACGGTGGCGGGAAGGGGCTTGCGTCCCCTTGTCTCCTTCCCTTCGGGGGGGGGGCGGGGGTGGGGGTGGGGCCTCTGCGCGACCGCCGCGCCCGTGGAGAGACCCCACTCCCGGCCCCTCCCCCGAAGGGGAGGGGAGATACCCCACGGCCGCAGCGCCGCCACCTTGGCGGCAAGGCTCGGCGTCGGATCGGCGATGGCCAGGACGGTCTCGCCGGCGTCGCGCATCCGCGCCGCGGCCTCGTCGCGCGATCCCGCCTCGATCACGCGGCGCGCGTTCGTTCCGTCGGGTGTCAGGACTTCGCAGCGATAGGCCGGCATGGCCCCGGCCCTAACCCACCACGTCGACGATGTGGAGGGCGAGGCCGACGAGGCCGCCGACCAGCGTGCCGTTGATGCGGATATATTGCAGGTCGCGGCCGACCGCCGCCTCCAGCCGGTTGGTCACCGTCGCCACGTCCCAGCCGCGCACCGTGTCCGACACCAGCCGGACGATGCCGCCGCCATAGGCCGACACCGCGCCGACGGTCGCGCGGCGGACGAACTGGTTGATGCCGCCCTTCAGCCGCTCGTCCGCCTGCAACGTCCCGCCCAGCTGGCGCAGCGCCTCGCCCAGCCGCCCGGCGAGCAGCGCCTCCGGATCGCGCGCCGCCTTCAGCAGGGACGCGCGCGCCATCTCCCACAGCCGGCCGATCCAGGCGGCGACGGCCGGGTTGGCGAGCAGGTCCGTCTTCAGCCGCCGCACCTTCGCGCGGGTGCCCGCATCGTGCTGGAGGTCGTCGGCCAGCGCCACCAGCGCCTCCTCGATCTTGGCGCGCAGCGGGTGCGCCGGATCGTCCGCCATCTCGCCCAGCAGGCGGTAGATCGCGGTCAGGATCTTGTCGGCCAGCGTCGCGTCCAGCCCGGTCCAGCGCAGGATCGATCCCGAGCGCTGGCTGACGAGGTCGCGGATGAGATGCTCGTTGGCCACGAGCGTGCGGCCGAGCCACATCACCGCGGCATCCAGCATCGGCACATGGCGCTTGTCCGTCACCGCCGCCGCCAGCGCCTGGCCCAGATAGGGCGCGGCGTCCATCCGCTCCAGCCGGCCGGCCACCGCCCCCTTCACCATCCCGCCCAGCCGTTCCTGATCGAGCGATTCGAGCAGGTGGACGACCATCCGCGCCGCGCCGCGCCGGAGCCGCCCGGCGCCGACCGGGCTGGCGAGGAAGCGGACGATCGCGGCGGCGACGTCCAGCCGCCGCATCCGCCGCGCGACGACGCGGGGGACGAGGAAATTGTCGCGCAGGAACTGGGCGAGCGTGTCGCCGATCCGGTCCTTGTTGCGCGGGATGATCGCGGTATGCGGGATCGGCAGGCCGAGCGGGTGACGGAACAGCGCGGTGACGGCGAACCAGTCGGCCAGCCCGCCGACCATCGCCGCCTCGGCGAAGGCGCGCAGATAGCCCCAGCCGGGATGATGCACCTGGGCGTCGCGGGCCAGGAGGTAGAGCGCCGCCATCGCCAGCAGCATGGCGGTGGCGATCAGCCGCATCCGGCGCACGCCGTTGGCGCCGGCCGGCGTTGAGGGAGACCCGAAGGGCGGCGTCATGCGCCGGATAAGACGCGGCCGCCCGAAAGGTTCATTCCGCCGCCTGCGGCCGCGGCGCATGTCCCCGCTCGCCGCCGTTGGTCAGCGTGCGGGACAGACGCGGCGCCAGCCACGCCTCGATGCTGTCGGCCAGGCTGAAGCCCGCCGGCACGATGAGGAGGGTGAGGACGGTCGAGAGGAGCAGCCCGCCGATCACGGTCACCGCCATCGGCTGGTTCCACGCCCCGTCGCCGCTCAGCGACAGCGCCGTCGGCAGCATGCCGGCGACCATCGCCACCGTGGTCATCACGATCGGCTGGGCACGCTTGTGCCCGGCATCCATGATCGCGTCGTAGACCGGACGGCCGTGGCGCATCTCCTCGATGGCGAAATCGATCAGCAGGATCGAGTTCTTGGCGACGATGCCGAGCAGCATCAGCAGCCCGATCAGCACCGGCAGCGAGATCGCCATGCCCGCCAGATGGAGCGCGATCGCCCCGCCCAGCGGCGCCAGCAGCAGCGAGCCGAGATTCACGAAGGGCGGCATGACCCGCTTGTAGAGCAGGATCAGCACCGCCAGCACCAGCAGCACGCCGGCGAAGACGGCGATGACGAAGTTCCGCACCATCTCCTCCTGCCACTTGGCCTGGCCCGAGGCGGCATAATGGACGCCGGCGGGCAGCGACTTCATCGCCGGCAGGTCCAGCACCTTCTGCCGCTGCTCGCCGGCGACCGCGCCGGGAGCGAGGTCGGCGCCGATGATGAGGCGGCGTTCCTGGTTGTAGCGCTTGATCTCCGACGGGCCGGCGCCGAAGCCGATCTCGGCCACCACCTTCAGCGGCACGGTGGTGCCGCGCGCCGTCTGCACCGGCAGGTTCTGGATGGTGGAAAGGCTGCGGCGGCTGTTCTCGGTCAGCGCGACGCGTATCGGGATCTGGCGGTCGCTCAGCGAGAACTTCGCGACGTTCTGGTCGATGTCGCCCATCGTCGCGATGCGGATCGTCTGGCTGAGCGCCTGGGTGGTGACGCCGAGATCGGCGGCGAGATCGAGCCGCGGCCTGATGACGATCTCGGGCCGCGGCAGATCGCCCTCGATGCGCGGGTTGCGCAGCGAGCCGAGCGACTTCATCTCCTCGGTGACCTTCATCGCCGCGGCGTTCAGCTTGACGGGATCGTCCCCCGCCAGCAGGATCGACACGTCGCGGCTGCTGCCGCCGCCGCCGTTCTGCGACTGGAAGTTGATCCGCGCGTCCGCCACCTGGTTCAGCAGCGCCTGCGTCTCGCGCTCGAAATCGGTCGAGGAACGGACCCGGTCCTCGCGCAGCGTCATCGAGATGCGGGCATTGCCGACGTTCACATATTCGACCGCCGTCGCCACCTCCTGCTGGCGGCGCAGGATCGCGGCGACGCGATCGGCGACCGCCTCGGTCTGCCGCAGCGTGGCACCCGGGGCGAGCAGGATGCTGACGCGGCTGAAGTTGACGTCCATCTGCGGCTGGAAGGTGAAGGGCAGCGTCGCGAAGCTGAAGATCGTCGCGACGAAGGCCAGGACGCCGACGCCCATCGTCTTCCAGCGATTGTCGAGCGTCCAGCGCAGGACGCGCATGTAGAGGTCCATCGCCCATCCGCCGCCATGCTCGGCATGCCCATGGCTCTTCAGGAAATAGGCCGCGACCATCGGCGTGATGAGCCGCGCGACGGCCAGGCTGATGAGCACCGCGACGACGACGGTGAAGCTGAAGTTCTTGAAGAACTGGCCGGCGATCCCCGGCATCAGCGATACCGGCAGGAACACCGCGACGATCGCGAAGGTGGTGGCGACGACCGCCAGGCCGATCTCGTCGGCGGCATCGATCGACGCCTGGTAGGCGGTCTTGCCCATCCGCATGTGGCGGACGATGTTCTCGATCTCGACGATGGCGTCGTCGACCAGCACGCCCGCCACCAGGCTGAGCGCCAGCAGCGTCATCTGGTTCAGCGTGAAGCCCATCAGGTTCATGATCCAGAAGGTCGGGATGGCCGACAGCGGGATGGCCAGCGCCGAGATCAGCGTCGCCCGCCGGTCGCGCAAGAACAGGAACACGACGACGACGGCGAGCAGCGCGCCCTCGATCATCGAATGCAGCGCGCTGTCATACTGGTCCTGGGTGTATTTGACGCTGTTGAAGCGCTTCACGAAATGGATCTTCGGGTTCTCCTTCTCCAGCTGGGCGAGCACCTCCTGCGCCTTGTCGAACAGCTCCACCTCGGAGGCGCCGCGCGCGCGCAGCAGGCCGAAGCCGACGACCTGCTTGCCGTTCATCTTGGCGAAGCTGCGCTGCTCGCCATAGAGGTCGCGGACGTCGGCGATGTCGGCCAGCTTCACCGCGCGGCCGTTGCCGAGCGAGATCTGCGTCTGGCCGAGCTGATAGGCGTCCTGGGCGTTGCCGAGGATGCGCAGCGACTGTTCCGATCCCGCCACCTCGGCGCGGCCGCCGGCGGCGTTGGTGTTCACCTGGCGCAGCTGGGTGTTGACCTGGGTCGCGGTGACGCCCTGGGCCTGCATCTTGGCGGGATCGAGGATGACCCTGATCTCGCGCTGGACGCCGCCGTTGGTCTCGACCGACTGCATCCCCGGGATCGCCAGCAGGCGGCGCGACACGATGTTGCCGACGAACCAGGACAGCTGCTCGATCGTCATGTCGGTCCCCTCGACCGAATAATTGGCGAAGCTGTCGTTGTTGGAGACCAGCCGCTGGACCTGCGGCTCGACGATGCCGTCGGGCAGTTCGCCGCGGATCTGGGCGATGGCGTCGCGCACGTCGGTGGTGGCACGGTCGATCGGCGTGTCCATGGTGAACTGGACGAAGGTGCCGGACGATCCCTCGCTGACCGTCGAGGAGATCTCGTCGACGCCCTCCAGGCTGCGCACCGCCGCCTCGACCCGCTGCGTCACCTGCGTCTCCAGCTCGCTCGGCGCGGCGCCGGGCTGGTTGATCTGGACGTAGACGGCGGGGAAGGTGATCTCCGGCAACTGGTTCACCGGCATGCGGCCGAACGCGATGAAGCCGCCCAGCGTCAGCGCCAGGAACAGGACGATCGACGGCACCGGGTTGCGGATCGACCAGGCGGAGATGTTGCGGAACGACATGGGGTTCGCCTCGGGTTGCGTCAGCGCGCGCCGGTGGAGCGCACCGGCGTGATCTTGTCGCCGGGATTGAGGAAGGCGCCGGCGGATTCGATCACCCGCTCGCTGCCGCTCAGCCCCTTGACCACGGTGACGCCCTTGTCGTCCACCTCGCCGACGGTGACGGGGCGCCGCTCGACGCGATCGTCCTTGCCGACGACGTAGACGTAATTGCCGCCGGCATCGCTCAGCACCGCCGATTCCGGCAGCAGCGGCGAGATGCCCGACATGCCGCTGATCGTCGCCGAGGCGAAGCCGCCGGGGCGCAGCGCCTGGTCGTAGCGCAGCGCGATGCGCGCCACGCCCTGGCGGCTGGTCGGGTCGATCGTCGGCGAAAGCTGCCAGATCCGGCCCGGGAACGGCCGGCTGGTGCCGACCGGCGTCACCTGCGCCGGGGAGCCGACGCGCAGCCGCGCCAGGTCGCTCTCGGCCAGCCGCGCCTGCATCTCCAGCTCGCCGCCGCGGGCGATGCGGAACAGCGCCGGCGAGCCCGAGCTGACGATCTGCCCCGCCTCGACGTTGCGCGCCAGCACCAGCCCGTCGGACGGCGCGTGGATGTCCAGCCGGGCCATGCGCGCGCTCATCTCGCCGAACTGGGCGCGCGCCAGCTTCACCCGCGCGTTGGCGGCATCGCGGGCGGCGAGCTTCTGCTCCACCGTCGCCTGCGAGATGAAGCCGCGCCCGACGAGCTTCTGCGCGCGATCGAGATCGGACTGCATCATCTTGGCGTCGGCCTGGGCCGAGGCAATCTGGGCGCCCATCTGCGCGGTCTGCTGCGTCTGGACCGATCGGTCGATCACCGCCAGCGTCTGGCCGGCGCGGACCCAGTCGCCGGCGTCGACGAGCACGCGGGCGACCATGCCGCCCTCCCCCGCGACGCCGACCGGCTCCTCGCGCCTGGCGCCGATCGTGCCGGTGGCGGACACCGCGTTGGTGACCGACTGGCGGCCGGGGACGAGCACGGTGATGCGCGGCAGGATCGGCGCGGCGGGCGCCGGCGCCTTGTGGCCGCGCACCAGGAACCAGATCGCCGCCAGCGCCGCGATCAGCACCAGTCCGGCGACGACGCCCACCCGCCTGCGGCGCGCCCGGCGACCGGCCGCATCGAATCCGTCCGGCCCGCTCTCCGCATCCGCGCGAATGACGCCAGTTTCGAGATTCATCACGATCCACCCTCGCTCGATGCCGCCGCGGCAGCGGGGCCGTTCACTGTATTATATCAATAAGGCACCACCATCAAGAGGCCGCGCCGTCCGGGAAAGCGTCGCTTCCTAGCGCCTTTTGCCGGCGGGCGACAGGCGGGGTTGCCAATCGCGGCGCGTGGCGGGACGATGGGCGCTCTGGGGAGCGCTAAAGTGGATCATGATTTCCTCGCGTGGATGGCGATCGGGCTGGTCGCGGCGCTGGTCGTGCGCCGGCTGGCGCGGGGGCGCGATCCGGGCGGGCCGGTCGTGGCGGCGCTGCTCGGCATCGCCGGCGCGCTGCTCGGCGGATTCGCGGGACAGGCGGCGCTGCTCTACCGGCCGGGCGCGCCGGCCGGCTTCGCGGCGGCGGCGGCCGGCGCGGTGGCGCTGGTGCTGTTCCACCGGCTGGTGATCCGCCGCCGCTCGTGAGCCCCGTTCAGCGGCGATGCAGCCGGCGGCTGCGACGTCGCCCATTCCATTCCGAGGACAGACAGACATGATCCGCGCCGCCGCCCTTCCACTGATCGCCCTCCCCCTGATCGCCCTCGCCGCCGGCGCGCAGGCCCAGGCGCCGCTCGCCCCGATCGCCGGCACCCGGCTCGATCTGATCGCGACCGGCGAGGTCGTCCGCGCACCGGACGTGGCGGCGGTCGGCGCCGGCATCGTCACCCAGGCGCCGACCGCGATGGCGGCGATGGCCGCCAACGCCGACCGCATGGCCGCCGCGATCGCCGCCGTCCGCCGCGCCGGCATCGCCGACCGCGACATTCGCACCGCCTCGATCAGCCTCCAGCCGCAATATCGCTACGAGAACAACCTGCCGCCGGTGCTGACCGGCTATCAGGCCACCAATTCGCTGACCCTCCGCCTGCGCGACGTGAAGCGCGCCGGCGCCATTCTCGATACGCTGGTGGACGCGGGGATCAACCAGATCAACGGACCCGATTTCTCGATCGACCGGCCCGAGGCCGCGCTGGACGAGGCGCGTGC
>CAXTHU010000132.1:0-6847 GCA_964244125.1 uncultured Sphingomonadaceae bacterium
CCCGCGTCGCCGCCTTGGAATATTCGGTCGCGCGGGTCTCGAAGAAGTTGGCGTGTTCGACGCCGTTCAGCAGCGGGGCGAGCCAGGGGAGCGGGTGGTCGTCGATCATGTAGAGCGGCTTCAGGCCCAGCTGGCCCAGCCGCCAGTCGGCGATGTAGCGGATGTATTTCTTGATGTCCTTGGGCGTCATGCCCGGCACCGGCCCCATCTCGAAGGCGAGGTCGATGAAGGCGTCCTCCAGCCGCACCGTCTTCTGGCACATGTCGAGGATGTCGTCGCGCACCGCCGGCGTCAGGCAACGGCGCTCAGCGACGAAGGCGTGGAACAGCCGGATGATCCCTTCGCAATGGAGCGTCTCGTCGCGGATCGACCAGGTGACGATCTGGCCCATCCCCTTCATCTTGTTGAAACGCGGGAAGTTCATCAGCATCGCGAAGCTGGCGAACAGCTGCAGCCCCTCGGTGAAGCCGCCGAACATGGCCAGCGTGCGGGCGATGTCCTCGTCGGTGTCGACGCCGAAGTTCTGGAGATAGTCGTGCTTGTCCTTCATCTCCTTATACTGGAGGAACATGCCGTATTCGCTCTCGGGCATGCCGATCGTGTCGAGCAGGTGGGAATAGGCGGCGATATGCACCGTCTCCATGTTGGAGAAGGCGGCCAGCATCATCTTCACTTCGGTCGGCTTGAAGATGCGGCCGTATTTCTCGTGATAGCAGTCCTGCACCTCGACGTCGGCCTGGGTGAAGAAGCGGAAGATCTGGGTCAGCAGGTTGCGCTCGTGATCGGTCAGCTTCTGCGCCCAGTCGCGGCAATCCTCGCCCAGCGGCACCTCCTCGGGCATCCAGTGGATCTGCTGCTGCCGCTTCCAATATTCGAACGCCCAGGGGTATTCGAACGGCTTGTACTGCTTGCGGGCTTCGAGGAGGGGCATGGCTGGGCCTTTGGCGGAACGGAACGGGAAAGGGACAGATATGGGGTCAGGCTACGCGGTTTGCCCACAATGTCTAGGCTCCATGGTCCGATTTTCCACAGCCTTGGCCGGTCCGGCTCATGCCGGCGCGCGGATCGAGAGGCCGCGGGTCAGCCGCTTGGCGATGCGGATGCAGGGCTGCTCCAGCCGATAGGTGGAAAGATGGGCGAGGCCGAAGGTGGCGGCGATCAGCAGCGGCCGCTTGGCATATTTGACCAGCTTCGACCCGCTGCCGAACCATGTCGCCATCAGCACGCCGTGGATGACGTAGAGCGCGTAGGAGACGGTGGCGACATAGATCATCGCCCGTGACGCATAGAGCCGGGCGAGCAGCGGCGGCGGGTTGAACAGCGTCGCGCCGACCGTCACGGCGGCGATATAGGGCCGCGCATAATTCAGCGGGCCGCCGACCGGATGGGTGGCGAGCAGCAGCAGCGGCAGCATCGCATAGACGTTGACCCGCGCCAGCAACCGTTCCGGCAGCGGCCCGAACCAGCCGCCATAAGCCAGCGCCAGGACGCTGCCGGCGAGGATCTCGTCGATCCGCAGCCAGGTGACGATCGAATCATAGCTGCCGGTGGCGACGCGCAGCCCGGTGACGGCCAGGCACAGCAGCGGCATCGCGTGAAATCCGCGCCGCCCGAACAGCGCCACCCACAGCGCGATCCCGACGTAGAACTGCATTTCGAGGCACAGGCTCCAGAGGTGCCCGCCCCCCGCCACCAGGTAGAATGGCGGCAGGTTGGCGAAGAAGAACAGGTTGGCGAGATATTGCCGGCCCGTGGCGCCCGCCAGCGGCAGGGCGACCAGCATCGCCAGCCAGGCGAGCGGCACGATGCGGAAGAAGCGGCGGATGATGAAGGCCCTGAGTTCCGCCCGCTCGGCGAGGAAGCGGGTGATGAGGAAGCCCGACAGGATGAAGAACAGGACCATGCCCGTCCCCGCCACCGGCCCGTTCATGGCCAGCCGTTTCGGCCCCAGCGGCAGCAGGTGGCCGGCCAGCACCAGCAGGATGCTGGTCGCGCGCCAGCCGTCCAGGATCGCCAGCCGCCCGCGGCCGTCGTTCGGGGCCGGCGCCATCGCCGCCTCGTCGGCCGCCGCCCGTCGCTCGCCCGCCGTCGCGCTGTCCGTCATCGTCGCCCCCGGTTTCCGCCGCGTGGTGGCATGAATGCCGTCCGGAGACAAAGCCGTTAACGGCACGGCTTGACGAACCGGCCCGCCACGCGACACAAGCCGCGGCCATGATCCGCATCGAGGCCCGCACCCTGCGACTTTGACGCCGGCTCCGCGCGCGGGGCCGGGACCATCACGGGCGAACCCTTCCGCCCATCGACCAGGATCATCAGACGGAGCGCAAGATGCTCGCCGACCCCTCGACCAAATACCGTCCGTTCCCCCAGGTGGACCTGCCCGACCGCCGCTGGCCGTCGCGCACGATCGCCGCGCCGCCGCGCTGGCTGTCGACGGACCTGCGCGACGGCAACCAGGCGCTGATCGATCCGATGGACGGCGAGAAGAAGCGGCGCCTGTTCGACATGCTGGTGCGCATCGGCGTGACCGAGATCGAGGTCGGCTTCCCGTCCGCCGGGCAGACCGAGTTCGACTTCTGCCGCACGCTGGTGGACGAGGGGCTGATCGGCCCCGGCATCTGGCCGCAGGCGCTGACCCAGGCGCGCGAGGACCTGATCGTCCGCAGCTTCGATGCGCTGGCGGGCGCCCCGCGCGCCGTCGTCCACATGTACAACGCCGTCAGCCCGGCGTGGCGGCGGATCGTCTTCGGCATGGACCGGCCCCAGGTGAAGGCGATCGCCGTCGAGGGCATGGCGCTGCTGATGCGCGAGGCCGGGCGGCGGCCGGGCACCGACTGGCGCTTCGAATACAGCCCCGAGACCTTCTCCACCGCCGAACTGGAGTTCAGCCTGGAGGTCTGCGAGGCGGTGATGGAGGTGGTCGGCGCCAGTGCGGACCGGCCGCTGATCCTGAACCTGCCAGCCACCGTCGAGGCGGCGACGCCCAACATCTATGCCGACCAGATCGAATGGTTCTGCCGCAACGTCTCGCGCCGCGACGCGGTCGTCGTCTCGCTCCACCCGCATAACGATCGCGGCACCGGCGTGGCGGCGGCGGAACTGGGGCTGATGGCCGGCGCCGACCGCGTCGAGGGGTGCCTGTTCGGCAATGGCGAGCGGACCGGCAACGTCGATCTGGTGACGCTGGCGCTCAACCTCTACACGCAAGGGGTGGCGCCCGGCCTCGACTTCTCGGACATCGAGGCGGTGAGGAAGACGGTGGAATATTGCACCGCGCTGCCGGTCCATCCGCGCCACCCCTATGCCGGCGACCTGGTGTTCACCGCCTTTTCCGGCAGCCACCAGGACGCGATCCGCAAGGGCTTCGCCGCGCAGGCGCGGCGCAACGACGATCTGTGGGACGTGCCCTACCTGCCGATCGACCCGGCCGACGTGGGCTGTTCCTACGAGGCGGTGATCCGGGTCAATTCGCAGTCGGGCAAGGGCGGCGTCGCCTGGGTGCTGGAACAGGATCGCGGGCTGAAGCTGCCCCGACGGCTCCAGGGCCATTTCAGCCGCATCGTCCAGGCGCTGGCCGACGAGACCTCGCGCGAGCTGAACGCCGGCGACATCTGGACGGCGTTCCGGGCCAGCTACGGCCTCGACGGCGGCGGCCGGTTCGAGCTGGTCGATTACAGCGAAGGGGCGGGCGGCGGGCGCGACCGGCGCTTCGCCGGGCGGGTGCGGCTGGACGGGGTGGAGCGGTCGATCGCGGGCAGGGGCAACGGCCTGGTCTCCTCGGTGCTGGATGCGCTGGCCGGCTGCGGCGTGTCGCTCGACGTGGTCGACTATCAGGAACATGCCATCGGCACCGGCGCCGACGCGCAGGCGGCGGCCTATATCGAGGCGCGCGACGCGCGAGGCGCGATCCACCACGGCGTCGGCATCGACGCCGACGTCGCCACCGCGAGCGTCAGGGCGGTGCTGTCGGCGGCCAACGCGGCGGGACCTTCCGCCTGATCCGGCGTGCCACCCGTCCCCGGCAGAGGAGAGCGACGATGACCGAGAAGAAGGGCAAGGGCAGCGAGACGGCGCAGCGCGCGAACGCGAAGGCGGCCAAGGAAGGCGAGAAGAACCCGCGCAAGTCGTCCGCCGCGCAGGCGGAGCTGGGGAAGAAGGGCGGGAAGGCGAAGAAGGGGTAGGCAGGCGGCGTCTCCCAACGCCACGGCGTCACCCTGAACTTGTTTCAGGGTTATCCATCCACTTGAGCGACGTACGGGCTGATAGATGGATGCTGAAACAAGTTCAGCATGACGGAATGGAGGTATGGTGACGACCTTTCCCTTCACCTCCGCTCGTGCTGCCAGTTCCTCCGCTTGCCCTCGCCGATCCACCCGCACGCCTGGGCCACCCGCTTCGCCCGCGTCTCGGGGCGCTTCGCTTCCTCGATCCACTCGGCATATTCGCGCCGCCGGCCGGGCGGAAAGCCTTCCCACATGGTGCGTGCAACGGCGTCGGCGGCGAAATGCGCGGTGAGTTCGGGAGGCGTCTCGGCCGGAGGGCGGGGTGGCTTGACCGCGCGCGGGGCCGCCGCCGGACCCGCCTCCGCCCGCGCCACCGCCTCCATCGCCAGCGCCGTGAAGGCCGCCTCGTCCGGCAGATCGGCGAGCGATGTCAGGCGGCCGAACTGGCCCATCGCGCCTGCGATCCCGTCCTCCACCACCCCGGACCCGCGCCAGAAGCCGAAGGCGGCGTGCTGCTTGAACCCCGCCATGTGGCAGAGCGTCCGGCCGCGATGGACGAAGAACGGCATCGACCATTTGATCGTCTCGACCGCGTGCGGGTCGGCGGCATGGACCATCGCGCGCAGCCGCTCCAGAATCGGCCGGGCGAAGGGCCGGGCGGCGGCGATATAGGCGTCGACGCGGGGGTCGTGGGTCGGTTCGGCCATGTCGGCGAACATTCCGCCCGCCGCGAAGCTCGTCAAGCGGTCAGAAGATGCCGCCGCCCAGCATCAGGCGCAGCACGCCGATGACGATCACCACCAGGTTCAGGTTGCGCCCGCCCCGCTCGCGCGAGACCATGCCGATCACCAGGCCGACGACCGCCAGCGGCACGATGAACCAGTTGGCCCAGCCGAGCAGCGGCAGGAAGGCGAAGAGCGCCATGACCAGCGCCAGCGCGCCGACGGCAAGCGAGAAGAGGTTCAGCATCGCCGCCCTATCGCCCCGCCGCCGGCCGCCCGCAAGCCCGGTCTCGTCGAGAGCTGTCGGCAGATCGACCGAGAGATCAGGGCTTGGCCGTCTTAACCGCGCGCCAGCCCGCTTCCCGATGAGCCGAGGTCGGACCCTTGTCGTGGCCGGCGTCAAGGCATTCGCGCCAGTCCGTCTCGCAGCCTTCGGGCGCCAGCGGCACCGGATCGGGATGGGGCACGGGCTGGACGGTGTCGGCGGACTGGAAGGTCTCGGACTGGCTCACGACGGTCTCCCGGAGAGAAATGTCATGCCTGCAACGATCCAGCCGCATGACGGTTGCCGCCACCTTGCCACCGCAATCGCGCCACAATTTGACACGGCTTCCAGCTTGCGTCATCTTCCTGCAACCTTTTGAAGGCATGACGACATTCATGGAACGGATCTGGCACCGCCAGGGCTCGACGCCCCTCCTCCACCGCCTCATCTGCTGGGCGCTGCGCGGATAGCGGACGCGCCCGGCTGGCCTATCGCGACGCCAGCCGCTACACGCCCGGCATGCCCCCGCTCCTCCTCGTCATGCTCGGCGGCGCCGTAGGGTCCGGCGCGCGCTTCCTGGTCGGCGGGCTTGCACTGGCGCGGCTGGGGCCGGGCTTTCCCTGGGGCACCCTGTCCGTGAATCTCGCCGGCGGCCTGCTGATGGGGGTGCTCGCCGGCACGCTGGCGAAGTTCGGCGGAAGCGAGCCGTGGCGGCTGTTCCTCGGCGTCGGCGTGATCGGCGGCTTCACCACCTTTTCCGCCTTCAGCCTGGAATGCCACGCGATGATCCTGCGCGGCGACCTGGGGCCGGCGTTCGGCTATGCGCTGGTCTCGGTCGTCGGCGCGGTGGCGGCGCTGTTCGCCGGCGTGGCCGTCGCGCGGAGCTTCGCATGAGCGACGCGACCGACGTCCGCCAGTTCAGGGTCGCCGCCGACGACGACGGCATCCGGCTGGACCGCTGGTTCAAGCGGCATCTGCCCGAAGCCGGCTTCAACATCGTCTCGCGCTGGGCGCGCACCGGGCAGCTGCGCATCGACGGCCGGCGGGCGACGCCGGGCGACCGGATCGAGGCGGGGCAGGTGATCCGCGTCCCCCCCGCCGACGCCGCACCGGCCACCCCCGCCGCCAGGCCGAAGCGCGAGCGGCCGGTGCCGGCGGCCGAGGATGTCGCCTTCATGGCCGGCCTCGTCATCCATCGCGACGCGCAGGCGATCGTCATCAACAAGCCGCCCGGCCTCGCCACCCAGGGCGGGACCAAGACCGACGTGCATGTCGACGGCCTGCTCGACGCGTTGCAGGACGAGGCCGAAAGCCGGCCCAAGCTGGTCCACCGGCTCGACAAGGACACCTCCGGCGTCCTGCTGCTGGCGCGCACGTCCCGCGCGGCGGGCAGCTTCGCCAAGTCCTTTTCCAGCCGCACCGCGCGCAAGGTCTACTGGGCGCTGGTGAACGGCGTGCCGTCGATCGGCGACGGCATCGTCGACCTGGCCATCGCCAAGCAGCCGGGGACCGGCGGCGAGAAGATGCATGTCGACGAGAAGGCGGGCAGCCCGGCGCGCACCCGCTATCGCGTGATCGAGCGGGCGGGCAACCGCGCCGCCTGGGTCGAGCTGCAACCCTTCACCGGCCGCACCCAC
>CAXTHU010000133.1:0-6804 GCA_964244125.1 uncultured Sphingomonadaceae bacterium
CGGTTGCGGCGACATGTCGGGCGACGTGTTCGGCAACGGCATGCTGCTGTCCCGGGCGCTGAAGCTGGTCGCCGCCTTCGACCATCGCCACATCTTCCTCGATCCGACGCCCGACCCGGCGAGGAGCTGGGCGGAGCGGGCACGGCTGTTCGCGCTGCCCGCGTCATCCTGGGCGGATTACGACGCCGGGCTGATCTCGGCCGGCGGCGGGGTCTTCCCGCGTTCGCGGAAGTCGATCCCGCTCGCCCCCGAGGTGAAGGCGCTGCTGGGGGTGGAGGCCGACGCGCTCGATCCGTCGGCGCTGATCTCGGCGATCCTGAAGGCGCCGGTCGACCTGCTCTGGTTCGGCGGCATCGGCACCTATATCAAGGGGCCGGCCGAGGGCGCGGTGGGCGATCCGGCCAACGACGCGCATCGCGTCAACGGCGACGAGGTCCGCGCGCGGGCCATCGGCGAGGGCGCGAACCTGGCCGTCACCCAGGCCGGGCGGCTGGCCTTCGCCGCGCGCGGCGGGCGGATCAACACCGACTTCATCGACAATTCGGCCGGGGTCGACTGCTCGGACAACGAGGTCAACATCAAGATCGCGCTCAACCGGGAGATGGCGGAAGGGCGGCTGTCGCTCGACGCCCGCAACGCGCTGCTCGTGTCGATGACCGACGATGTCGCCGCGCTGGTGCTGGAGGACAACCGCCTCCAGACGCTCGCGCTCTCCATCGCCGAACATGGCGGCGCCGCCGCGCTGCCGGCGCAGGTCCGCGTCCTCGAACTGTTGGAGGCGTCCGGCCGGATCGACCGCAAGGTGGAAGGGCTCGACGCCAACGACGTGCTGCTGCGCCGCGCGCAGGAGGATCGCGGCCTCGCCCGGCCGGAGCTGGCGGTGCTGCTGGCGCATGGCAAGCTGGCGTTGCAGGCGGCGATCGAGGCGGCGCCGCTGCCCGACGATCCCGTCTTCGCGGCCATGCTCCACGCCGCCTTCCCGCGCGCGATGCGCGAGACGCAAGGGGAGGCGATCGGGCGGCATCGCCTGCGCCGCGAGATCGTCGCGACGAAGCTCGCCAACCTGGTCGTCAACCGGCTGGGGCTGGTGACGCCGTTCGAACTGGCCGAGGAGGAGGGCTGTTCGCTCGCCCGCGTCGCCGGCGCCTACCAGGCGGCGGATTCGCTGTTCGACCTGGCCGGACTGTGGGCCGCGATCGAGGCGTCGCGGATGGACGAGGCCGGGCGGCTGCTGCTGCTCGGCATCGCCGGCGACGCCGTCCGCCTGCACATCGCCGACATCGTCCAGTCGACCGACGCCGACGCGCTGCCCGGCGAGATCGCGGCGGACCTCGCCCCCGGCATCGCCCGGCTGGACGCGGCCGCCGACAGCCTGCTGAAGGCCGAGGCGCGGGCGCAGACCGCCGCCCTGCGCGAGCGGCTGGCGCGGACCGGCGCCGGGCCGGAGCTGGTCGCGCGGCTGGTCCGCCTGCACGAGATGGACGGCGCGGTCGGCATCGCCGCGCTGGCCCGGCGGCTCGGCATCGGCGAGGTGGCGGCGACCGCCGCCTATACCCGCCTGGGCGAGGCGCTGGGGCTGGACTGGGCGAAGGCGGCGGCGCTGCGCTTCGTGTCGTCGGACGTGTGGGAACGGCTGCTGACCGCAGGCCTGGTCCGCGAGTTCGAGCGGCTCCGCCTCGACTTCCTGGCCCATGCCGGCTCGGGCGATCCGGCCGGCGCGGTGGAAGGCTGGCTGGCCGGACATGGCCCCCGCGTCGCCCAGTTCAACGCGCTCGTCACCCGCGCCCGCGCGACCGCGGTGCCGAGCGCGGCGATGCTGGCGCAGATCGCGACGCAGGCGAGGCTGCTGCTGGGAGGGTGATCGCGCTAGAGCGGTTTGCGATCAGATTGTCCAACGTGAGCCCCTCCCCTGAAGGAAGGGGTGAGTTGGTTCGATCACAAACGGCTTTAAAACAGCGTCAGCGCCTTGGGGACGCGCCTGGGCTTCTGGCCGGCGACCAGTGCGTCGATGGTGTCGAGCGCGTCGATCAGGCCGCGCTGGGTATAGGGCTTGGCGAGGCAGCCGATGGCATGGCGGCGGCCGTCGATCGGGCATTGGCCGGAGGCGAACAGGGTGCGGATGCCGCGCGCCGCCGCCGCCGCCGCGACATCCAGCCCGCTGCCGCCGCCCGAAAGCTGGACGTCGGCCAGGACCAGGTCCGGCTTGTGGCGGTCCAGCGCGACGAGCGCGTCGGCGACGCGATCGACCGTCGCCACCACGACGAAGCCGGCCTCGCCCAGCGCATGTTCGTTGTCGAACGCGACGAGCGGCTCGTCCTCGACGATCAGCACCCGCTTCACGAGGCGTTCGCGCTTCCCGAACACGGGTCCGATTCTCCTGGCTGTCCCGCCCCTACGGCCAGGGACGGCTTGACCCTATATCGTTTCGGGACGAAACCCGTTCCCTCGCTTCCCGGAGGCCCCCTTGCCCGCCACACGACCGCCGGGCGACCGTCCGCGCGCGCCCCGGCCGCGCCGACCCGCCCGCCAGACCGGCGGCCCGCCGCCGGCCGCCGCCACGCCCGCCGCGCCCCGGCGCGAGCCCGACCGGCCGCTGCGCGCGCGGCCGGGCGCGCCCGACCAGCGCATCGCCAAGCTGCTCGCCCGCGCCGGCGTCGCCTCGCGCCGGGAGATCGAGCGGATGATCGGCGAGGGACGCGTCGCGCTCGACGGCGCCGTCCTCGACACGCCCGCCACCCTGCTCGCCTCGCTGGCCGGCGTCACCGTCGACGGCCAGCCGGTCAGGGCGCCGCAGGCCGCGCGGCTGTTCCGCTTCCACAAGCCCCCCGGCTTCCTGACCGCCGAGCGCGACCCGCGCGGACGGCCGACGATCTACGACCGGCTGCCGCCGGACATGCCGCGCGTGGTGCCGGTCGGCCGGCTCGACCTCAATACCGAGGGGCTGCTGCTGCTGACCACCGACGGCGGGCTGAAGCGGACGCTGGAACTGCCCGCCACCGGCGTCCCGCGCACCTATCGCGCGCGCGCCTACGGCGCCGTCAGCCAGGCGCAGCTTGAGGAGCTGATCGACGGGATCGAGATCGAGGGGGTGCGCTACGGCTCGATCGACGCCAACATGGAACGCCGCACCGGCCGCAACGTGTGGATCGAGCTGAAGCTGACCGAGGGCAAGAACCGCGAGGTGCGGCGCGTGCTGGAGCATCTCGGCCTCCAGGTCTCGCGGCTCATCCGCACCGGCTACGGCCCGTTCCCGCTGGCCGACCTGGCGGCGGGCGCGGTGGAGGAGGTGCGGACGCAGGACATCGCCATCCTGCGCAAGATGCTGCCCAAGGCATGAGGATCATCGCGGGGCGGTGGCGCGGCCGCCCGCTCGCCGTGCCGCCGCCCGGCGCCACCCGCCCGACCGGAGACCGCGCGCGCGAGGCGCTGTTCTCGATGCTGACGAGCCGGCTGGGCGGGTTCGACGGGCTGGCGGCGGGCGACTTCTTCGCCGGCACCGGCGCGCTCGGGCTGGAGGCGCTGTCGCGCGGGGCGGCGTCCTGCGTCTTCGTCGAGCAGGATCGCGCCGCGACCGACGCGCTCCGCCGCAACATCGCGACGCTGGGCGCCACGGCCACGGAGGTCCGCGCGCAGGCCGTCGCCAGCCTCGGCCCGGCGGCGCGGCCGCTCAACCTGCTGTTCTTCGATCCGCCCTACGGCAGCGGCGGCGCGGGCGCGCTGATGGAACGGCTCGCGCGGCTGGGCTGGGTGGCGCCGGGCGCCTGGGCCAGCGTCGAGACGGCGGCGGACGAGACGGTGTCGGCCGAGGGTTTCGAGGTCGAGGCGGAGCGCCGGCACGGGAAAGCGAAGCTGACGATATTGCGGGCGGGTTGATGCGGTCCTTGCGTTTTCCGATGAGGCAGGAACTCTTCCCCGGCCTCCGCCAGGGAACCGCCTTTTCCGAAGATGATCGCGGATCGCATGTTCCGGCCGGAGCGTTGCGACGCCATGACCTGAGGGGATCAAGGATGACGACAGCCACCTGGAACGACGCCACGATCGCGGAGAGCGATGCGACCGTCGTGGTCGAGCGCAACGTCTACTTCCCGCGCGACGCGGTGGACATGACCATGCTGGAGGACAGCGGCACCACCAGCCATTGTCCGTGGAAGGGGACGGCGCGCTACTATACGGTTTGCGTCGACGGGAAACGCAATCTTGACGCCGCCTGGTATTACCCCGAGCCGCTCCCCGCCGCCAAGGCGATCACCGGCCACATCGCCTTCTGGAAGGGCGTGCGGGTCGACTGACGCGGACCATCCGCGCTTGCCGCCGGCGCCCTCGTTCCCTAACTGTTCGAGAGTGACCAGCGCCGCCGCCCAGCCCCCCGCCGTCGCGCCAGAGCCACCCTATCTGCGCGCGCTCAATCCGCCGCAGCGCGAGGCGGTGCTGTCCGTCGATGGCCCGGTGCTGGTGCTGGCCGGCGCCGGCACGGGCAAGACCGCCGCGCTCACCGCGCGCCTGGCCCATATCGTCGCCACCCGCCGCGCCTGGCCGTCCGAGATCCTGGCCGTCACCTTCACCAACAAGGCCGCGCGGGAAATGCGCGAGCGGGTCGGGCGGCTGCTGGGGGATGCGGTGGAGGGGATGCCGTGGCTCGGCACCTTCCATTCGATCGCGGCCAGGATGCTGCGCCGCCATGCCGAGCTGGCGGGCCTGCAATCCAACTTCACCATCCTCGATACCGACGACCAGCTCCGCCTGCTGAAGCAGCTGATCGCCGCCGCCGACCTGGACGAGAAGCGCTGGCCGGCCCGCGCGCTCGCCGGGCTGATCGACCGCTGGAAGAACCGGGGGCTGACCCCGGCGGACATCGACGCCGGCGAGAGCGAGGCCTATGCCAACGGGCGCGGGCAGGAGCTCTACGCCGCCTATCAGGCGCGGCTGCGGGCGGTGAACGCCTGCGATTTCGGCGACCTGCTGCTCCACATGCTCGTCATCCTGAAGACGCATCGCGACGTGCTGGAACAATATCAGCGGCGCTTCCGCTACATCCTCGTCGACGAGTATCAGGACACCAATTCGAGCCAGTATCTCTGGCTCCGCCTGCTGGCGCAGGAGCGGAAGAACATCTGCTGCGTCGGCGACGACGACCAGTCGATCTACTCCTGGCGCGGCGCGCAGGTGGAGAACATCCTGAAGTTCGAGCGCGACTTCCCCGGCGCCAGGGTGATCCGGCTGGAGCAGAACTACCGCTCCACCCCCCACATCCTCGCGGCGGCCTCGGGCGTGATCGCGCATAACGGCGGGCGGCTGGGCAAGACGCTGTGGACCGAGGAGCAGCGGGGCGAGAAGCTCCGCGTGGTCGGCATCTGGGACGGGCCGGAGGAGGCGCGCCGCGTCGGCGAGGAGGTGGAGGCGCACCGTCTCGCCGGGGGATCGGCCGCCGACTGCGCCGTCCTCGTCCGCGCGCAGCACCAGACCCGCGAGTTCGAGGACCGCTTCATCGCCATCGGCCTGCCCTATCGCATCGTCGGCGGCTTCCGCTTCTACGAGCGGGCGGAGATCCGCGACGCGCTCGCCTATCTGCGCGTCGTCCACCAGCCGGCCGACGACCTGGCGTTCGAGCGGATCGTCAACACGCCCAAGCGGGGTCTCGGCGACAAGGCGGTCGCGCGCGTCCACCAGCTGGCGCGCGCCAGGGGCGTGCCGCTGACGACCGCCGCCGCGCTGATCCTCGACACCGACGAGCTGACGGGGGCGGCGCGCAAAGCGCTCGGCCGGCTCGTCGGCGACATTGCCCGCTGGCGGGACATGGCGGGTGCCACGGCGCATCCCGAACTCGCCCGCATCCTGCTGGACGAGAGCGGCTATACCGCCATGCTCCAGGCCGATCGCTCGGCCGAGAGCGCCGGGCGGCTCGACAACCTGACCGAGCTGGCCCGCGCGATGGAGGATTACGAGACGCTGGGCGGCTTCCTGGAGCATGTCAGCCTCGTCATGGACAACGACGCCGAGGCCGACGCGCCCAAGCTGACCATCATGACGATCCACGCCGCCAAGGGGCTGGAGTTCGACACCGTGTTCCTCGTCGGCTGGGAAGAGGGGCTGTTCCCCTCGCAGCGCGCGCTGGACGAGGGCGGCACCGCGTCGCTGGAGGAGGAGCGGCGCCTGGCCTATGTCGCGATCACCCGGGCGCGGCGGAAATGCTTCGTCTTCCACGCCGCCAACCGCCGCATCTACGGCCAGTGGACCTCGTCCATCCCCTCCCGCTTCGTCGGCGAGCTGCCCGCCGCGCATGTCGCGGCCGAGACGACCTTGGCCGGCGGCGAGAGCCTGTGGCGGGCCAACTGGTCGGAACGCGCCGATCCGTTCGCCAATGTCGCGCGCGGCGCCGGACGCGGGCCGGGCTGGCAGCGCGCCGCCGGCACCCTGAGCGCGACGGACGCCCGGCCGGGCGGCGACTGGACGCAGCGCACCTTCACCCGCGAGCCGGTGCGCGTGGTCGAGAGCCGCGCGAGCGCCGTCAGCCTGGGCAACAAGGGTCGCGGCGATCTCACGATCGGCCAGCGCGTGTTCCACCAGAAATTCGGCTATGGCACGATCCAGCTGATCGAGGGCAACAAGCTGGAGATCGATTTCGAGACGGCGGGATCGAAGCGGGTCATGGACAGCTTCGTGACGGCGGGGTGACCGCGATCGGCCGCTCGCCCGCTCAGGCGGCGTAGCCGACCCGGAGCATGACGCGCCGCCGCAGCGCGCCGCCGACCAACCCGAAGCCGGCGATCATCATCGTCCAGGTCGCCGGCTCGGGTACCGCCGCCG
>CAXTHU010000134.1:0-6613 GCA_964244125.1 uncultured Sphingomonadaceae bacterium
TCACACCGATCGCCGCGAACTGTTCGCCACTCGGTGGCACTGCAGCCGCAGTTCAGAGAGGTGCATCAAGGTCGATTTCGATACCGCGCACCAGCTCCTGTCCGCGCTTAAGGAGTGTGCCTGGCACCGGTCGCAGGCGCTCCCGATGGGCGGCGATATCGCGATCAAGGAGGTTCAGAGAGCCGATCAGGGCGAAATCGTCGTCCATCGTAGCGCTCCCCGCCAAGGCCGATTCGCGGCTCCGGGCGGCGTAGCGCCGTGGCGAACCGCAGCGAACTGCGTCGCGCTCCCGGCATTCCGTCTGGCCGAACCCCAGCTTAATTGGGATTTGGCTGTTTTCGGCCGGACAGCAAAATCGCGGCCAATCTAACATGTTGAATTAGAAGCGTAAATTGGCGCGCCCGGAACGATTCGAACGTCCGACCCTCAGATTCGTAGTCTGATGCTCTATCCAGCTGAGCTACGGGCGCGTCGGTGGGCTGTTAGCGGGGCGGGGCGGGCAGTGCAAGCCGTTGCCAATCGCGCGCGGGACGGTAACAGGGCGGGGGTGATCCGCGTCCCGCATCTCGCCGTGCCCCTCATGCTGCTCGCGGCCGGGTGCGCCGGGACGGACGGCGGCTTCCCCTCGCTTCAGCCGCGGGCGATCGAGAAGATCGATATCGCGGGGGAACCGATGCCCGTCGCGGCGACGGCGGTCGCGCCCGATCCGGTCGTCGCCAGGGCGGCGGCGGCGGCGCTGGCCGATGCCGAAGCGGGCGACGGCGGCTTCCTCGACGCGATGCGCGCCGCCGAGCCCGCGCTCCGCGCCGCCGCCCGCGCGGCGCCCGGCAGCGACGGGTGGATCGCCGGACAGCAGGCCTTGTCCCGCGTGCAGGCGGCGCTACTGCCGACGGCGGACGCGCTCCAGACGCTCGACGCACAGCGTCTCGCGACGGGGGCCGGGCCGCCCGATCCGGCGCTGGAGCAGGCCTGGAGCCGGGCCGCCGCGCTCGATGCGGCGCACCGGGCCGCGTTCAGCCGGCTGGCGGCGCTTTTGCCGCCCGGCTGATCGCCCGGGCATGACGGCGGGCGAGGTCGACATAGCCCGCCACCCCCTCGGCATGGCGCGCCACCTCCTCCGGCGTCAGCATCCGCACCAGCCTCGCCGGGCGCCCGGCCCACATCTCGCCCGCGCCGATACGCTTGCCCGGCGTCAGCATCGCGCCCGCCGCCAGCATGCCGCCGCTTTCGATCTCGCAGCCGTCCATCACGATCGCGCCCAGGCCGACGAAGCTGCGGTCGTGCAGGCGGCAGCCGTGGATCATGGCGAGGTGGCCGATCAGGCAGTCGTCGCCGATGATCGTCCGGTGCCGGCGGGTGGTGACGTGGACGACGCTGCCGTCCTGGATGTTGCTGCGCGCGCCGACGCGGATGCCGTTCACGTCGCCGCGCAGGACGCAGTTATACCAGACGCTCGCCCCTTCCCCGAGGACGACGTCGCCGATAACGCATGCGCCGGGGGCGACGAAGGCGGTGGCGGGGATAGTCGGCGCCATGTTCTCGAACGGCAGGATCATGCCGGGCGCTCCGCGACATAAGTGACGTGTCGGTGGAGCGCGTGATCGGGCGCGAACAGCGGGTGGCCGAAATCGAGGTCCGGGCGGCGGACCATGCCGATCCGCTCCATCAACCCCCAGCTTGCCTTGTTGGCGGGCACGGTGATCGCGACGATCGC
This sequence comes from uncultured Sphingomonadaceae bacterium, assembly GCA_964244125.1. Lineage (GTDB taxonomy): Bacteria > Pseudomonadota > Alphaproteobacteria > Sphingomonadales > Sphingomonadaceae > Solisphingomonas. The sequence continues at coordinate 1,715 of CAXTHU010000134.1, forward strand.
TGGACAATCGAGGTTGGCCCAGCCCCACTTCAAGCTGGCCACCGCCGCCTCCCGGGCATAGCCCCGGCCCCAGACGGCGGGTGTCAACTGCCAGCCGATCTCGATCTCGCCATGGATCGGCGTTCCCGGACGATCGAACGGCACGAGCCCGCACAGTCCGATGAACCGGCCGTCATCCCGCCGCTCGACCGACCATCGCCCGTAGCCGAGCGTAGCGTAGCGTGCCGAAATGCGCTCGACCGCCTCATCGATCTGCGCATCGGATTGCGGCTCGCCCAGATGTTTCTGGACAACAGGGGAACGACACATTTCCACGAACGGCGCGCGATCGCCGTCCCGCCACGGCCGCAATAGCAGCCGTTCCGTCCCGATCACGCGCCCATCAGCCTGGCCGCGTGCGCCGCGTGATAGGTCAGCACGCCGGAGCAGCCCGCCCGCTTGAAGGACATCAGCGTTTCCATCACCAGAGCGTCGCGATCCCCCGCGCCGGCCGCCGCCGCCGCCTCGATCATGGCGTATTCACCGGACACCTGGTAGGCGAAGACCGGCACCTCGAACCGTTCCTTCACCCGCCGGACGATGTCGAGATAGGGCAGGCCGGGCTTCACCATCACCGTGTCGGCGCCCTCGGCCAGGTCCAGCGCCACCTCGCGCAACGCCTCCTCGGCATTGGCGTTGTCCATCTGATAGCCGCGCTTGTCGCCCTTCAGCAGCCCGCCCGATCCCACCGCATCGCGGAACGGGCCGTAGAAGGCCGAGGCGTATTTCGCCGCATAGGCCATGATCTGCACGTCGCGATGGCCGCATGTCTCCAGCGAGGCGCGGATCGCGCCGACGCGGCCGTCCATCATGTCGGAGGGTGCGACGATATCCGCCCCCGCCCCCGCCTGGACACAAGCCTGGTCGACCAGCACCGCCATCGTTTCGTCGTTCAGCACCCGGCCGCTTGGATCGACCAGCCCGTCATGCCCGTGGCTGGTATAGGGATCGAGCGCGACGTCGGTCAGCACGCCGATCTCGGGCACCGCGTCCTTGATCGCGCGGATGGCCCGGCACATGAGGTTGTCCGGGTTCAGCGCCTCGCGCCCGTCCTCGGTGCGCAAGCCGCGTGGCGTGTTGGGGAAGAGCGCGACGCAGGGGATGCCGAGCGCACGGGCCTCCCGCGCGCGATCGGCGACGCGGTCGATCGACCAGCGGGAAACACCGGGCAGCGTCGCGACCGGCGCCTCGACGCCGGCGCCGTCGGTGACGAACAGCGGCCAGATCAGGTCGGCGGGGGTGAGCGCATGCTCCGCCACCATCGCCCGGCTCCAGGCGGCGACACGGGTGCGGCGGAGACGGAGCGCGGGATAGCTGGTCATGATGGGCTTTTAGAGAGAGGCGCGGGCTTCGGCCAGCCTCCCTGCCGTCGCCCGGCGCAGGTCGGAGCCTCGGAAAAACCGGCACGACCAGGTGGCATCGTATCGGCCGTCATCTGTCCGGCCGTCATCTGTCCGGCCCGGGGCTCCGGCCTGCACCGTCCGCCTCCAGCATCGCATCCGGCCGCGCCAGCACCACCAGCCGCAGCCCCGCCTCGGCGGCGCGCGCCACCGCCAGGCTGGTCGCCATCGAGACGGTGACGAGGAGCGGGCAGCCGGCCAGCACCGCCTTTTCGACCAGTTCGTAGGAGCAGCGCGAGGTGAGGAGGGCGAAGCCGCCGTCCCAGCCGATCCCGCCCCGCAGCATGGCGCCGATCAGCTTGTCGAAGGCGTTGTGGCGGCCGACATCCTCGCGCACCAGCCGCACCGCGCCGTCCGCCCCGCACAGCGCGGCGCCGTGGACGGCGCCGGTGGCGGCGTTCAGCGGCTGATGGCCGCGCAGGGAACGGAGCGCCGCGAAGATCGCCGCGGCGTCGGCCGTCGATAACGCCGACACTTTCGGCAGCGGCCGGAGCGCCTGTTCCAGATTCTCTATCCCGCACAGACCGCACGCGGTCTCCGCGACGCGATGCCGCACCCGTTCCACCACCCGCCCGCGCAGGACGGGCCTCAGCGACAGGCGCAGGACCGTGCCCCGTTCCGTCTCGTGCGCCTCGCCCGCCAGCAGGTCGCCGGCCGTGTCGATCAGCCGCTCCGACAGGCAGAAGCCGGCGGCGAAATCGTCGAGGTCGGCGGGCGTCGCCATCATCACGGCATAACCGAGCCCGTCGATCTCGATCGCCACCGGCCGCTCGACGGCGGTGACGCGCCGGATATCCGCCGTCCCGCCATCGGCGCCCAGCCGGCGATAGGCGAGCCCGGCGGCGCCCGGCTCATCCACGCCGGCGCGAACTCAATGGAAGACGAACAGATACAGCAGGATGATGATCGGGATCGGGATGCCGATCAGCCAGAGCAACAGGCCTTTCCCCATGGTCCTTCTCCCATGAACGCGTTCAGACGCGGATCGTCACGGCGGCAGAACGAGGCTGCTCTTCGGCGGTTCCGGCGATGGCGCGCGGCACGGCCGGCAAACCATGCTAGCAGCGCGCATGACCAGACCGCTTCCCCGTTCCGCCGCGCTGATCGTCAACGCCAAGTCGCGCAAGGGCCAGGCCGCCTTCGCCGCGGCGCGGGACAGGCTGGAGGCGGCCGGCATCACGCTGACCGCCGCGATCGCGGTGAAGGATCCGCGCAAGCTCGACGGGCACGTCCGCGACGCGGTGGCGGCCGGCGCGCCGATGGTGATCGTCGGCGGCGGCGACGGGTCGCTCTCCTGCTCGGTCGATCACCTGGTCAGGCACGATACGGTGTTCGCGCTGCTCCCGCTCGGCACCGCCAACAGCTTCGCGCGGACGCTCGGCATCCCGCTCGACCTCGACGGCGCGATCGGCGTGATCGCCGGCGGGCGGCGGCGGCGGATCGATCTCGGCATGATCGACGGTGATTATTTCGCCAATTGCGCCACCCTGGGCATAGCCCCGCTGATCGCCGAGACGGTGCCGCACGGGCTGAAGAAATGGCTCGGCCGACCGGGCTATCTGACGTGGGCGGCCTGGCAGATGCTCCGCTTCCGCCCGTTCCGCCTGACCGTCGGCGAGGGGGCGTCTGCCGAGACGCTGGACGTGCTGGAGGTCCGCGTCGCCAACGGCGCCTATCATGGCGGCGCCGAGATGGTGGAGGACGCGACGGTCGATTCGGGCGAGATCGTCGTCCAGGTGGTCGAGGGCAGGAGCCGCCTGCGGCTGGTATGGAGCTGGTTCGCCAGCGTCTTCAAGCTGCGCGCGCGGACGGCGACGCTGCGCGAGTTCCGCGGGCCCAGCATCCGCATCGCCACCGATCGGCCGATGGCGGTGTCGATCGACGGCGAGATACTGGCCCGCACGCCGTTCACCGCCAGTGTCGCGCGCGGGGTTATCGAGGTGGCGGCGCCGGCACCGGATTGAACCGATCGGTTCTGGAATCGCCTACCCCGCCGGGTTCAGCCGGCCGCCCGGCTCGGCATCGGCGCAGGCCAGTTCCCGCCCGTCGTCGCGATCCGCCGCCGTCAGCAGGCGCCCCCGCCGCCAGCCGCCCCAGCGATAGTAGGCGATCGCCATCAGCGTCGCGGCGAGCGACCCGAACGGCATCGTCCACCAGATCGCCTCCACCCCATAGGCCGGGGTGAACAGCCAGATCAGCCCCAGCCGCACCGGCAGCAGCGCGATCGCCAGGATGACGAGCGGCCCGTAGACGGCGCCGTTCGCCCGCACCGTACCGAAGAGGACGAAGGTGATGCCGAACAGCACGAAGCCCCAGCTCGCCACCCGCTGGATATGCTGGGCGATCGGCAGCGCCGGGCTGCCATCCACCAGAAACAGCCCCAGCGCCTGGGCGTCCACCAGCGTCAGGATCAGCACCAGCGATCCGGTCAGAGCGATGCTGGTCAGCACGCCCGATCGCGCGATCCGCCCGACCCGGTCCCACCGTCCGGCGCCGATATTCTGCGCCGCCATCGCGCTCACCGCCGCGCCCAGCGCCATCGCCGGCATCTGGATATAGGTCCACAGCTGCATCGCGACGGCGAAGGCGGCCGTCGTCACCACGCCGTGACGGTTGACCAGCCCGATGACCGCGAGCGACGCGATCGAGATGGCGATCATCTGCAACCCGATGGGAAAGCCCTTGGCGACGATCGGCCGGAGATAGGCCGGGTCCGGCCGCAGATAGCGCCATTCCGCCCCGCGCAGCCGCAGCGGCAGATCCCGCGCGTAGATATAGGCGACGAGCGCCGCCAGCCCGACATAGCCCGCCACCGCCGTCGCCAGCGCGGAGCCGGCGATGCCGAGCCTGGGCGCCGGGCCGAGCCCCAGGATGAAGACCGGGTTCAGCCCGGTGTCGAGCGCCACGCTCAACAGCATGAACCACAGCGGCGTCAGCGAATCGCCGGTGCCGCGCAGGCCCATCATCAGGATGGTCGACACGAAGGTCGCCGGCATGGCGACGAAGATCACCCGCATGTATGCGGCCGCCAGTTCCATCGCCTCCGGCGGCGTCGCCAGCAGCCGCAGCAGCCGCGGCGTCGCCAGCCAGCCGGCGACCGCCACCACGACCGACAGCAGCAGCAGCGCACCGATCGCCGTGCCGATCACCCGCCGCGCCGCGTCGCGATCGCCGCGTCCCCAATTCTGCCCGACGAAGATCGTCGCCGCCATGCCGAAGCCGAACATGGCCGAGAACATCAGGAACATGACCATGTTGGCGTTGGACGTCGCCGCCAGCGCGTTCTCGCCGAGGAAGCGCCCGACCCAGACCGCGTTGATCGAGCCGTTCAGCGACTGGAGCACGTTCGACGCCAGCGTCGGAATGGCGAAGGCGAGCAGCGTTCGCGTGATCGGCCCGGAGGTCAGGTCGCGCTGGCCGGTGCCGCGGGAGGGTGGACTTGCATCGGCCATGATGTCCA
>CAXTHU010000135.1:0-6586 GCA_964244125.1 uncultured Sphingomonadaceae bacterium
CGCCCAGCAGCGCCGTCAGGATCTTCGTCGTCCCCGACAGCGTGTCGCTGATCTGCTTGGTGTCGAAGATGTTGAAATCGTCCTCCTTGCCATCGGTGATCTGGCGCCGCTCGCGCAGCAGGTCGGTGACCGAGGCCTGCACCGCGCTCGTCTCATAGGCGGGATCGACCGCGACCATGATCGTGCGGATGTCGCGATTGCCGGAGAAGCGGCGCTGCACCGCCTTGATCGGCATCAGCACGACGTCGTCCTGGTCGTTGCCGAAGCCGCCCTGGCCGCGCGTCGCGAGCAGGCCGATGACGGTGCAGCTGACGTCCTTCAGGCGGAAGCGCTGGCCGATCGGATCGTCTTGGCGGAACAGGTTGGTCTTCACCGTATTGCCCAGGATGCATACCGCCTTGCCGGCCTGTTCCTCGGGCCGGGTGAAGCCGCGCCCGGCGGCGAGCTTCCACTGCTGCGCCACCAGATAGTCGGCCGTCGTGCCGTTGATCGTGGTCGACCAGTTGGCCGCGTTGCGGATCGCCTGGGCGGTCGCCTGCGCCTGCGGGGCGACGGCGGTGACGCCCGCCACCTGGTTGCGGATCGCGTCGACGTCCTCCGGCTTGAAGTCCGGCGGCTGCGGCCCGCCGCCGCCCCGGCCGAAGCCCTGGCCGGGACGGACCTGGAGGATGTTGGAGCCGAGCGAGCTGATCTGCGCCTGCACCGCGGCCGTCGCGCCGTTGCCCAGCGTCACCATGGTGACGACCGCCGCCACCCCGATGACGATGCCCAGGATGGTGAGGAACGACCGCAGCAGATGCCGCCGGATCGCCCGAAAGGCCAGGATGATGGTGGTGAAGAGCATGCGCTAAAATCCTCCCCGGTACGGGGAGGGGGACCGTTCGCCCCTTCCGGCGAATGGCGGGGTCGGCGCGACGGCGATGGCCGGTGGCCCCTCCACCACGCTTCGCGCGGTCCCCCACTCCGTGCCGGGGAAGATCACGAGACCGCCTCCCCTTGCCGGTGGCGCGCTTCCACCCGCTCGACCAGCCCGTCGCGGAAATGCACCACCGTCCGGGCGAAGGCGGCCATCTCGCCCTCGTGCGTCACCATCAGCACGGTGATCCCGGCATCGCGGTTCAGCCCGGTGAGCAGCTCCATGATCTCGATCGATCGTTCCGTATCGAGGTTGCCGGTCGGTTCGTCGGCCAGCAACACGTCGGGGCTGGTGACGATCGCGCGGGCGATGGCGACGCGCTGCTGCTGTCCGCCCGAAAGCTCGGCCGGCGTATGGTCCCACCAGTCGGCCAGCCCGACCTTGTCCAGCGCCGCCATCGCCGAGGCCCGCCGGGCGCGCTTCTCCTCGCCGCGATACAGCAGCGGCAGTTCGACATTCTCCAGCGCCGAGGTCCGCGCGAGCAGGTTGAAGCCCTGGAAGACGAAGCCGAGATAGCGCCGGCGGAGCAGCGCGCGCTGATCCCGGTCCAGCCGCTCGACATGGTGGCCGCGGAACAGGAAGGTGCCCTCGCTCGGCACGTCGAGGCAGCCCAGGATGTTCATCGTCGTCGACTTGCCCGATCCCGACGGACCCATGACCGCGACGAAATCGCCCCGCGCGATGTCGAGATCGACGCCTTTGAGCGCCTGGAACGCCGCCGGGCCGCTGCCGAAGCGCTTGGTGACGCCGCGCAGCGCGATGATCGGCCGGCCGGGCGAGAGTTCGGCGATGGCGCTCGCCATCAGCCGCCACCTCCGCCGGCCGCCCGCCGCCGGCCAGAGCCGGAACCCTGCCCGCCACCGGCGCCCGCCTCGGTGCCGGCGACCAGCTGTCCGGTGATGACCTTCAGCCCGGGCCGCACCCCGTCGCCCGAGACTTCGGTCTGGTTGCCGTTGGTGTCGCCCACCGTCACCTCGATCCGCCTGGGCGCGCCATCCGCGCCGACGGTGTAGAGCGTCTGGCGGCTGCCGCGACCGATGCTCGCCTCCTTGGTCCCGGCGCCGCCGCCGCCGCCGCCGCGCCGCGAAGGCCCGCGCGGGATCAGCACGCTGGTAACGCCGCCGCCGGTCCTCGCGCCGCTCTTCGGCGAGAAGCGCAGCGCCGCGTTCGGCGCCAGCAGCACGCCGGGCTTCTCCGCCGTCACGATGTCGGCCGTCGCGGTCATGCCGGGGCGCAGGGTCAGGTCCGGGTTCGCCACCGCCAGCACGGCGGTATAGGCGATAACCGTGCTGGCGGTGGCGGTCGCGGTGCCGGTCGAGGTCGTCGCCTTCGTCGCGTTGGCGCCAAGATCGACCCGCTCGATCCGCGCCGGGAAGCGCCGGCCGGGATAGGCGTCGACGGTGAAGGTGGCGCGCTGGCCCGCCTTCACCCCGCCGACGTCGGCCTCGTCCACCTTCACCTGCAACTCCATCTGCGACGGGTCGTCGGCGATGGTGAGGAGGGTGGCGGGGTTGAACGGCGCGGCCACCGTCTGCCCCGGCTCCACCTGTCGCGACAGCACCACGCCGGTCACCGGCGACTTGATCGACGCCTTGGACAGGTTCGTCCGGTTCGACGACACCGCCGCCCGCGCCTGCGCCACCGCCGCCTCGGCCGCGCGGACGTTGGCGACCGCGCGCGCGGTGTCCGCCTTGCCCGTATCCAGCTCCGTCGCCGACGGCACCTTGCCGCCCGACAGGCGGAACACCTCCTGGAGGCGCTTCAGGTTGGCGCCCGCCTGCTGCAACGTCGCCCGCGCCTGCGCCACCGACGCCCGGGCCGAGGCGAGCTGCGCCTCGCTCTGCACCAGCGTGTCGGTCAGCCGCGAGGTGTCGAGCCGGGCCAGCACCTGCCCCGCCACCACCCGGTCGTTGTTCTGGACGTAGACCTGCTCGACCAGGCCCGACAATTCGGAGCCGACGTCGACCTGATTGGTCGGCTGGAGATTGCCGGTCGCCGACACGCTGACGGTCAGGTCCCCGCGCTCCAGCGGCTGCGTGGCATAGGCCACCGCCGCGTCGCCGCCGAAGGCGCAGCGGCCGAGCAGCCACAGCAGCAGCACGACGCCGACCGCGACCGCGCCCCATTTCAGGAACTTCGCCCGCCGCGACGGCGGCTCGACGCCGAGGAAGTCGTCGATGCCCTGGTCGGCCGGGCCCTGATTGATGTGGCTGGTGTCGGTCATCGGGGCCTCTTCGTCGAATAGGGTCCGGGCGGCGGTTCGGCCGCCGCCTGCCAGCCGCCGCCGAGCGCGCGGTAGAGCTGGACGTAGGCGCGCGCGCGGTCGGCGCGGGCCGAGGCGCGGCCGTCCTGGCTGGACAGCAGCCCGCGCTCGGCCTCCAGCAGCGTCTGGAAGTCGATCAGCCCGGTGCGATACTGGCTGCGCGCATAGATGGCAGCGTTGCGCGCCGCCGCCTCCGCCTCGCCCAGCGCGACCTCGCGCCCCTCCGCCGACGACAGCGCCGCATAGCCGTCGTCGACCTCCTCGATCGCGGTCAGCACGCTGCCGCGATAGGTGGCGAAGGCGGCGTCGGCCGAGGCGCGCTGGCCGGCGATCCGGCCGCGTATCTGCCCGCCCTCGAAGATCGACGCGGTGATCCCGGCGACCAGGTTGGTGAACGCCCCGCCCGTCGCATCGGCCAAGGACGTGCCCGATCCCGAGAACGAGCCGCTGAGGCGCAACGCCGGGTAGAGGTCCGCCGTCGCGACGCCGATCCGCGCCACCTCGGCGGCCAGGCTCCGCTCGGCCGCGGCCACGTCGGGCCGCCGCCGGATGGTGTCGGCCGGCACGCCGGTGGGCACGGCGGCGGCCGGCAGCGGGATCGGCGCGGGCGTCGTCGCCGTTGTGGTTGTCCTCGTCGTCATCGAGGCCGGGGCCATCTCCGCCGTCACCGCGCCCGGCGCCTCGCCGGTCAGGACGGCCAGGCGGTTGAGCGCGTTGGTCAGCCCCGCCTCCAGCGCCGGGATCGTCGCCCGCGTCTGCGCGCGCAGCTGCCGCGCCTGTTCCAGGTCGAGCGAGGAGACCAGCCCCGCCTGCGCCCGCCAGCCGGCGATATCGACCGTCTCGTCCTGGCTGGCGAGGTTGTCGCGCGCGATCGCCAGCCGCGCCTGCGCCTGCCGCGCGTCGAGATAGGCGGTGCCCGTGTCGGCCGCGACCGACAGCTGGGCGAAGTGGAGGTTGGCGGTGCTCGCCGCCTCATCCGCCCGCGCCGCCTCGACCCCACGCCGGAGGCCGCCGAAGATGTCCGCCTCCCACGCGACGTCCAGGCCGCCGCGCAGCACGGTCGTGTCGCCGCCGCTCGATCCCAGCACCGTGCCGGTCGTCGGATCGACGAAGCTCGATCCCGCCCGCCCGATGCTGCGCGCCACCGATCCGGACACGCCGGCCGACGGCAGCTGCCCGCCGCGCGCCACCCGCACCGCCGCCCGCGCCTGGGCCAGCCGCGCGCCGGCGGTGGCGACGTCGGGATTGCCGGCGATGGCCCGTTCGACCAGCGCACTCAGCACCGGATCGTCGAAGCCGCGCCACCAGGTCGCGAGATCGGCATCGTCCAGCGCCACGCTCCCCGCCGGCCGCGACGGAAACCCGTCCGGCACCTTCAGCGCCGCATTCGCCGGCGGACGATAATCCGGCCCCACCGTGCAGGCCGGAGCCAGCGCGGCGATCGTGAGCGCGAGATATGGGCGGACAGTCTTCATGGCACCTCTTCGCCCGATCCTTGCCCCGCCCCTATCGCGCGGACAAGATGAACGGGCGCCGACGAAGCCCTGATGCGGGCGATATTTCGATTTCTTAACGGCGACGGTCGACAATGCCGCCGCCGCGTCGGATGATGGGGAGGCGGCGAAAGGGACGGCGATGTTGCGGAAGATCAGAAACGAGGGCCTCGGCACGATCCTGTCCCGCCGGCTGGACTGGTATCGCGGCCGCTTCCAGATCGACAATCCTATCGTCGGCCGCGTCGTCGAACTGGCCGGGGACAAGGTGCGGATGGACGGCATGACCTTCTCGGTCGCCAGCCCCAACATCACCACCGGCCACAAGAGCACGCTCGCCTTCGGCCTGCACGAGATGGAGGAGCGCGCGCTGGTGAAGGCCTGGCTGCCGCGCGACATCCCCGCGATCGAGCTTGGCGGCGGGCTGGGCGTCGTCTCCTGCCTGACCAACCGCCTGCTGGCCGATCCGGCCCGGCATGTCGTCGTCGAGGCCAATCCCCGCATGGTGCCGGTGCTGACCCGCAACCGCGACCTGAACAAATGCCGTTTCGAGGTCGTCAACAAGGCGATCGCCTATGACGCGGCGACGATCGAGATGCCGATCGATCCGGGCTTCGTCGGCAGCAACCTCGCCGCCATCGGCGAATCCAGCGGCAGCGAGACGGTCGCGACGACGACGCTCACCCGCCTGATCGACGAGGCCGGTTTCGACGCCATCTCGCTCATCTCCGATATCGAGGGGGCCGAGGAACAGGTGATCCTGCGCGAGATCCCGCGACTGGGCGAGCGGGTCCGCTTCGCGATGATGGAGCTGCACCCCTATGTCCTGGGCGACGATGCCGTCGCGGCGCTGATGGCACGGATGGCGGAAGCGGGCTTCCGCCTGCTCGAACGCAAGGGCGAGGGCGCGGTGTTCAGCGTGGCGTATGGTCGCTGAGGCGAGGGGCCGGTGCTTGCTTTCCGGATAAGCCTCAAGCCCCGATCCGCTCCAGCAGATCGCCCGGCTCCAGCCCCAGCCGCTTCATGCGGGCGACCACCCGGGGCCATTCCTCGGCGACGAAGGACGCGCGCTCGCTGCGGCGCAGGGCGTCGGCGGCGCCGGCGGCGACGAACATGCCGACGCCGCGCTTCACCTGCACCAGCCCGTCGTCCTGGAAGGTCTGGTAGGCCTTGGCGACGGTCAGCGGATTGGCGCCGTGCTCGGCGGCGAGGCCGCGCACCGAGGGCAGCGCGTCGCCGTCGCCATACCGCCCGTCGAGGATGGCCTCGACGATCACGTCGCGCAGGCGGAGATAGACGGGGCGGTCCTCGGCGGGCATCCGCCATACTGTCCTAATACAGCGATGCGCGTCAACCCTCGACCGCGTGCCATCCGTCCCACACCGACACCACCGCGTCGAACGCCGGGCGCGGCCGTTCCTCCTGCGCGCGCGACGGCGTGCCGATGAAGACGAAGCCGGCGATGCGCGCGTCCCGGCCGCCGAAGGCATCGCGCACCATCGTCGCATAGGCCGCCCAGCCGGTCAGCCAGCCGGCGACGAAGCCATGCGCGTGGGCGGCGGTGACGAGGTTCATGCATGCCGCCCCGGCCGACAGCTCCTGCTCCCAGATCGGTATGTGGCTGGCGCTGGCCGGCTGCGACAGCGCGACCACCAGCGTCGGCGCCTGATGGGCGAACTGCTCGATCGCCTCGACCTCCAGCCGGGCCGGCGCGGACCTGGACTCGCGCCATGCCGCCTGGAGGAGCGCGGCGAAGGCCGCGCGCTGCCCCTCCTCCACCACCACGAACCGCCACGGCGCCAGCTTGCCGTGGTCCGGCACCCGGATCGCGGCCGCCAGGATCGCAGCCAGCGCCGCCTCGTCCGGCCCGGGCGCCACCATGTCGCGCGGCTTGCCCGAGCGGCGGGTGGCGAG
>CAXTHU010000136.1:0-6548 GCA_964244125.1 uncultured Sphingomonadaceae bacterium
ATGCTGGCCGGCATGGTCATCCTCGACGATCTCGTCTCGGGGCGGCTGTTCTATTTCTCGCCGGACGAGGCGGGGCCGGGGACGCCGGCGACGATGCGGGAACTGCTGCTGACCTATGACGGCGCGCCGGCGACGATGCTGGGGCTGGAAGGCTATGGCAGCGGCGGCGGCCGGCGCGTCGACCTGCGCTGGGGGATCGACGCCGACGGCGAACTCTACCTGCTGAGCAAGCGCGACGGCGACATCTACACCTTCCTGTCCGTCGTGCCGGAGCCGGCGGCGTGGATGATGCTGGTGGCCGGGTTCGCCGGGATCGGGGTGGCGGCGCGGCGGCGGGACCTACAGCCACGCCAGGGTCCGATCCGGCAAGGCGGCGCCGGCCCGGCGAAGCCGGATCAGATTCAAGCCGCCAGTTCGGCCGCCTCCGTCGCCGCGATCCACCCGCCGCCCAGCACCCGGTCGCCGGCATAAAGGACCGCCGCCTGCCCCGGCGCGACGCCGTATTCGGGGCTGGCGAAGCAGACCGTGGCGCCGTCGAAACGCGCCGGCACGGGTTTCGCCATGGAGCGCACCTTGACCGTCGGCGCCGCCTCCTCGTCCCCGCCCAGCCAATTGACCTCCTCCAGCCGCGCCGCCGCCACCGCCAGCGCCCGGCGCGGGCCGACGACGACGCGGCGCGCGGGCGCGTCCAGCGCCAGGACGTACAGCGGGGCCGGCTCGCCGCCGAGATCGAGCCCGCGCCGCTGGCCGACGGTATAGTGGGCGATGCCGCGATGCCGCCCCAGCACGCGGCCGGCGCGATCGACGATGTCGCCCGGCTCGCCCGCATCCGGGCGGACGGCGCGCACCACCCTGGCATAGTCGCCGTCCGGCACGAAGCAGATGTCCTGGCTGTCGGGCTTGGCCGCCACCCCCAGGCCCAGTTCCGCCGCCACCGCCCGCACCCGCGCCTTGGCCATGCCGCCCAGCGGGAAGCGCAGATAGTCGAGCTGCTCCCGCGTGGTCGCGAACAGGAAATAGCTCTGGTCGCGCGCCGGATCGATCGCGCGGTGCAGCTCGGCCCCCGCCGGCCCCGCCACCCGCCGGACGTAATGGCCGGTCGCCAAGCAATCGGCGCCGAGATCGCGGGCGAGGCCGAGCAGGTCGGTGAACTTCACCCCCTGGTTGCAGCGGACGCAGGGGATCGGCGTGCGGCCGGCGGCATAGTCGTCGGCGAACCGCTCGATCACGCTTGTCCGGAAGCGGGTCTCGTGATCGAAGACGTAATGGGCGATGCCCAGCCGGTCGGCGACGGCGCGGGCATCGGCGATGTCGCGGCCGGCGCAGCAGCTTCCCGCCCGGCCGACGGCGGCGCCATGGTCGTAGAGCTGGAGGGTGACGCCGATCGTCTCGGCCCCGCTCGCCGCCGCCAGCGCGGCGACGACCGAGCTGTCGACGCCGCCCGACATCGCCACCACCACGCGCGGCCGCCGGCCGCCGGTGTCGAACTGGAAATCCGCCTTCATGCGGCCGGGTCATAGCCGCCGGGGCGGGCCGGCGCAAAACCTCCCGCTACACAATCGCCGCCCGCGGCCGTTCTCAGCGGGGAACGGGCAGCGGCGGCGGGGCGACATGGATCTGAGTTATTTCAGCAAGCGGATGCTGGCCGGCGACCGCGCCGACGCGGCGTGCGACGCCGAGCAGGCGGACCTCGTCCGCGAGCTGCGCGCGGCCGCCCCCTTCGCCGGCACGCTGTCCGTCGGCAGCTTCAACCCGCACGCCGCGCGCACCATCCGGGCCGACCCCGGGAATAACCCGGTAACCGACATGAAGGCCTCTTTTACCTTCGTGTTTTAGGCCGTCTTCAGGGCGCACCGGCTAGGCCGGAACAGGGAGAGCGGGATCGGCCCCCCGGCCAGCGTTCGAGGAACACATGATCGAGAACCAGAAAATCAGGCCGGCACAAGTGATCGGCCCCCTGGGCGAGCCGCTCAGCCTCGCCTCGCTGCCGCCGGCGTCGACCACCCGCTGGGTGGTCCGCCGCAAGGCCGAGGTGGTGGCCGCGGTCAACGGCGGGCTGCTGTCGGTTGACGAGGTGTGCGACCGCTACGGCCTGACCCTGGAGGAGTTCGCCGGCTGGCAGCGCGCGATCGACCGTTCGGGCATGCCGGGCCTGCGCGTCACCCGCATCCAGCATTACAAGTCGCTCTACGAACGGCAGCAGCGCTACTAGGCGCCACCCCCAAGCAACCTAATCGTTTCCGATGCGTATCAACGCTCGCACCGCCCGGCCGGCATGGCGGGCCGCGGCGCGAACAGGAGGAAACGTCCCTATGAATCTCATCATCTGGCTCATCGTCGGCGGCGTCATCGGCTGGCTCGCCAGCATCATCATGCGCACCGACGCGCAACAGGGCATCATCCTCAACATCGTCGTCGGCATCGTCGGCGCCTTCATCGGCGGGCTGATCCTGTCCGGCGGCTCGATCAACAACGCGCCGCTGAACCTCACCTCGTTCCTGGTGTCGCTGGTCGGCGCCGTCATCCTGCTGGCGATCGTCAACCTCGTCCGCCGCGGCAGCGTCCGCTAAAAAAACACCATGCCCCTCTCCGTAAGGGAGAGGGGCATGGCGATTGCATCGTCCGCTCCGCGCCTTCGTCGCGGCAGCAGCGTCTCGGCGAACGGCATGGCCGGACGGCCGATCAGCCCGCCAGAGCGCGAAGCCCCGTCATGGCCGCGACGATCGCCGGACGCCGGGCTCATCCGTGCCGCGCGTCCGCCTGCGTCATGAATTCCGTCAGCACGGCGTTGAAGCCGGGCACTAGGTTGGGGAAGTGGTTCGGCGACCGGACGATCTCGTGCCGCCCGCCGCCGATCAGCGCGACCCGTGCGCCCACCGCGTCGAATGACGGGCTCCACCCGCCGGTCACGACCAGCAGCGGTATGCCGGCCTGGCCGATCGTCTCCAGCTCGCCGCGCAACGTGGCGGCCGACGGCACCTTCAACCTGGCGACGCCCCGGCCCATCGCCTTCAGTTCCGCGCGGCTCGCCCCGCCGCGGATACCGCCGGGGATGCCGACGATCTTGGCGAAGCGGACGGCGCGGCGCGCGGGCGAGGAGAAGATCAGCGTCGCTAGCAGCCGCAGCACGAAACGGCGGACATGCGGGTCGTTGATCGCGAGCTTCTGCATGCCCGGCTCGATCAGCGTCAGCGAGCGTACCGCATCCGGACGCCGGGCCGCGGCGGCGAGCGCGACGCAGCCGCCGAACGAGTGGCCGACGAGATGCGCGCCGTCGCCCAGTAGGTCGGCGACCCAGGCGCCGTCCGCCTCGGCATCGTCGGGACGGCCGGGGGCGGGGCTGCGGCCGTGGCCGGGACGATCGGGGACGACCAGTTGCCAGCCCTGCCCGGCCAGCGCCTGCTGGGCGGCGAAATGATGGTCGCCGCCCACCGTGCTGCCCTGGGCGCTGCCGTGGACGAGGACGATCTCGGGTCCGGCATGGCCCCAGCGGGTGATGTGGATATTGTCCGAGGTCGACATGGCATTCCTATGTGATCGCGGGTTCCGCTCTTCTCGCTTCCGCACGATGCCGGCCATGCGGCAGGAGCAGCAGGCCGGCGAGCAGCGCACACGCGCCGAACGCCGCCGAGACCGCGCCGCGGCCGAGGCCCGATGCGAACAGCCATCCGGCCAGCAAGGGGGCGACGGCGCTGCCAATCCGGCCGATCCCGATCACGAAGCCGCTGCCCGAGGCGCGGCCCTCGGCGGTGAAGCTGACGGCGAAGGTGGCATACAGCCCGGCGATGCCGCCGAAGAGGAAGAAGCCGCACACGCCCGCCGCCAGGACCAGCAGCGGCAGCGACGCCGGCGTCAGGCCGAACGCCGCCGTCGCCAGGCCCAGCCCGACCATCGCCGCGACGGTCAGCCGGTTCAGCCCCGCCCGCCGCGCGAGCCAGCCGAGCGTCACCCCGCCGGCGATCCCGGCGAGGTTCGCGACGGCGGCGACCAGGCTGGCGGTCGACGGCGGGAATCCGGCCTCGGCGACCATCTGCGGCAGCCAGCTCAGCACGTAATAGACCGCCATGACGAACAGCAGGTTGGCGACGGTGATCCGGATCGTCGTCCCGACTTGCGCCGGCGCGAACACCGCGGCATAGCCCGCGCCGCCGGCGACGGCCTCGGCAGGCAGCGCGGCCACCGGATCGAACCCGCAGCGGGCGAGCAGCGCGTTGACCCGCGCGAGGCTGTCGGGGCGCCGCCGGGCGAGCAGGAAGGCGAGCGGCTCGGGCAGGAACAGCAGCACGACGGGGACGAGCAGGCCCGCCGCGACGACCCCGGCGAGGAAGACCGCCGGCCAGCCATAGAGCCTGAGCAGCGCCGCCGAGGCGAGCCCGCCGACCAGCCCGCCGAGCGGATAGCCCATCGCCATCAGCGCCAGCGCCAGCGCGCGGCGCCGGGTATTGGCGAACTCGGCCGCGAGCGGATTGATGACCGCGACCATCGCGCCGATCCCCAGGCCGGTCAGCACCCGCCACGCGACGAGCTGCGGCAGCGAGGTCGCCGATGCCGACAGCAGCATGCCCGCCGCCATCAGCGCCAGGCTGCCGAGCACCAGCCGCCGCCGCCCGATCACGTCGGCGAACGGCGCGAGGAGGAGCGAGCCGAGCGCCATGCCGGCCAGCCCGGCGGACAGCAGCAGCCCGAGCGCCGCCTTGCCGATGCCCCAGTCCAGCGCGACCGCCGGGGCGGCGAAGGTGATCGACAGCACGTCGTAACCGTCCAGCGCGGACAGCGCGACCGTCGCCGCCACCGCCGCGATCCGCGCGCCGCCCATCGGCGCGGCGTCGAACCGGCCGCGCAGATCCAGCGTGTCCGCCGGCGTCACGACGGCCGTTCCGAAGACGTCCGGCCCGGCATCAGGCGGTGACCGGCTCCTTTCGCGTCGCCTCGAACGCGGCCTCGTCGGTCTCGTAATTGTGGACGAAGTCGTCCGGCACGTCGGGGCCCCAGTTGGCGAGGCTGTCGGCCATGTCGTAATTGGTCGGGGTCCACAGCGAATAATCGTCGATATGGTCCATGTCGGAATAATATTCGAACCAGCTGCCCCACGGGTCCTGGATGTAGTGGAAGAAGTTCGATCCGATCGTGTGGCGGCCGAAGCCCCAGTCGCCCCGCCGCGCCTTGGCCAGCAGCGCGCGGCCGCCGCGGCCGACCTCGTCGGGATCGGCGACCTGGAAGCTGCCGTGGTGGAAGCCGACGCCGGGCGACTTGGCGAAGGCGACGACGTGATGGTCGCTGTCCTTCCTGGCGCAGCAGAAGGCGATGATGTCCTGCGCGCGATCGGCCAGCCCCATGCCGAGCGCGTCGGTCAGGAAGGCGACGCTGGCCGGAACATCGGGGCTGAAGACGAGGATATGGCCCAGGCGGAGCGGCCTGGCGGGCGCGTAGGAGGCGCCGGGCAGCATCGCCGACCGGCGCTTGCGCACCGTCAGCCCGGGGGCGTTGACCTGGAACGGGGTGCCCGCCGCCAGTTCCGGATCGGCCGGGCGCTCGGACAGGTGGATCACCATGCCGTGCGGATCGGCGATCCACAGGCCGTTATCCTCGAAGCCCTCCGGCGCGCCGATCACCTTGCCGCCATGCGCGCCGGCGCGGGCGGCCATGTCGTCCAGCCCGTCGGCGCGCAGCGAGACGTGGTGGAGGCGCTTCCTCGGAAAGCCGCCGAGCAGGACGATCGAATCGCGGTCCTGCCCGGGGCAGCGCAGCCGGGCGACGCTTCCCGCGACGTCCGCCAGCAGCCCGGCATCGGTGTAGAAGCCGACGCCCTCGTCCAGCGTCGGCACTTCGAGAGTGAAGGATAGCGGCCCAAGTACCGGCATGTCGGATTTCCTGATTGGCGCCCCGGCTCAGGTCAGGGGCGCGATGACCCTGTTCTCGATCGCGCCGATGCCGTCGATCTCGCAGCGAACGACGTCGCCCGGCCGCAGGAAGCGCGGCGGCTCCATCCCGACGCCGACCCCCTCGGGCGTGCCGGTCGCGATCAGGTCGCCGGTCTCCAGCGTGAAGGCGGTCGAGAGATAGGCGATCTGCGCCCACAGATCGTGGATCATCTGGCCGGTGTCGCTGCTCTGGCGCAGCTCGCCGTTGACGTAGGCGCGCAACGCCAGCGCATGCGGATCGGGCACCTCGTCGGCCGTCACGATCCACGGCCCGATCGGCCCGTGGCTGTCGAACGACTTGCCCATCGTGAAGGTCGGGGTGTGGAACTGCCAGTCGCGCGCCGACACGTCGTTGGCGACGAAATAGCCGAACACATGGTCCCTCGCCTCGGCTTCGGCCACCCGCTTGGCCGGCTTGCCGATCACCGCGCCCAGCTCGACCTCGTAATCGAGCTTCTCGGTCACGCCGGGATCGATGTCGTCATGGGGTCCGGAAACGCACGTCGTCTGCTTGTTGAACCAGGTCTGGTGCTTGGCGCGCGCCACGCCGAGCCTGTCGGCCTCCTCCAGATGCTTGGCGTAGTTCATCCCGATCGCGAGATACTTGCCCGGCCGCTCGATCGGCGC
>CAXTHU010000137.1:0-6513 GCA_964244125.1 uncultured Sphingomonadaceae bacterium
ATCTTCCACGGCAGCTTCGACTGGCACAGCTGCGTCCACGGCTGGTGGCAGCTGCTCACGATCGCGCGGCTGTTCCCCGGCCTGCCGGAGGCGGCGGCGATCCGCGCCCGCGCCGATGCGATGCTGGTGCCGGACAAGGTGGCGGGCGAGGTTGCCTATCTCGCCCGTCCGGCCAGCGCCGGCTTCGTGCGGCCATACGGCTGGGCATGGGCGCTCGCGCTGCATGGTGAGGCGGCGCGGCACGAAGCGGGCTGGGGCGCCGCGCTGGAACTGCTCGCCCGCGCCTTCGCCGCGCGGTTCGCGGGGTTCCTGCCCCGGCTGACCTACCCGATCCGCGTCGGCGCGCATCCCAACACCGCCTTCGCGCTGACCCTCGCCCATGAGTGGGCGCGCGACCACGACGCAGCGCTGGCGGCGCTGATCGAGGAGCGCGCGACCGGCTGGTATGCGGCCGATCGCGACTGCCAGGCGTGGGAACCCTCGGGCGACGACTTCCTGTCCTCGGCGCTGACCGAGGCGCTGCTGATGAGCGTGATCCTGGCGCCACCCGCCTTCGCGGCCTGGTTCGACGCCTTCCTGCCCCGCGCGGCGGCGGGCCAACCCGCCAGCCTGTTCACGCCCGCCACCATATCCGATCGCAGCGACGGCAAGATCGCCCATCTCGACGGCCTGAACCTCAGCCGCGCCTGGTGCTGGCGCCGGCTCTGCCGCGCGCTCGGCAGCGGCCACCCGGTCCACGCCGTCGCGCTGGACGCGGCCGAACGCCACATCGCCGCCAGCCTGCCGCATATCGCCGAGGATTACATGGGCACGCACTGGCTGGCGACCTACGCGCTCCTCGCGCTGACCGCGGGCACGCCTCAGGTCCAGTAGAGGATGCGCGCCGAGGGCAGCGCTCGCGCGAGTTCCGCCTCGAAGAACGTCCGCAGCGCCCGCATCGTGTCGCGGTCGTAGACATATTTCAGCGAGCCGAACTTCGTCCGCTTCCCGGCGCGGCCGGCGGCGCCCATGTCGAGGCCGGAACCGGGATACCAGCTTTCCAGCACCGCCTTGGAACCGGGCGAGTAGCGGTGGGTGATAAGCTCGATCGTCAGGTCGAGGCCGGCGATCCCCTCAAGCGCGCCCGCCGCCGTCCCGATCAGCCCGGCATAGGCCGCCCGCCAGCCGTCGGCGGCGATGATCGGCGCGATCGTCAGGCCGACCGGATAGCCCGCCCGCGCCATCCGCGCGAGCGCGGCGATCCGCGCCGCGACCGGGCTGGTCCCGCCCTCAAAACGGGCGAAGCGCGCCGGGTTGAGCGAGGCGCGCATCCGCGTCCGCCCGCCATGGTCCAGCCCGAGCAACGGCCCGACCGCGTCGAACTTGCTGGTGAAGCGGAGCTGGGCGTCGGCCCGCCACGCCCCGAACCACGCGACGAGCGCCGACAGCGAGCCGGTCAGATGTTCGAGCGCCAGCGGATCGGTGTAGCAGCTCGCCTCGAACGTCGTGCCCTCATGCGCCCGGCCGGCGGAACGCGACGTCACCGTCCCCTGCCCCAGATGTCCGGGCAGTTCCGCCAGTATCTCGGGCAGGTTGGCATAGGCACGGGTGATCGGCGGGCCTTTCAGCGATCCGGCGAGGTAGCAGTAGCTGCAATGCGCCGGGCATCCCTCGGCCAGGTCGACGCGCCAGTCGGCCGAGGGCGCGATCGGCCGGAGCCGACGTTTCGAGGGCGATGCCACCACCACCGCCAGCGTCCGCTTGGCCTCGGCATAGGCGCGGCGCTCGTCGTCGCCGAAGGCCAGGCCGAGCCGGTCGGACGCCAGCGTCTCCACCGCGATGCCGAGGGCGGCGGCCCGCTCGGCGATCGCGCGGCCATGCGCCCACTCCATCGCCGACCGGGTCAGCAGCACGCGGCGGGGTCGCCACGGCTTCGGCGGGGCGTCCATATCGTCCTGCGACGCGATGCGCTCGGGTTCGCCCATGCCCGTACAACGCCGTGCCGGCCGTCAGGTCTCGCGTCCGGGCGCGGTCTTTTCCAGCTGTTCGACCATCATCGCGCGCACGTCGATCCGGGCGCGCAGCCGGGCGGCCAGCAGCGCGGTGCCGCTGATCTTGCGCTGGACGAACAGCGTGTCGACCGGCGGGACGTGCCACGCCTCGCGATCGGCGGCCAGGCCCATCCCCTGGTCGCGCAGCACGCCGACGAAGCCGCGGTCGCCAAAGTCGAACGGCCCCGCCCGGTTCATCTCGCCCAGCATCATCGCGATCATCCGGTCGAGCCGCTCGCGGTGGCGGGCGACCGCCGCCGGCCCGAGGAACCCCGTCGCCAGCGCCGCCTCGCGCATGGCGTCGCGATCCCCCGCCAGCCCGGCTTCCAGCAGTCGGCGGTAGCCGTCGGCGGTAGCCGCCTCGACCGCCCGCGTCGCGCCGAAATCGAGCAGCACCAGCCGGCCGGTCGCGGGCTGATAGCGATAATTGGCGAAGTTGGGATCGGTCTGCATCAGCTCGAACTCGAACAGCTCGCGCAGCACCAGCCCGATCAGCGCGCGCATCGCGGCGTCGCGGGTCTCCTGCGGCGCATCCTCAAGCCGCTCGACCGGCACCCCCTCGACGAAGCTCATCGCCAGCACGCGGTCGGTGGTGAGATCGGGTTCGAGCAGCGGCACGACATACTCGGGGCTGTCGGCCAGCAGCGCGCCGAAGCGGGCCAGCTGTTCGCCCTCGCGCAGATAGTCGGCCTCCTCGCGCAGCTGGCGTTTCGCTTCGGCCAGCAGGGGGCCGAGATCGAGACCCTTCGGCAGCGCGCCCGAGAGGCGGAGCAAGGTCGCGACGTTGTCGACGTCGGCGTCGATGCTCTCGCGCACGCCGGGATACTGGACCTTGATCGCCAGCTCGCGCCCGTCATGCAGGCGGGCGCGGTGGACCTGGCCGATCGAGGCGGCGGCGAGCGGCCCGGCATCGAACCGCGCGAAGCGCCGCCGCCAGTCCCGGCCCCATTCGCGCGCCAGCACCTGCTGCAACTGCGCCGGCGGCATGTGGTGCGCCCGCTCGCGCAGCCGCGACAGCGCCTGCGTCAGTTCGGCGGGCAGGATGTCGCCGGCGTCCATCGAGATCATCTGGCCGAGCTTCATCGCCGCCCCGCGCAGGTGCGACAACTGGTCGGCGACGCGCGCGACGTTGCCGGGGGTGAGCAGCAGGTCGCCCAGCCGGGGCCGCTCGCCAGCCGCCAGCCGCCGCGCGCCCGTGGCGATCACGCCGCCGGCGACGCCGCCCGCCAGCCGCCCGAACACGCCGAGCCGCGCCAGCCGGCCGCGCGGCACCGCCCTGGCGCGCGATGGCTCGGGATCATCCGCCATGGCGGGTGGGGCTCATGGATCGACCACCGCGCCGTCCCAGGCGAGGCAGCGTCCGCTGTCCGCCTGCGTCAGCCGATCGATCACGCCGAGCAGCCGGCTTGCGGCGAAGGCGGGGGTGAACAGCCGTTCCGCCGGCACCCGCGCCTGGAACGGGCGGCTGAGCGCGGTATCGACCGTGCCGGGATGGAGCGCGACGCAGATCGCCTCCGGCCGCGTCCGGCCGAGTTCGATCGCGGCCGAACGCACGATCATGTTGAGCGCCGCCTTAGAGGCGCGATAGCCGTACCAGCCGCCGCTGCGATTGTCCGACACGCTGCCGACGCGCGCCGAGAGCAGGGCGAAGACCGCGCGCCGTTCACGGGCGAGGAGCGGCGCGAAATGCTTCAGCACCAGCGCCGGGCCGATCGTGTTGACCGCGAAGACGCGCGCGAGCGCCCCGCCGTCCAGCTCGCGCAGCGCGCGCTCGGGCATCCGCCCGTCCTCGTGCAGGATGCCGGTCGCCACGACGATCAGGTCGATCGGCGCGGCGACGCGCGCGGCGGCCTCGCGGATGGAGGCTTCGTCGGTGACGTCGATCATCCCCGCCCGGACCGGCGGCGCGGTTTCCGCCGGGGGCCGTCGCGACAGCGCATGGATGGCGCCGTAGCGGCCGTCGCTCGACAGGGCGGAGACCAGCGCGCCGCCCACCCCGCCGCCGGCGCCGACGATGACTGCGATGGCGCCGTTCACCGGCAGATGGCGCCCGGCCGCGCCGCCCTCGGGCCTCGATCGGGCTTGCTGGCCATGGTCCGCATCGCGCTACAATGCATGAGCGGCGGGGCAGGCCCCGTTCGTATGTTGCAAAGTCCGGCGATCCGACGACAACGTGACGGGATGACCGATCCGACGACCGCCGACCCCTCGCACGCCCTCCTGCGGCTCGTCGCCGTCATGGCCCGCCTGCGCGATCCGGCGACCGGCTGCGAATGGGACGTGGCGCAGGATTTCGCCTCGATCGCGCCCTTCACCATCGAGGAGGCCCATGAGGTCGCCGACGCCATCGCCCGTGGCGACATGGCGGCGCTGAAGGACGAGCTCGGCGATCTCGCGCTGCAAGTCGTCTTCCACGCGCGCATGGCCGAGGAAGCGGGGCATTTCACGCTGGCCGGGGTGCTGGCCGGCGTCGCCGACAAGATGGAACGCCGCCACCCCCACATCTTCGGCGACGGGCCGGGCGGACACGAAGACTGGGAACGGATCAAGGCCGGCGAGCGCGGCGCCAGGGGCGAGAGCGGCGCGCTCGACGGCGTCGCCCTCTCCCTGCCGGCCCTGATGCGCGCCGAGAAGCTCCAGAAACGCGCCGCCCGCGCCGGCTTCGACTGGCCCGACGCCGCCGGGCCGCGGGCGAAGATCGACGAGGAACTGGCCGAGGCGGCCGCCGCCGGCGACGACACCCGCGCCGCGGAGGTCGGCGACCTGCTGTTCTCGGTGGTCAACTGGGCGCGGCATCTGGGCATCGATCCCGAGGCGGCGCTGAGAGCGGCGAACGCCAAGTTCGAGCGGCGGTTTCGGGCGATGGAGGCGGCGGACGATGGATTCGCGGCGTCGTCTCTGGCGGAGAAAGAGGCGTTGTGGCAGAGGGTTAAACGAGACCTTTCCTAACGCTCCCGCGCGGGCGGGAGCCCGGTTGGGGGACGCCATATTTCGAAGGAGAAGCCTTTCCACCTAGGCTCCTGCCTGCGCAGGAGCACCGAGACTGCATCAACCCCGCGCCTCGAACCGCGCCCAGGCCAGCGCGCCCAGCCGCACGTCGAGCCGCATCGCACCGTCCGCCTCGGCCTGACCGACGACCTCGCCGTTGGCGTGCAGCCAGGCGATGTCGGCGCCCGCCTCCGCCGGCAGGGTGACGTGATGCAGCCGCACGTCGCGGCCGAGCCGGTCGGAAACGGCGTGTTGCAGCGCCTCGATCCCCTCGCCGCCCGCCGCCGACACCGGCACCACGTCGTCGCGCCGCGCCGCCTCGCCCAGCATCTCGACGCGGGCCTCGCCGTCGAGCAGGTCGATCTTGTTCCACACCTCCAGCACGGGCACGTCGGTCCCCTCGCCGGCGCCGATGGCGCCGATCCCGGTCAGCACGTCGGCGACGTCGGCGGCCTGCGCGTCGCTGTCGGGATGGGCGATGTCGCGGACGTGGACGATCAGGTCGGCCGCCGTCACCTCCTCCAGCGTGGCGCGGAAGGCGGCGACGAGCTGGGTCGGCAGGTCCGAGACGAAGCCGACCGTGTCCGACAGGATCACCTTTTCCAGTCCCGGCAGCGTCACCTGCCGCATCGTCGGATCGAGCGTCGCGAACAGCAGGTCCTCGGCCATCACCGCGGCGCCGGTCAGCCGGTTGAAGAGCGTCGACTTGCCGGCATTGGTATAGCCGACCAGCGCCACCGTCGGCCATGGCGCCTTGCTCCGCCGGTGGCGATGCAGGCCGCGGGTGCGGCTGACCTGTTCCAGCTCGCGCTTGAGCTTGGCCATGCGATCGCGGATCATGCGGCGATCCGCCTCGATCTGCGTCTCGCCGGGGCCGCCCAGGAAGCCGAAGCCGCCGCGCTGCCGCTCCAGATGGGTCCAGCTGCGCACCAGCCGCCCGGCCTGATAATCGAGATGGGCGAGTTCCACCTGCAATCGCCCCTCCGCCGTCGCCGCCCGCTCGCCGAAGATTTCGAGAATCAGCCCGGTGCGGTCGATCACCTTGGCGTCCAGCGCCTTTTCCAGATTGCGCTGCTGGATCGGCGACAGCGCGGCATCGACGATCACCAGCTCCGCCTCGACCATCCGCGCCGCCGTCGCCAGCGCCTCGACCTGACCGGAACCGATCAGCGTCGCGGGGTTGGGCTTGCGCACGCGGAAGGCGACGCGGTCCGCCACCGCGATGCCGATCGCCGCCGCCAGCCCGGCCGCCTCGTCCAGCCGCGCGTCCACCGAACGGCGGCCGCCATTGCCGCGATCGGGCAGCGCCACGACGGCGCGCGCGCCGCGGGCGAACCCCTCCTCCTCGCGCTGGAAGCCGCTCAACCGGCCTTCGCCCCATCGTTGCCATCGCCGTCGCCGTCCACCCCGGCCAGGTTCACCGGATTGATCGGCTGCACCGTCGAGATGGCGTGCTTGTAGACCAGCTGCGACTGGCCGTCGCGGCGCAGCAGCA
>CAXTHU010000138.1:0-6318 GCA_964244125.1 uncultured Sphingomonadaceae bacterium
GTTATCGGCACGGGCCGGGCGGGTTTCAAGCGCCGGCCAGACGTCCCGTGGAGTTGATGACTACCTCGCCCCCGCCGGGTTCGCCGCCAGCGCCCTGGCCGCCATCTCCGCCGCGGGGCTGCCCTTGACCGCCGCCGCGCGGCTCCAGGCCGCCCGCGCGGCGTCGGGCAGGCCGTTCAGCATGGCGATGGTGCCGCTTTCATAGGCGATGGCGGGGTCGCCGGGGGCCAGGCGATCGGCCTCGGCGATGTCGCCGGCGGCGCGCGCGCCCTGCCCCTGGCGGCGGGCGAGGGTGGCCGACAGCAGCCACGCCATCGGGTCGCCCGCGACCAGCTTCAGCGCCCGGTCGATGTCGCCGCGCGCGCCCGCCGGATCGCCGGCGGCGACGGCGGCGCGGCCGCGGTCGAGCAGCGCCTCGCCGGTCTGCGGCGGGTCGAGCTGCGACAGCCCCAGCGCGCGGGTGAAGGACGCGCGCGCCACCGCCGCGTCGGCCCCGGCGAGACTCGCATTGCCGGCCGCCACCCACAGCGTCGCGGCGCGCGGATCGCGGCGCAGCTCGGCATCCTTGGCGGCTTGCGAGAAGGCGGCGGCGGCGGGCTGGTAGCGGCCCTGCGCCACGTAGGCCAGGCCGAGACATTGCCGCGCCGCCGTACCCCCGCCGCCGTCGCGCCACCTCTCGGCCTCGGCGACGGCCGCCGCCGCATCCTTGTCGGCGAGCGCGGCGCAGGCGTCGAACCGCGCGGTCGCGGGATCGCGCTCGGGCGTGGCGGCCAGCATCGCCAACATAAGCAACGGGATCATGCCAGCTCCAACATGCTCTCCACCGGGGTATCCGTCAGCGCCGCCACCGTCTGGATCAACAGCGCGATGTCCTGCGGGCGCGACAGGCGGTGGTCGCCGTCCTTGACGAGGTGCGTCTGCACGTCGGCTGAACCGACGGCGGCAGCCAGGCGCGGCGCGGTCTCCCACGGCACCTCCGGGTCGGCCTGACCCTGGATCAGGCGGACCGGACAGACCAGCGGGATCGGCCGGCCGAGCAGCAGGTTCGCCTGCCCGCTGTCCCAGAAGGCCTTCGTCGTCAGCGTCGGTTCCGGCCCGTAGAGCGAAGGCCGGAGCAGGCGGCCGTCGCGCCGGATCGTTTCCTTTTCGGCATCGCTGTAGCCCCAGTCGGTGAAGTCGGGCGCCGCCGCGACGCCGACGACGGCGGCGGTCCGGTCGTCCAGCGCGACGCCCGCCAGCAGCGCCAGCCACCCGCCCATCGACGATCCGACGAGGAACAGCGGGCCTTCCGTCAGCGCCCCGATCGCCGCCAGCGCATCGGCGCGCCAGCCCGCCAGCGTCCCGTCCTCGAACCGCCCGCCGCTGAGGCCGCAGCCGGCATAGTCGAAGCGCAGCATCGCCTGCCCGTTCGCCGCCGCCCATTTGTCCAGCGCCACCGCCTTCTGCCCCGCCATGTCGGAGCCGTAGCCGGGCAGGAACACGATCGTCGGCCCGTCGCCGGGGCGGAAGCGGCAGGCGATCCGCACGCCGGCCCGCTCGATGAACCTCAGGTCGCTCATGGCGCCGGCACCGGGCGGATCACGGCGGATTCCGGCGCGTCCAGCATCCCCTCCCACTTGGCGATGACGCTGGTGGCGATCGCGTTGCCGACCACGTTGGTGCCGGTCCGCCCCATGTCGAGGAACTGGTCCACCGCCAGGATCAGCAGCAGCCCGGCCTCCGGGATGCCGAACTGGCCCATCACGGCGGCGATCACCACCAGGCTGGCGCGCGGCACGCCGGCCATGCCCTTGGAGGTTATCATCAGCACCAGCACCATGACGATCTGCTGCCCGACCGGGATGTCGATGCCATAGGCCTGGGCGATGAACAGGGTCGCGAAGGTCATGTACATCATCGAGCCGTCGAGATTGAACGAATAGCCCAGCGGCAGGACGAAGCTGGCGATGCGGCGCGGCACGCCGAAGCGGTCGAGCGCCTCCAGCAGGCGCGGATAGGCCGCTTCGGAGGAGGCGGTGGAGAAGGCGAGCAGCATCGGATCGCGGATGTAGCGGAGCAGCATCGCGATCCGCCGCCCCAGGAACAGCGCGCCGACCCCGATCAGGATCGCCCACAGGATCGCCAGCCCCAGGTAGAAGCTGCCGATGAACCTGACATAGGTGGCGAGGATCTGGAGCCCGTTGATCGCGACGGCATGGGCGATGGCGGCGAAGACGGCGACCGGCGCCACCCGCATGACATAGTCCGTCACTTGCAGCATCACCTCGGCCAGCGCCTCGACCCCGCGCACGATCGGCGCGCCGCGCCGGCCGATGGCGGTCAGCGCCACGCCGACGAAGACCGAGAAGATGACGATCGGCAATATGTCGTTCTTCGCCATCGCGTCGAAGATCGAGGTCGGCACCAGGTGGACGAAGAAGTCGTGCAGGTTGAAGCCCTTGGTCTCCAGCCCCGCCGTCTCCGCCACCGGCGGCAGCGGCAGGCCGAGGTCCGCGCCCGGTCGCAGCAGGTTGACCAGCACGAGGCCGAGGCTGAGCGACACGACGCTGGCGGCGACGAACCACAGCAGCGTCCGCCCGCCGATCCGCCCCAGTGCCGCCGTGTCGCCCATATGGGCAATGCCGACGACCAGGGTGGAGAAGACCAGCGGCGCGATTATCATCTTGATGAGCCGCAGGAAGATGTCGGTGACGATGGTCAGATAATCCGCCGCCGCCTTCAGCCGCTCGGGATCGGCGATGGCGCGGTTCATCGCATAGCCGGCGGCGATGCCGAGCAGCATGCCGATCAGGATGAAGAGGGTCAGGCGCTTGGCCAAATCGAATGCTCCGCTGCGACGCGGGCGGATAAGGCGCGCAAGACGCGCGCGCGGTCAAGCCGCGGCGCGCCGTCGACCGCGCCGACGGAAAGGGCCGGCGACGACGCGGCCGGCCTTCCTCTTGCCGAAAGCCGCGCTATAAACCTCGTTCGTGAACGCGGGGACGGTGATGAAGGCGACGATCGAGCGGGCGACGCTGCTGAAGGGGCTGAGCCACGTCCAGTCCGTGGTGGAGCGGCGCAACACCATCCCGATCCTGTCGAACGTGCTGATCGAGGCGCGCGCCGACGGCGGGCTGCGCCTGATGGCGACCGACCTCGACCTCCAGATCGTCGAGACCGTCGCCGCCGCGGTGGACCAGCCGGGCGCCACCACCGTCTCGGCCCACACCCTCTTCGACATCGTCCGGAAACTGCCCGAGGGCAGCCAGGTGCAGCTGGCCTTGGTCGAGGGCAAGCTGAAGGTCGACGCCGGGCGCTACGGCTCGAAGCTGCCGACGCTGCCGCGCGACGATTTCCCGATGATCGCCGAGGGCGAGCTGCCGACGAGGTTCGAGCTGCCGGCCGAGACGCTGAAGCAGATCATCGACAAGACCCGCTTCGCCATCTCCACCGAGGAGACGCGCTATTATCTCAACGGCATTTTCCTCCATGTCTCGGACGAGACCCAGCCGGTGCTGAAGGCGGCGGCGACCGACGGTCACCGGCTGGCGCGCGTCACCGTGCCGCGTCCCGAAGGCGCCGCCGGGATGCCCGACGTGATCGTGCCGCGCAAATGCGTCGCGGAACTCCGCAAGCTCCTCGACGAGGTGGACGGCTCGGTCGAGGTGTCGCTGTCGGCCACCAAGGCGCGCTTCGGGCTGGGCAACGCGACGCTGACCTCGAAGCTGATCGACGGCACCTTCCCGGATTATTCGCGCGTCATCCCGACCGCGAACGACAAGCTGCTGAAGATCGACCCGAAGAGCTTCATGGCCGGGGTCGACCGCGTCGCCACCATCGCCAGCGAGAAGACCCGCGCGGTGAAGATGGCGCTCGACCGCGACAAGATCACCCTGTCGGTCACCTCGCCCGAGAACGGCACGGCGGCCGAGGAGGTGCCCGGCGACTATGCCGCCGCCGGCTTCGAGATCGGCTTCAACGCGCGCTACCTGATGGACATCCTGGGCCAGATCGAAGGCGACCTGGTCGAGGTGCATCTGGCCGACGCCGCCGCGCCCACGCTGATCCGCGAGAACGAACGGGCCTCGGCGCTCTACGTGCTGATGCCGATGCGGGTGTGAGGCGGGCTTCCCAACGCCGTTCCCCGGCGCAGGCCGGGGTCCAGTCGGGAATGCCGTTGGATGGGGCGGTGGTCTTCTCCACTTCCCCCAACCGGGCCCCGGCCTTCGCCGGGGAACGGTTTCCAGACCAGCGTTCCCGAACGGCCGGCCCCGCTACCGCCCGACCGGAAACCGCCCGATAATCTCCGCCAGCGCCCCCAGGCAGTCCCGCCCCAGCATCATCGACCGTTCCGGCGACCAGCCGTGGACCGGGTCGGGCAGGTCGGCATTGTCCTTGAACGGCATCTCCAGCGTCATCGCCACCGCGCCGTAGCGTTCGGCAAGCTGGTTGGTCGACATCGACAGGTTCGCCTTGCCCGGCCCCGCCTTGCCGTAGCCGCGCCGGGTCTGGAAATCGGGCGAGCGGCGGGCCAGCGCCTCGCCATAGGCGGTGTAGAGCGCGCCCTGCTCCTCGCGCCACGACGGGATGCCGTCGAAGCCGGCGAGGAAGACATTCGGGATCGCCTCGTCGCCATGGGCGTCGATGGCGAAATCGACCCCGGTCTCGTCCATCTTCGCGCGCACGCACAGCACCTCGGGGCTCTTGGTCGCGGACGGCGCGTGCCATTCGCGGTTGAGGTTCGTGCCGGCGGCGTTGGTGCGCAGATGCCCGCGCCGCGATCCGTCGGGGTTCATGTTGGGGACGACATGGAACGTCGCCTTGCCACGCAACAGGCGCGCGACGGGGTCGTGCGGATCGGTCAGCGCGTCGAGCACGCCTTCGATCCACCATTCCGCCATCGTCTCGCCGGGATGCTGGCGGGCATAGAGCCAGGCCCGGACCGGCCCGTCGCCGATCCTCAGACAATCGATGTCCTGTCCGTCGAGCGTCCGCCCCAGCACCTCCAGCGCCACCCCCGGCCGCGCCGCGATGCGCGCGACGAGATCGTGGTGCTGCTCCATCGAATATGGCGCGAAATAGGCGAACCAGAGCTGGTCACCCGTCGCCGCGACCCGCCAGGTCAGCCGGCCGTCGGCATAGGCGGTGTCGGCGACGCGCGCCCAGTTCGCCCGGTCCGCCGACCAGCAGACGTGATAGTCGGGCCAGCCGTCGGGATAGGCCGAGCCGGCGGCGTTGGCGATGACGCACTCGACCGTCCGGCCGGCCGCGCCGGTCACGCGGAAATGGAACCACTGGTAGAAATCGGACGCATGGTCGCGCGCGATCTCCAGCGTCAGCCGGTCGCCGTCGGCCTCGACCAGCCTGATGTTGCCGCTGTCGAAGGCGGTCGAGACTTGGAGCGATGTCGTCATTTCACCGTGATAGTGCGCCCCGACTCGCCGGGGAAGCCCTGGAACAGCGCGGCGGCCAGGCGCCGCACCGCCTGGTCCGGATCGGCCGCGGGGCTGCCGCCGCGCGCCTCGGTCTGGGCGCGGCCTTCCCAGACGATGCTGCCGTCCGAGCGCCGCTTCAGCTGCACCGACAGCATCGTGGCGGTGATGTCGTTCGAGCGCGTCCTGCCGACGGGAAAGCTGACCGCGCCGCCGAGGCCGACCCCGCCGCCATAGCCGCCGCCGCCGCCGCCGCCGCCGCCCAGCCCGATCGACAGGCCGGAGCGGCGGGCGATTCCCTCCCGCGTGCCGCGCGCGACATCGACCACGGCGACCATCTCGGAGGTGGCGAGCGTCTCAGACGGGCGGAAGCCCAGCCGCGTCATCTCGGCCGCGACGATGCCGGCATAGGTGCGGAACTCGGGGCCGCCGGCGTCGGCGCCGGGGCGCGGCTCGATCGCGACGTCGCCCGGGGCGATCGGCTGGCCCAGGTGGAAGCGGGTGACCCGTGTCGGCCCGACCCCGCCGCCGCCGGCGCAGGCGGAGAGCAGGGCGGCGCCGGCGAGCGCGGCGAGGACGGGACGGACGGTGGCGCGCATGATCTTGGCTCCCATGGCCTGGACTCGGTTCAGGGGCGAAACGCTTCCGGCGGCGATAAGGCTGCACGGCGCCGATCGAGCGGGTAGGCGCCAACTTGACTCGGACTGCCGCCTCGCATAGGCGCGGCGCTCTTTTCCAGACCCAGACCGACAGGCAGGCCGAGCGTTCGTCATGAAGATCCGCAACTCGCTGAAGTCCCTCAAGGGCCGCCACCGCGACAACCGCGTCATCCGCCGTCGCGGCCGCACCTATGTCATCAACAAGACCAACCGCCGCTTCAAGGCCCGCCAGGGCTGAACTCCGCGGA
>CAXTHU010000139.1:0-6292 GCA_964244125.1 uncultured Sphingomonadaceae bacterium
TGGATGCCGCGATCGCCGCGCTGCAACTGAAGGCCAGCCCCGACCAGTTGCAGATCGCCCGGCTGAAGAAGCGCAAGCTGCGCCTGAAGGACGAGATCGCGGCGATCCAGGACCAGCTGATCCCCGACATCATCGCCTGAACCGCCGCGACTCGGGGGCGAGTCGCGGCGATCCGGATGGGGCGGGCGGTTACGCCGCCTTCGCCAGCGTCCCCTCGATCGCGGTCGGCGCGGGGGCGGCGCCGATCTCGATCTTGCGGGGCTTCTTGTGCTCGGGCACCTGGCGCGTCAGCTCGATGTTGAGCAGCCCCGCCTCATACCCCGCGCCCGCCACCTTGATGGTGTCGGCAAGCTGGAAGCGGCGTTCGAACGCACGCTTGGCGATGCCCCGGTGGAGGAACTGGCGCCCGGCATCCTCGGCCGCGGCGTCGGCCTGGCCGACGACGATCAGCACGTTGTCCTGCACGGTGATGTCCAGCTCGTCGCGGGTGAAGCCGGCCACCGCCATGGCGATCCGGTAGGCATCCTCGCCCACCTTCTCGATATTGTAGGGCGGATAGGCCTCGCCGTCGCCGCGCGTCGCGAAATCGACGAGGCGGTTGATGTTCTCGAAACCGATGGAGGAGCGCAGCAGCGGCGCGAAATCATAGGTACGCATTCTCAAACCCTTTCCGGCGATCGAGTGTCCCGGCCCGCGGACCATCCGCCGGGCCGCCGCTGCCGCCCCGCGAAGGCGACGGCACCGGCGGCGGGCGAGATGGGAGCCGTGCCTGGCTGGTTCAAGAGGCCGATATGAAAGACGGTTAACGGGATGCTTTGCAACTATCGCCCCGACCCGTTCCGTGTCAGGCTGGCGCCATGACGACGGGCTTTCGCAGCGCGATGACCGCACGGCTGATCGACTCGCTCTATGTCGAGGCGATGGTGCTGGCCGACGAGGCGCGGGCCTATTTCGACGATCGCGAGCGATCCGACCGGGCGGCGCTCGGCCCGGAGGCGCGGGTGTCATTCGCCTGCGAGTCGCTGCGCGTGACGACGCGGCTGATGCACGTCATCGCCTGGCTGCTGACGCGGCGGGCGGAGGAGGCCGGCGAGATCGACGCCGATGCGGGCGCCGCGCCCGAGCGCCGGCTGGGGGCGGCGAACCCGAGCGAGCCGTCGGCCGTCGCGCTGCTGCCCGAGGGCGCGCGCGCGATCATCGCCGCCAGCATCGATCTCTACGCCCGCGTCGCGCGGCTGGATGGGGAGCTGGACGAGGATGCGCCGGCGAGCCCGGCGCGGGATTTGCTGGGGCGGCTGGCCGGAGCGCGGTTCTGAATTCCTGTTGCCGGGCGCCGGCCGGGAACGTCAGCCGACGAAGGCCCGCTCGATCACATAGGCGCCCGGCTTGGCGTTCGATCCTTCCGCGAAACCCGCCGCCTCGAAGCGTGCGCCCAGCTCGCGGATCATGTCCATGCTGCCGCACATCATGATGCGGTCGGTCGCGGGATCGAAGCGCGCCTCGCCGGGCAGGTTCGCGAACAGCGTACCGTCGTCGATCAGCGCGCCGATCCTGGCCGAGCGATGGAACGGCTCGCGCGTGACGGTGGGGATATAGTGGAACTGGGCCGGCGCCTTCTCGTCGACCAGCGGGTCGGCCGCCCATTTCGCCTCCTGCTCCCGCGCATAGGCGAGGTCGGAGACGCGGCGCACCGAATGGACCACGACGACATGGTCGAACAGGTCGTAGATGTCGGGATCGCGCGCCACCGACAGGAAGGGGGCGAGGCCGGTGCCGGTCGACAGCAGGAACAGCCGCCGGCCCGGCAGCAGCGCGTCGGCCACCAGCGTGCCGGTCGGCTTCTTGCCGAGATAGATCCCGTCGCCGGGCCGGATCAGCTGGAGCCGCGAGGTGAGCGGGCCGTCGGGCACCTTGATCGACAGGAACTCCAGCTCCTCGTCCCACGACGGGCTGGCCACCGAATAGGCGCGCAGCAGCGGCTTGCCGTTGTCGCCCGGCAGGCCGATCATGACGAACTCGCCCGAGCGGAAGCGGAAGCTGGCCGGCCGCGTGACGCGGAACGAGAACAGATGCTCGTTCCAGTGGCGCACCGATACCACCGTCTCCACACCGAGCGCGTTCGACGGAACCAGCGGGCTGGGGGAGATCAGCGTGTCGGACATGGCGGCGGGTTAAGCCGGAGGCCGGGGCGCTTCAACCCCGCTTGTTCTGCGGGCAGGGCAAGATGGGCTTGTCCACCTTCCCGTTCCCGGCGCAGGCCCGCGCCGGGGAACATCCGTGGCTGGCGGTGGCGTTCTGTCGGCGAAGGCGGCTATGACGCCGGAAACGAGAGGACAGGATGACCGACTTCGACTTCGCGCTGGGCGAGACGGCGGACATGATCCGCGATACGACGCGCCGCTT
Organism: uncultured Sphingomonadaceae bacterium; assembly: GCA_964244125.1. Taxonomy (GTDB): domain Bacteria; phylum Pseudomonadota; class Alphaproteobacteria; order Sphingomonadales; family Sphingomonadaceae; genus Solisphingomonas. The sequence continues at coordinate 2,404 of CAXTHU010000139.1, forward strand.
CGCCGACGACCGAATCGCGCCGATCGCGCGCCAGGTCGACGAGAGCAACGTGTTCCCGCGCGATCTGTGGCCCGAGATGGGGGCACTGGGCCTGCACGGCATCACCGTCGAGGAGGAGCATGGCGGCCTCGGCCTCGGCTATCTCGACCATGTCGTGGCGATGGAGGAGGTCAGCCGCGCCTCGGCCTCGATCGGCCTGTCCTACGGCGCCCACTCCAACCTGTGCGTCAACCAGCTTCGCCGCTGGGGCAGCGACGCGCAGAAGCGGCGCTACCTGCCCAGGCTCATCTCCGGCGAGCATGTCGGGTCGCTCGCCATGTCGGAGGCGGGGTCGGGTTCGGACGTGGTGTCGATGAAGCTGCGCGCCGACAGGCGCGGCGACCGCTACGTGCTGAACGGCACGAAGTTCTGGATCACCAACGCGCCGGCGGCCGACACGCTGGTGGTCTATGCCAGGACCGATCCCGCCGGCGGGTCGCGCGGCATCTCGGCCTTCCTGATCGAGCGGGGGATGCCCGGCTTCTCCGTGTCGAAGAAGCTCGACAAGCTGGGGATGCGCGGCTCGGACACCGCCGAACTGGTGTTCCAGGATTGCGAGGTACCGGCCGAGAACGTCATGGGACGGGAGGGGGAGGGGGTGAAGATCCTCATGTCCGGCCTCGACTATGAGCGTGCCGTGCTGGCGGCCGGGCCGCTCGGCATCATGCAGGCGTGCCTCGACGTGGTGTTGCCCTACGTACGCGAGAGGAAGCAGTTCGGCGCGCCGATCGGCTCGTTCCAGCTGGTCCAGGCGAAGGTGGCCGACATGTATGTCGCGCTCAATTCGGCGCGCGCCTATGTCTATGCCGTGGCGCGGTCCTGCGACGCCGGCCGCACGACGCGGTTCGACGCGGCCGGCGCGATCCTGCTTGCCAGCGAGAATGCGGTGGGGACGGCGCTGGAGGCGATCCAGGCGCTGGGCGGGGCGGGCTATACGAAGGAGTGGCCGGTCGAGCGCTTCCTGCGCGACGCCAAGCTCTACGACATCGGCGCGGGGACGAACGAGATCAGGCGGTTCCTGATCGGGCGGGAGCTGATCGGCCACGATGCGCCGAAAGCGCAATGAGGGTCGGTCTTCCTGCTCCCCTCCTCTTCGGGGGATGGGCCGGGGGTGGGGCCTCGCCACGAGCGCGACGTTTGCGGAGAGGCCCCACCCCGACCCGGCGTCCGCTCCCGAAGGGGAGGGGCTAGAGGCATGCCGATCCTCGCCACCTCGATCGACCCCGCGTCCGACATCTTCGCCGCCAACGCCGCGCATAACCGCGCGCTCGCCGACGAGCTATGCGCCCGCACCGACGCCGCCGCGCTCGGCGGCCCGGAAAAATCCCGCGAGCGCCACGTCGCGCGCGGCAAGCTGCTGCCGCGCGATCGCGTGCGGCGGCTGCTCGATCCGGCCTCGCCGTTCCTGGAGATCGGCGCGCTGGCGGCGGGCGACCTGTATGACGGCGAGGTGCCGGGCGCGGGCGTGATCGCCGGGATCGGCCGCGTGTCGGGGCACGAATGCATGATCGTCTGCAACGACGCGACGGTGAAGGGCGGCACCTATTATCCGATGACGGTGAAGAAGCATCTGCGCGCGCAGGAGATCGCGGCGCAGAACCGGCTGCCATGCGTCTACCTCGTCGATAGCGGCGGCGCGAACCTGCCGCATCAGGCCGAGGTGTTCCCCGACCGCGATCATTTCGGCCGCATCTTCTACAACCAGGCCCGGATGTCCGCCGCCGGCATCCCGCAGATCGCCTGCGTCATGGGCAGCTGCACGGCGGGCGGCGCCTATGTCCCGGCGATGGCCGACGAGACGGTGATCGTCCGCGACCAGGGCACCATTTTCCTCGCCGGCCCGCCGCTGGTGAAGGCGGCGACGGGCGAGGTGATCTCGGCCGAGGAACTGGGCGGGGCGGACACCCACGGGCGCCGGTCCGGCGTGGTCGACCACGTCGCCGAGGATGACGGCCACGCGCTCCTGATCGTCCGCGACATCGTCGCGACGCTGAACCGCCCCAAGGTGGCGGACATCGAGATCGCCGCGCCCCGCGCCCCGCGCCTCGATCCGGCGGAGCTGGCCGGGATCGTGCCCCCCGACGTGCGCGCGCCCTACGACGTGCGCGAGGTGATCGGGCGGATCGTCGACGGCTCGGAACTGCACGAGTTCAAGCCGCTCTACGGCACCACGCTGGTCTGCGGCTTCGCCCGCATCTGGGGCATGCCGGTGGCGATCCTCGCCAACAACGGCGTGCTGTTCAGCGAGAGCGCGGTCAAGGGCGCGCATTTCATCGAGCTGGCCTGCCAGCGGCGGGTGCCGCTGCTGTTCCTCCAGAACATCTCGGGCTTCATGGTCGGCGGGAAATACGAGGCCGAGGGCATCGCCAAGCATGGCGCCAAGCTGGTCATGGCGGTGGCGACGGCGCAGGTGCCCAAGATCACCGTGCTGATCGGCGGCAGCTTCGGCGCGGGCAATTACGGCATGTGCGGCCGGGCCTATTCGCCGCGCTTCCTGTTCACCTGGCCGAACAGCCGCATCTCGGTGATGGGCGGGGAACAGGCGGCGAGCGTGCTGGCGACGGTGCATCGCGATGTCGACAGCTGGACGGCGGAAGAGGCCGAGACGTTCAAGGCGCCGATCCGCCAGCGCTATGAGGACGAGGGCAGTCCCTACCACGCGACGGCGCGGCTGTGGGACGACGGCGTGATCCTGCCGGAACAGACCCGCGACGTGCTGGGGCTGGCCTTCAGCGCAACCTTGAACGCGCCGATCGGGGAGCGCGCCCGGTTCGGCGTGTTCCGGATGTGATGATGGAGGATGGTCGCATCATACCTCCCCGGGACGGGGAGGGGGACCGCGCGCAGCGTGGTGGAGGGGTCTTCTCCGCGCAACCCGCCGCTCTGGCCATGGCCCGTCGCGAGCGCCGCAGCGGCAACCTGCCCGAGGTGCTGGTCTGGCGCGCGCTGCGTCAGCGGCCGGGTGGCTTCAAGTTCCGCCGCCAGCATCCGATCGACCGTTACAGCCTCGACTTTGCCTGCCTCCAGGCGCGGCTGGCGATCGAGATCGACGGCGAGTCTCACGCGATGGGGGAGCGACCGGGCCGAGATATTCGACGCGACGAGCGGCCGAGCGCGCTCGGCTTCCGCACCCTGCGGGTGCCGGCTTGCGATGTGTTGAACAATCTCGATGAGGTGGTTCGCGGGATCGTTGCCGCCTGCCGTGAGCGGGCACCCCTCCACCAGCCTTCGGCTGGTCCCCCTCCCCGTGCCGGGGAGGTATAGGATGATCGCCTCCCTCCTCGTCGCCAACCGGGGCGAGATCGCGTCGCGGATCATCCGTACCGCCCGCCGGCTCGGGGTGCGGACGGTGGCGGTCCATTCCGAGGCCGATGCGAAGGCGCCGTTCGTCGGGCAGGCCGACGAGGCGGTGTGCATCGGCCCCGCCCCGGCGCGCGAATCATACCTCGTCCAGGCGAACATCCTCGATGCGGCGCGGCGGACCGGCGCCGAAGCGATCCACCCCGGCTACGGCTTCCTCTCCGAGAATGCCGAGTTCGCCGAAGCCGTGCAGGCGGCCGGCCTCGTCTGGGTCGGGGCGCCGCCGGCCGCCATCCGCGCGATGGGGCTGAAGGACGCGGCGAAAGCGCTGATGGTGGCGGCCGGCGTGCCGGTGACGCCCGGTTACATGGGCGCGGACCAGTCGCCCGAACGGCTCCGCGCGGAGGCGGAGGCGATCGGCTATCCGGTGCTCATCAAGGCGGTCGCCGGCGGCGGCGGCAAGGGGATGCGGCGGGTGGAGGCGGCGGCCGACTTCGCCGACATGCTGCGCTCCTGCCGGCGCGAGGCGGCCGCATCCTTCGGCGACGAC
>CAXTHU010000140.1:0-6252 GCA_964244125.1 uncultured Sphingomonadaceae bacterium
ATCGGGCGAGAACGTCTCCTGGGTGGCGCCGATCGCCCCCCACATTGCCACCCGGACCAGCAGGTTGCGCGAGTTGTTGTGCGCGTAAAGCGCACCGGGAACGTCCGGCAGCACGCGGGGCACGAAACAGCGGATCACCGCTGCCAGCTCCTCGTCGGTACGCGCCGCATGCATGCGGTGCGCCATGCCGCCCAGCAGCTCGATCACCTCGCCGCGCGCGCGCAGGATCTCGCCGTTGTGGCGGAGCTCCAGGTTGGCACGGTGCAGCTCCGCGTCGCTCGCCACCTCGCGCAGGCTGGCAGTGTCCACCAGCAGGTCCGCCATCTCGTTGTAGGCGAGCGCGAGCTCGTCGAATTCCCGGGTGCCCGTGTTCGGCGGCACGCGCGCCGCGCGGTCGCCCCCACCGAAAGCCGACATCGACGAAAGCATCGAAGCGATCGGACGGTGTACGCTGCGGATGAATAACGCGACACACAGGATCAATATGCCCACGATCGCCGGGCCGCCGATGGCGACCAGCAGGCGGTTGTGCGCCGCTTGGCGATCGGCCGCCGCGAGCCGGAGCTGGAGCAGGCGGCGCTCCTCCCCTCTGATCTCGTCGGCCCGTCGCCCGATATCCTGGGTAACCCTCAACCCGTCGCCGCGCGCGACGAGCGCCACCGCATCGCCGAATCGGTTTTGCCTGGCCATCTGGAGGGGGATGCGCAGCGCCCGGATGCGCTGCTCGAGCACGTCGCCAAGCGCCAGAACGCGAACGCTTTGCCTGGGGTTATCGGTGGTGAGCCGCGCGAGCAGCGTCAGGTTGGCGACGGCATCGGCGGTGTCGCGGTCAAACGTCTGCGCGTAGCTGGTATCGCGGGTCAGCAGGAACCCGCGCTGTCCAGCCTCGGCTAGGCGCAGATCCGCCATCGCCTCGTCGAGCGCCTGGATGACCTGCTGGGTGTGGCGTACCCACGCGAAGTCCGTTCGCATGCGGTCGCTGGCGTCGAGCAGCAACGCCACCAGCACGAGCATTGCGCATGACACGAGCCCGCCTAGCCAGGCGACGCGAAACGTGAGAGACGACGGCAGCGTGGACATAGTGATACTCGTTAAGCCGTGAGCGTCCTACATCGCGACTGTTAACAATTAGCCGAAATATCATACGTATTTCCCGCAAGATGGAGCGCTTGGCCGTAGCCAGGATGGCGGTTGGCTTTGCAGCTGCTCGCACGGCGCATGACCGGGGCTGCTTGAATAGGGTATCGTCGGCTCGCTTGATGCCGGCTTCGCCGATCGGCGCGTTCGTCGTGCCGATCTCGAATCCCGGCCACGTCGGAAGCCATCGAGCGCCTCGTCGAGGTGATCCTGACCAAGCTGGGTTCAGACGAGGGCGGCGTCCGCCAAGGCTATGCCTGCCGGCTCAACCGCAAGGCGGTGGTGGTCTCGCCGGATACGATCACGATCGGCGGCCGATGATACTACCCGACCCCGGTCGGCGGTGACACCGACCGGCAGGCATCCACGGTGCCCTCGTGATCGGGAGTGGTGCGGTCGAGAAGACTCGAACTTCCACGGCCTTTCGGCCACAACGACCTCAACGTTGCGCGTCTACCAGTTCCGCCACGACCGCACGTCGCATTGCCGCCCGCACCCGTTTCAAAGGGCCGGCCGCCGGTAGGCGCGTGCCTCTAGCAGCGGGTTCGGAGCCGCGCAACCTCCTCCGCCTAGCTCCGCGAAGTCGTCGCCTGGCGCAGGTGAACGGTGCGGGCGGCCTGGGGAACGTCGATCTCGGCCGAGTTGAAGTCGGCGCTGGCCCCCGGCGCGAGGCGGCCGACCGGCGCGCCGATGGTCCAGCCATAGACGGTGCGGCCCCGCGCGTCCTTCAGCTCGGCGCGGATGTCGGGCACGCGCTGGGCGCTGCCGGTCGGGTTGCTGACCCGGCCGGCGACGGCGAGCATCTCGTTGCCGCTGTCCATCGCGCGGCGCGTCGGCTTGACCGTCAGCGTGATGACCACCGGCGAGGCGCCGCCGGCCCGGGCGAGGCCGAGCCGCTTGCCGATTCCGCCCGGATCGTAGCTGACGACCAGCGCGGCGGCGACCGCCAGCAGCGCGACGATGGCCAGCCCCCAGAGCAGCCAGCGCCAGCCGCTCCGCGCGCGCGGCTCGAACGGCGGTTCGTAGTCGAACGGGCTCGGCGCTTCCTCCGCTGCCGCCACCGGCGCGGCGGCGGGGGCCGGCGACGGCGGCGGCATCGGCAGGGGCGGCGCGATCTCCGGCGCGGGCCGGGGCGAGGGCGGTAGGGGGGTTTCGGGCTCGACCTGCGCGGCGGGCTCTGGCGCCACCGCGCTGGCGGCGTCGGCATGCCAGCCATGGCCGCAGGCGGCGCATTTCAGCTTGCGGCCGGCCGGGCCGATGGCGTCTTCCGGCACGTCGTAGCGGGTGCCGCAGGCGGGGCATTCGACGATCATGGCGTCACGTTCCGCATCGTTCGATCCCGCATCAGCCGCTCCCACATGCCCCGACGATGATTAGGCCGGGCGGCGGGCGGCTGGCAAGCGGCGCGGGCCTGCCGGCGCGGCGACCCGAGTCGCGATCGCGGCGGCGCGGTTGCGGGCGGCGGCCGTGCCGTGCGATGGCGGGCCATGGCGGCGATCGTCCAGTTCGAGAATGTCGGCCTGCGCTACGGCACGACCGCCGAGACGCTGTCGGACCTGTCCTTCACGTTGGCGGCCGGCGGCTTCCATGTGCTGACCGGCGCTTCGGGCGCGGGCAAGACGTCGCTGCTGCGCCTGCTCTACCTGGCGCAGGCGCCGAGCCGGGGCGCCATCCGGCTGTTCGGGGAGGATGTCGTCGGCGCGGGCCGCGACCGGCTGCCGGCCTTGCGCCGCCGGATCGGCGTGGTGTTCCAGGATTTCCGCCTGGTGCCGCACCTGTCCGCCTTCGACAACGTCGCGCTCCCGCTGCGCGTCGCCGGCCTGGACGAGCGCGCGGTGGCGCGGCCGGTGGACGAGATGCTCGACTGGGTCGGCCTGGCGGATCGCGCGCGGGCGCGGCCGGCGACGCTGTCCGGCGGCGAGCAGCAGCGCGTCGCCATCGCCCGCGCGGTCATCGCCCGGCCCGAGCTGATCGTCGCCGACGAGCCGACCGGCAACGTCGATCCCGACATGGCCGGGCGGCTCGTCTATCTGTTCGAGGCGCTGAACCGCCTGGGCACCACCGTCGTCATCGCCACCCACGACGTGCGGCTGATGGCGCGCGTCGCCCGGGCGACGGTGATGCGGCTCGACCGCGGGCGGCTGAGCGATCCGGTGGGGGCGCTGCGCCACCCGCCGGCGGTCGACGCCGCGCTGGCGGCGGCGCGGGCATGACCGGCCTTCCCCGTCCCCGGTCCCGTACGGAGGGGGCGGCGGGCACGCTGCTGCCGGAGGAGCGGCTGGCCGGGCCGATGCCGTGGGTGATCGCGGTGATGACGGGGCTGGCGGCGCTGGCGCTGGCCGGCGGCCTCGCGCTCGGCGCGGCGGCGGGCGGGATGGGCGAGGGCCTCGCCCGTCACCTGACGGTGCAGGTCGTCACCGCCGACGCCGGCGAGCGCGACGCCCAGGCGGCGCGCGCGCTGGCGGCGGCGCGGGCCGATCCGGCGGTGGCCGGGGCGCGGCCGGTCGGCCGGGCGGAGATGGCCGCGCTGCTGGCGCCGTGGCTCGGCGCGCATGGCGGCGACGACCTGCCGCTGCCGGCGATGATCGACGTCACGCTCGCCCCCGGCACCGACGCGGCGTCCCTCGCCGCCGCCGTCGCCCGCGTCGCGCCGGCCGCCCGCATCGACCGCCACGACGCCGCGCTCGCCCCGCTTGCCGGGCTGATCGCGACGCTGCGGCTGCTGGCGGGCGCGCTGCTGCTGCTGATGGCGGCGGCGACGGCGGCGGTGGTGGTGCTGGCGGCGCGCGGCGCGCTCGACACCCATGCCGAGACGGTCGGCGTGCTCCACCTGCTCGGCGCGCGCGACGGCCAGGTGGCGCGGCTGTTCGCCCGGCGGCTGGCGCGCGACGCGCTGTTCGGCGCGGCGGTCGGCACGGTCGTCGGCGGCATGGTGGTGATCGGCCTCGGCCGCGGGGTGGCGGCGCTGGATTCGGGGCTGGGCGCGCTCGCGGCACCCGGCTGGCGGATCGCCGCGGCGCTCGTCCTGCTGCCGCCCGCCACCGCGCTGATGGCGATGGCGGCGGCGCGCGCGACGGTGCTGGCGGACCTGGCGCGGATGTGATGATCGGCCGGCTCGCCTCGCTGCTGCTGCTGCTGTGGGTCGGCGGCTTCGCGCTGTTCGCGGTCAGCCTGCCGCGCGTCGCCTCGGCCCGGCGGACCGACGCCGTCGTCGTGCTGACCGGCGGGCCGGGGCGGATCGAGCGGGGGCTGGCGCTGCTGGCCGGCGGCAAGGCGAAGCGCCTGCTGATCTCCGGCGTCGACCGCACCGTCCGCCCACACGAACTGGCGCGGCGCTATGCCGGCTCGGGACGCGCCTTCGCCTGCTGCGTCGATCTCGGGCGCGAGGCGGTCGACACGCGCTCCAACGCCGAGGAGACGGCGGCCTGGATGCGCCGGCGGGGCTACCGCTCGGTCCGCCTCGTCACGACCGACTGGCACATGCCGCGCGCCAGGTTCGAGCTGGCGCATGCGCTGGAGGCGGCGGGCGCGCCGGTGGCGATCGTGCCCGACGGCGTGCCGAGCGAGCCGGGGCTGACCGCGCTGTTGCGCGAATACGACAAATACCTGCTCCGGCGCGGCGCCGTGCTGGCCGGGCGTTGAGCATGCCGGCGGCGCGCATCCGCAGCGCGGTGTTCAGCGTCGTCTTCCTGACCGGCACCGCGATCGCCATCGTCGTCGGGCTGTGCGTCGGGCTGCTGGGACAGCGCGTGCTGCACCTTTATGTCGGGGCGTGGACCCGCTTCCACGCGCTGTGCGCCTTCCTGATCCTCGGCATCCGCTCGCGGGTGGAGGGGGCGGTGCCGGCCGCGCCGGTGCTGATCGCGTCCAAGCATGAATCCATGTTCGAGACGCTGGAGCTGATGCACGTCCTCCGCCATCCCGGCGTGGTGGCGAAGCGCGAGCTGACCGACTTCCCGCTGTGGCGCTGGGTGACGCGGCTCTACGGCATGGTGCCGGTCGATCGCGAGGCGTCGGCGGCGGCGCTGCGCGCCATGCTGCGCGCCACCGATCCGATCCGCGCGCAGGGCCGCTCGCTGGTGATCTTCCCGGAAGGGACGCGGGTGGCGCCCGGCGAGGCGCCGCCGCTCCGCCCCGGCCTCGCCGGCCTCTACGGGCGGCTGAAGCTGCCGGTGGTGCCGGTGGCGCTCGACAGCGGCTCGGTGTGGCCGCGCCACGGCCCCAAGCGCCCCGGCACCATCACCTTCCGCTTCGGCGACCCCATCCCGCCGGGGCTGCCGCGCGCCGAGATGGAGCGGCGGGTGTGGGAGGGGATCAACGTGTTGAACCGGGGCGCATGATCGGGCTGACCGCCACCTGTTTGGATGAGGCCGGACCTCAATCCGTATCGAACAGCCCCGCCAGCTGCTCCACCATCGTGCCGCCCAGCTGCTCGGCATCCATGATCGTCACCGCCCGCGCGTAATAGCGGGTGACGTCGTGGCCGATGCCGATCGCCACCAGCTCGACCGGCGAGCGGCCCTCGATCCAGCCGATCACCTGGCGCAGGTGGCGTTCCAGATAGGAGCCGGAGTTCACCGACAGCGTCGAATCGTCGACCGGCGCGCCGTCGGAGATGACCATCAGGATCTTGCGCTCCTCGGGCCGCGCGACCAGCCTGGAATGCGCCCACAGCAGCGCCTCGCCGTCGATATTCTCCTTCAGCAGCCCCTCGCGCATCATGAGGCCGAGGTTGCGCCGCGCCCGTCGCCACGGCTCGTCGGCCCGCTTGTAGACGATGTGGCGCAGGTCGTTCAGCCGCCCCGGCGCCGGCGGCCGGCCGGCGGCCAGCCAGGCCTCGCGCGCCTGCCCGCCCTTCCACGCCCGCGTGGTGAAGCCGAGGATCTCGGTCTTGACCCCGCAGCGTTCCAGCGTGCGCGCCATGATGTCGGCCGAGATCGCCGCGATCGAGATCGGCCGGCCGCGCATCGAGCCGGAATTGTCGATCAGCAGCGTCACCACCGTGTCGCGGAAATTCGTATCCGATTCCTGCCGGAAGGAGAGCGGCTGGAACGGATCGATGATGATGCGCGTCAGCCGCGAGGGATCGAGCGAGACTTCCTCCAGATCGAACTG
>CAXTHU010000141.1:0-6202 GCA_964244125.1 uncultured Sphingomonadaceae bacterium
TGCCGCTATGAACCGAAACGGGAGGGGGTATGGTTCGTGGGCATGACCAGCCATCTTCCCACCCCTGCCGCCTTCGGCTAGGAACCCGGCCATGCGCCTTCCCACCGTCCGCCCGCTCCTCCTGATCCTCGCCGCCGCGCTGCCGCTGGCCGGCTGCGCCTCGACCAAGGACAAGAAGGACACCTCCTACGTCGCCCGCGACGTCGATACGCTCTACAATGCCGCCCGGACGCGGCTGGACCAGCATCGCTACAAGGAATCGGCCGAGCTGTTCGACGAGGTCGAGCGCCAGCACCCCTATTCGGTCTGGGCGCGGCGATCGCAGCTGATGAGCGCGTTCAGCTATTATCTCGCGCGGGATTATCCCAAGTCGACCGAATCGGCCCAGCGCTTTCTGTCGATCCACCCCGGCAACAAGGATGCGCCCTACGCGCTCTATCTGATCGCGATGGACTATTACGAGCAGATCCAGGACGTCAGCCGCGACCAGAAGATCACCTCCCAGGCGCTGTCGGCGATGGGCGAGCTGATCCGCCGCTATCCCGACAGCCGCTATGCCGCCGACGCGCGGCTGAAGGTGGACCTGGTCAACGACCATCTCGCCGGCAAGGAGATGGACATCGGCCGCTTCTACCAGCGCCGCGCCGACTGGCTCGCCTCGATCATCCGCTTCCGCGCCGTCGTGGAGAATTACCAAAGCTCGACCCATGTGCCCGAGGCGCTGATGCGGCTGACCGAATCCTACCTGGCGCTGGGCGTGCCGGACGAGGCGCGCAAGGCCGCCGCGGTGCTGGGCGCCAACTATCCGGGCAGCGACTGGTATGCCCACGCCTACGAGCTGATCCAGAAGAAGGCGCCGAAGGCGGCCTAGCGCCTCACCGACCACCGTTCGTCCCGAGCAGCCACCAAGCTTGTCGAAGCGGCGTATCGAAGGATCGGGGCGATGCTTCGATACGGGCCTTCGACAGGCTGGCCCCTGCTCGGGACGAACGGAGTATTTTTGATTTTAAGGGGGCGACCATGGCTGGTTTCGATCCGATCGCGGCGACCGCGGCCTATATGGCCACCCTGTCGCCCGCCGAGCATCAGCGCGCGATCGACTATACGCAAGGCGGCCACTGGCTGCTGCTGTGGGGGTGGCTGGTCGGGATCGTCGCGGCGCTGCTGATCCTGCGATCGGGCGTCCTCGTCGCCTTGCGCGGCCGGCTGGACCCGGATGGCGGCCGGCCAAAGCGCGCCGCTTTCCTGGTCGCCGTCGCCTTCCTGCTGATCGACGCCGCGATCGAGCTGCCGTGGGTGGTCTATTCGGGCTGGTGGCGGGAGCGGAGCTATGCGCTCAGCACCCAGGCCTTCGGCGGCTGGTTAGGCGAGTGGCTGATCGGCCTCGCCATCTCGACCGCGCTGTCCGGCCTGTTCTTCCTGGCGCTCTACACGCTGGTCCGCCGCCGGCCGGCAAGCTGGTGGCTGTGGTCGGCGGGGGTGGCGATCGCCGGCATCGTCGTCGTGCTGATCGTCCAGCCGGTGGTGATCGAGCCGCTGTTCAACAGCTATACGCCGGCGCCGGCCGGGCCGATGCGCGACGCGGTGGTGGATCTGGCCAGGGCGACCGGCGTGCCGCACGACAGGATCTACATCTACGACGGCTCGAAACAGTCGGAACGCTATACCGCCAACGTCGCCGGGCTCGGCTCCACGGCGCGGGTCGCGATGAGCGACGTGATGTTCAAGCGCAACGCCGATCGCGCCGAGGTGATCGGCGTCGTCGGGCATGAGATGGGCCATTACATGCGCGGCCACATCTTCATCCTGACGCTGGTGATGAGCGTCGTCGCGCTAGCCTTCTTCCGGCTGGTCGACCGGCTGTTCCCGGTGGTGTGGCGGCGGGTGGATCCGACGCGCCGCGTCACCGGCCTGGCCGATCCGGCCGGGCTGCCGATCGTGCTGACGATCATCTCTACCCTGGGGCTGCTGGCGACGCCGCTGCTCAACACGCTGACGCGCATGACGGAGTCGGATGCCGACCGTTTCTCGCTGATCTGGGCGCACGAGCCGGACGGCCTGTCCAAGGCGTTGGTCAAGACGATCGCCTACCGCGCCTCCTCCCCCTCGGCGCTGGAGGAGGCGGTCTTCTACGACCATCCCTCGGTCGAGCGCCGGGTGCGGCGCGCGATGGAGTGGAAGGCGGCCCACCCCCGCGGCGTCGGCATCCCGCCCGGGCTGCTGCCGGCGGGGGAGTGATCCGCCTTCCTGTTCCCCGGCGGAGGCCGGGGAATGATGCTTGCGGTTCTCTTTGAATCCCACCCGCCCTAGATAGGCGGCGATGCTCACCCGCCTGTCCATCCGCGACGTCGTCCTGATCGAGGCGCTGGACCTCGATTTCGCCGCCGGCCTGGCCGCGCTCACCGGCGAGACGGGGGCGGGCAAGTCGATCCTGCTCGACGCGCTGGGATTGGCGCTGGGCGCGCGCGCCGACAGCGGGCTGGTGCGGCAGGGCGGGAGCCAGGCGCTGGTGACGGCCAGCTTCGACCTTCCCGCCGGACACCCCGCCCTCGCGCTGCTGGCCGATGGCGGGCTGGAGGCCGAGCCGGGCGAGCCGCTGACCGTCCGCCGCGCGGTGAAGGCCGACGGCGGCAGCCGGGGCTGGATCAACGACCAGCCGGCGTCGGCCGCGCTGCTGCGCGAGGTGGGCGGCACGCTGGTCGAGATCCAGGGCCAGCATGACGATCGCGGGCTGTTGGATGCGCGCGGCCATCGCGACCTGCTCGACGCCTTCGGCCGGCTGGACCGCGCCCCCGTCGCCGCGGCGCATCGCGCCTGGGCGGCGGCGGCGGCGGCGCGGGCGGCGGCCGCCGCCGGGCTGGAGACGGCGGCGCGGGACCGCGAGTGGCTGGATCATGCCGTCGCCGAACTCCACGCCTTCGCCCCCGAGCCGGGCGAGGAGGCGGCGCTCGCCGAGGCCCGCGCGGCGATGCAGAAGGGCGCGCGGCTGGCCGAGGAGCTGGCCGCCGTCACCGGCCATCTCGACGGCTCGGGCGGCGCGCTGGCGGCGCTGCGCCAGGCGGCGCGGCGGCTGGACCGGATGGCGCCCGAACATGCGCTGCTGGCCGACGCGCTGGCGGCGCTCGATCGCGCGGTGATCGAGGCGGACGAGGCGGAGACGCAGCTGGCCGCCGCCGCCGATGCCTTCGCCTTCGATCCCGCCCGGCTGGAGGCCGACGAGACCCGGCTGTTCGACCTGCGCGCGCTGGCCCGCAAGCACCGCGTGGCGCCCGACGAGCTGGCCGCGCTGGCCGGGGAACTGGCGGCACGGCTCGCCCGGATCGAGGCCGGCGGCGAGGGACTCGCCGCGCTGGAAGGGGCGGAGACCGAGGCGCGCGCCGCCTATCTGGCCGCCGCCGGTGCGCTGGGCGCGGGCCGGATCGAGGCGGCGGCGCGGCTGGACGCGGCGGTCGCGGCGGAACTCGCCCCGCTGAAGCTCGACGCCGCGCGCTTCCGCACCGCCGTGGCGCCGCTGCCCGAGGGACAGTGGGGCGTCGCCGGGCAAGACCGGGTCGAGTTCCTCATCTCGACCAACCCCGGCGCGCCCTTCGCCCCGCTGGCCCGGATCGCCTCGGGCGGCGAACTGTCGCGCTTCGTCCTGGCGCTGAAGGTGGCGCTGGCCGAACAGGGTGCCGCCGGCACGCTGATCTTCGACGAGGTGGATCGCGGCGTCGGCGGCGCGGTCGCCTCGGCGATCGGCGAGCGGCTGGCGCGGCTGGCGGCGGGCGCGCAGGTGCTGGTCGTCACCCACAGCCCGCAGGTGGCGGCGCGCGCCGACCGCCACTTCCTGATCGCCAAGGCGCATGATGGTCTGGTCACCCGCACCTCGGTCCGCGCGCTCGACCAGGGCGCGCGGACCGAGGAGATCGCGCGGATGCTGTCGGGCGCCGAGGTGACCGAAGAGGCCCGCGCGCAGGCGGCACGGCTGCTGGACGCCTGAACCGCACCCGTCATGAAGACCATGAAGCCTTCCCCGCGGGGCATCGTTGCGCAACCCGACGATGTGGATCGTGCGGAAGGATGCCGCGCATCCGCCTCTACCCCACCTTCGCCGCCAGTTCCGTCCTGGCCGCATCATATTGCGCCGCCAGCCGCGCCACCCGTGCCGCTGCCGGCTCGATCCGGTCGATCGCGCCGATGCCCTGGCCGGAGCCCCAGATGTCGCGCCATGCCTTGGCGCCGCCGCCACTGAAGTCCATCGTCTTCAGGTCGCCTTCGGGCAGATTATCCGGGTCCATGCCGGCGGCGGCGATCGATCCGCGCAGGTAGTTGCCGTGGACCCCGGTGAAGAGGTTGGAATAGACGATGTCGGCGGCGCGCCCTTCGACGATGCCGTCCTTGTAGGCGGGTTCGGCATTGGCCTCCTCGGTGGCGATGAAGGGGGAGCCGATATAGGCGAGGTCCGCGCCCATCGCCCGTGCCGCCAGTATCGCGCGGCCGCTGGCGATCGACCCGGACAGCGCGAGCGGCCCGTCGAACCACTGGCGGATTTCCTGGACGAGGGCGAAGGGCGACAGCCGCCCGGCATGGCCGCCGGCGCCGGCGGCGACCGCGATCAGCCCGTCCGCGCCCTTTTCCACCGCCTTCCTCGCGAAACGGTCGTCGATGACGTCGTGGAGGGTGATGCCGCCCCAGCCGTGGACGGTGGTGTTCAGGTCCTCCCGCGCGCCGAGCGAGGTGATGACGATCGGCACGCGATGCGCCGCGCAGGTCGCCAGATCCTCCTCCAGCCGGCTGTTGGAGCGATGGACGATCTGGTTGACCGCGAAGGGTGCGGCCGGGCGATCCGGATTGTCGCGGTCCCACGCCGCCAGTTCCTCGCGGATGCGGTGCAGCCACTCGTCGAGCAGTGCCTGCGGCCGCGCGTTCAGCGCCGGGAAGGAGCCGACGATGCCCGCCTTGCACTGGGCGATCACCAGTTCCGGGCCGGAGACGATGAACATGGGCGAGCCGATCACCGGCAGGCGCAGGCGGTCGAACAAGGGAGGGAGGCTCATGCGGGCGTTCCGTCGATGGCGCGGGCGAGCGCGATGTCGCGTTCCGACAGGCCGCCGCAATCATGGGTGGTGAGGAGGATGTCGACCCGGTCGTAGACGTTGGACCATTCGGGATGATGGTCCGCCTTCTCGGCCAGGATGGCGACGCGGGCCATGAAGCCGAAGGCGGTCGGGAAATCGGCGAAGCGGTAGCGGCGGCGGATGCCGTCGCGGGTGGGCTCGTGCTCCCATCCGGGCAGGGTGGCGAGCGCGGCGGCCCGCTCGGCGGCGTCCAGCTTGCGGATCATGCCGCGGCCACCTCTTGCTCGATCGCGCCGAAGATCGAATGGCCGGCGGCGTCGCGCATCTCGATCCGGACGGTGTCGCCATGGCCGAGGAAGGGCGTGGCGGGGGCGCCGGCGCGGATCGTCTCGACGGTGCGGAGTTCGGCGAGACAGCTGTAGCCGACGCCGCCGTCGGCGATCGGCCGGCCGGGGCCGCCGTCGGCGTCGCGGTTGGAGACGGTGCCCGAGCCGATTACCGTGCCGGCGCCGAGCGCGCGGGTCCGGGCGGCATGGGCGACGAGGGTGCCGAAGTCGAAGGTCATGTCCGCGCCCGCATCCGCCCTGCCGAACGGCCGGCCGTTCAGCGCCACCAGCAGCGGCAGGTGCAGCTTGCCGCCGGCCCAGGCCTCGCCCAGCGCATCGGGCGTCACCGCGACGGGCGAGAGGGCGGATGCGGGCTTGGACTGGAAGAAGCCGAAGCCCTTGGCCAGCTCGCCCGGGATGAGGTTGCGCAGGGACACGTCGTTGACCAGCACCACCAGCCGGATGGCGGCCAGCGCCTGTTCGCGGGAGGCGCCCCGGGCGACGTCGCCGGTGATGACGGCCACTTCTCCCTCCAGGTCGCAGCCCCAGTCCGGATCGGCCAGCGGGATGGCGTCGCGGGGGCCGAGGAAGCCGTCCGATCCGCCCTGGTAGATCAGCGGGTCGGTCCAGAAGCTCGCCGGCATCTCGACGCCGCGCGCCTGCCGGACGAGCGCGACGTGGTTCACATAGGCCGAGCCGTCGGCCCACTGATAGGCGCGGGGCAGGGGGGCGGCGGCCTCGTGCTCGCGGAACCGGCCGCGCGGCACGGCCTCGTGTTCGAGGCTCTCGGCCAAGGCGCGCAACAGTGGCTCGCAGCGG
>CAXTHU010000142.1:0-6128 GCA_964244125.1 uncultured Sphingomonadaceae bacterium
GCTGGACCGGGTGCTGAGCCGGGCGGTGACACGCAATTTCGACAGCGCGCTCGATTACGTTCTGACGGCGATGATCGTCTCGGCCGAGATCGGCCCGGACGGCGAGGTGCGGTTCAACCGGCCGCTCGCCGACCAGCGTTTCCTCGAACCCTATTCCGGCCTCTATTACCAGATCAGCGGCAAGGGGTTCGAGCCGTTCCGCTCGCGCTCGCTGTGGGACCGCGCGCTGCGCGCGGGGCCGGCGCATCGCGACACCAGCGTCCACACCTTCGACAGCAGGGAGTTCGCCCAGGAGCCGCTGCGCGTCCTGGAACGCGACGCGCGCCTGCCCGGCTCGACGGTGCGCTGGCGGTTCCAGGTGGCGCAGAGCCGCGAGGCGCTGGACGACCAGATCGCCGTCCTGCGCCGCACGCTGGTGCGGTCCTTCCTGGTGCTGGGGCTGGGGCTGTTCATCATGTCGGCGCTGCAATCGGTCTACGGGCTGTGGCCGCTGCGCAAGGTCCGCCTGGCGCTCGCCCGCATCCGCAGCGGCAAGGCGGCACGGCTGGACCAGGCGTTCCCCGAGGAGATCGCGCCGCTCGCCGAGGAGCTGAACGCGCTTCTCGCCCATAACGAGCGCCAGGCCGAGGAGGCGCGCCGCCATGCCGGCAACCTCGCCCATGCGCTGAAGACGCCGCTGACCGTCATCATGAACGACGCCACCGCCGACACGCCCGACCTCTGCCGCACCGTGGTCCGCGAAGCCCGCACCATGCGCCGCCAGGTCGACCATCACCTCGCCCGCGCCCGCGCCGTCGGGAGGCGCGGCAGCACGCAAAGCCGGGCCGGGGTGTGGCCCTCGCTCGAAGCCGTCGAACGCGCCGTCGCCCGCCTCTACCCCGACGCCACGATAGACATCGCCGGCGACCGCACCGCCGCCGCCCGGGTGGAGCGGCAGGACCTGGACGAAATGATCGGCAACCTGATCGAGAACGCGGCGAAATATGGCGGCGGCCGGGTGTTCGTGACGGTGGGGATGGAGGCCGGCTACGTCGAGCTGCTGGTGGAGGACGACGGCCACGGCATCCCCGAGGCCGAGCGCGACGACATCTTCGGGCGCGGCGCGCGGCTGGACACGGACAAGCCGGGCACGGGCCTTGGCCTGGCGATCGTGCGCGACGTGGCGGAGATCTACGACGGCACGGTGGCGCTGGAGGAGAGCGAGGATCTGGGGGGATTGCTGGTCAGGTTGCGGTTGCCGGTGGCGGGATGAGGGCCTTGCCGCGTCCCGAGCAGAGCCGTTTGCGATCGGATCGATCCGACGTGAGCCCCTCCCTTTCAGGGGAGGGGAGAGTTGGTTCGATCACAAACGGCTCCAGCTACTCGGACAAGGCCGGGCGATACGTTCTCACTTCCAGCAGGGCGGGCGCACCCGCATCCACCCTCAGCTTCACGACATGACGGCCGTTCGGAAGGTCGGTCGCCAGGACATGGCGCTGCTCGGTCGCGGCATTTGCCAGGACGACCGGCTTTTCGTCGGTACATCTGAAGTCGCGCGTCCACTGGAAGATCGTACCTTCCGGCACGCCCTTCCCGGAAACCTTCCTGGCCTCGGCGAGCATCCAGTCTTCCGGTGAGAGGGTGACGAGCCCCGACGTCGATGTGAAAGCGGCATCCGACGTGCCGGTGCCTTCCGGACCTCGCCGGGCGCTCGTCAGGCTGAACGCGAACTTGTCTTGCGCCGCGTCGAGATGATGGACCCGCAAGGTCCAGCGGTCGGATCGATGATAGGAGGATTTCACGCCGACCTGCTTGAGCGCCGGCCAATCGGGAAGGTTGGGCAGACGGCTCGAACGGCTGTTTTGCCAACAGCCGTCGAGGTCCCGCGGTGCCTTGCCGTCGACCGTGACCTGGACCCTGCCATCGAGCGGACCCCCGGCAATCAGTTCGATGCGGTTGCCGTCGAACACGAACGACTTTTGCGTATCCGGGCCGGGAGGAGGCAGGCTCCGCACGTTGGATGCACCGCCGGCCTCGGCTCTCGATCGGCCGACGAGACCTTGGAACCATGACGTGAACAGGTTCGCCATGAGCGCCCACCCGCGCTCGTTGGGGTGTTGTCCGTCGTTGAGAAGAGCCGTCATGTCCAGGCGATGCGACTGGAGATACTGGTTCCATTCCTGCCGTCGCGGCTCCACCGCCAGATCATATTTTCGGGCCATCGTCGGAATCCACAGCCCCGACATGAAGTCGCTCCAGAAATGCTGCTTGAACCAGATATGTCCGGTGCAGCCGGGCGGTGGCGACCAGCGCAGATGCAAGCCCCTGTCGCAGACCGGCTCCACGGGGGTCACCACATGATCGGTCTGCACGATGATGTCCGCGGCGGTCCGCGTCCGGAAGGTCCGGATGATCTTCTCATATGCCCTGTGATCGCCATAGACATGGAACACGATGAGGTCGGGGTAGAAATCGCTGACGTCACGCGAGGCGGCGCGAAGCAGAATATCGGCCGACCAGCCGCCCAGCGCCAGGTTTCGCGCATCGAAAGCTACGTTTGGATACCTCTTGCGCAACCTGGACATCGCCTGGTCGGTCCATTTCGGAACACTGATCGACTGTCCGTAGAACAGGATTTTGAGCACGCGGGGATGCTCGGGCGTTGCGGAACGAATGATCGAGAGCGAGCGGGCAATGGCTTTCACCGGATCGGGCGGGGTGGTCGTCTTCGGCGGAGCAGAGCAGCCGGCGGCAAGGAGAGCCAGGGCCGAGAGCCGAAATACCGCCCGTCGTCTTGCTTGGAACCGCATAGACTTCCCCCATCCAAACTCGTCGTATCTCATGCGAGACCTCCGTCGAGGTGTCGAGAACGGCTGCCTCGGTCGATCCCGAAATGGGGTCTTTAATAAATCCCCTCGATCTCCACCGTCAGCCGCGGCTGCGGCTTGTGCAGCAGCAAGCTTCCGTTTTCCCCCAGCACCGCCTCCGCCCCGCGCGCGCGGTCATACCGTCCCCGCGTCACCGCATCCGCCGACGCCTTGTCGCGCAGGATCGTCGGCCGCAGGAACACGAAGAGCGTGCGCTTCGTCCGGCTCTCCCGCCGGCTCTTGAACAATTCGCCCACGATCGGCACGTCGCCCAGGATCGGCACCTGGCTCTTCACCTGCATGCGATCGTCGCTGATGAGGCCGCCCAGCACGATGGTGCCGCCGTCGTCGGCCAGCACCTTGGTCTGGATGGCGCGGCGGTTGGTGATGAGGTCGGCGGCGCCGGTGACGGCGCCGATCAGCGACGACACCTCCTGCGCCACGTCCAGCTGCACCGTGTTGCCCTGGCGGATGCTGGGGACGACCTTCAGCGTGATGCCGACGTCCTGCCGCTGGATGGTGGTGAAGGCGCCCAGGCTGGAGCTGTCGCTGGCGAAGCTGCCGGTGCGGAAGGGCACGTTCTGGCCGACGACGATGTCGGCCGCCTCGTTGTCCAGCACCGTGACGCTGGGCGTCGACAGGAGGTTCGCCTTGGTCGACTGGCCGAGCGCCTGGAGCAGGACGGAGAAATTGTCGCCGATCCTGACGTTGGCCGATCCCCCGTCGGTCAGCACGGCGGCGGCCGCCGGCGCGCCGATCAGCCCCAATATCTGGCGGAGCGGCAGGCCCAGGTTGGAGAAGGAGGTGGCGCCGCCGTCCGCCGCCCCGATCGCCGCCGCGCCGAAACCCAACTGCACGCCCAGCGCCTCGGCCTGGTCGCCGGTGATCTCGACGATCGCCGCCTCGATCAGCACCTGCGGGCGGCGGACGTCGAGGTCGGCCACCAGCGTCTCGATCTGGGCGATGGCCGATGGCGTGCCGCGCACGACGATGGCGTTCAGCTCGACCGCCGGCTGGACGGTGAGGTCCGGCGTCGAGAAGCCCTGCGCCTGCGCCTCCGCCCCCCCCTGCCCGCCCGATCCACCCGTCAGCTGCTGCCCGAACGTCTGCCCCTGCGTCGATGTGCCCGTGGCCGCGCCGATCACCGTCGTCGCCGGCGTCGCGCCGAGCGCGGACTGGCCGTTGCCGAGCCCCAGATTGCCGCCGTTGAGCGCACCGCCGCGATCGAGCGAGGCACGCCCGCCGGCCAGCGCGCGGGCGACCGGATTGGTCGTCCCCCCCGGCTGCCCCAGCACGCCGCGCAGCACCTCCGTCACCGAGGCGGCGTCGGCGTTGTTCAGCCGGAACATGCGCGTGATCGGCGTCGCCCCGCCCGGCTGGTCGAGGACGCGGACCAGCCGCCGCGCCTGGGCGAGGGCGCCAGGCTCGCCGCGCACCAGCACGGTGTTGCTGCGCTCGTCGGCCACCACCCGTGGCCCGCCCGCCCCGCCGGGTTCGCCGATCACGCCCTGGATCGCGGTCGCCACCTCGCGCGCGCTGGCATTCTTCAGCAGGAAGCTCTCGAAGCCGCCGGCCCCGCCCGCGTCGAGCGACTGGGCCAGCCGCTCCACCCGGCGCACGTTCTCGGCATAGTCGGTGACGACGATGGCGTTGGGGCTGGTCAGCGCCTCGACCGAGCCGAACTGCGCCACCAGCGGGCGGAGCGCGCGCGCCGCCGCCTCGGCCGGCATGTTGCGCAGGCGGACGAGGCGCGTCGTCACCTCCTGCCCGTTCGCCACTCCGCCGACGCCGGCGTCGCGGATGGCGGCGGCCTGCGGGATGATCCGCCACGCCTTTCCGGAACGGACGGCGGCGAAGCCGTGGACGCGCAGCACCGACTGGAACAGATCCCACACGCCCGTCCTGGTCAGCGGCTCGGCCGAGGTGACGTTGACGATGCCGCGCACGTTGGGATCGAGGATCAGGGTGCGGCCGGTGATGCGGCTGATCTGCTCGGCGACGTCGGCGATCTCGATCCCGCGCATGTTGACCACCACGTCGGCGACCTGGCCCGGCGGCGGAGCGGGAGATGCGGAGGAAACGGGCGCGGGCGGCGGCCCATAGCGCTGGGCCGGCACCGGCATGGCGACGGCGGCGGCGAGAAGAAGGGGCAGGCAGGCGGGAGATCGCAAGACGGTCGTCCTCAACGGAGCGGCATGGAAAGGGTGATGCGCTGTCCGCCGCG
This sequence comes from uncultured Sphingomonadaceae bacterium, assembly GCA_964244125.1. Lineage (GTDB taxonomy): Bacteria > Pseudomonadota > Alphaproteobacteria > Sphingomonadales > Sphingomonadaceae > Solisphingomonas. Next base: position 5,071 of record CAXTHU010000142.1, read on the forward strand.
CAGCAGATCGATGCGGACCGCGCCGGCGGCGCCGGCGGCGGCGATCGTCTGGCGGTCGCGTGCCGGATCGCCCAGCTGTTGGCCGTTCACCGTCTGGATGACGTCGCCCGCCTGCAACCCGGCGCGCGTCGCCATGTCGGACGGCGGCGTGCCGATGCGATAGCCGGTGCCGGTCGGCGTCGCGCCGAGCGCGGCGATCAGGTCCGGCGCCGGGGCCGCCACCAGCGGCTGGATCGGCCGTGCGTCGGACGGGCCGCCCGGAGGGAGCGGCGACGGCATCGGCGAGGCCGCCGTCGCGGAAGCGGCCGGCGCGCCGAACCGCGGAAAGGCGAGCAGTTCCGCCCGGCCGCTCACCCGCAGCAGAACGTGATCCATGGCGATGTCGTCGATCGTGGCGCCGCCGACCGATTGCCCGATGGCATAGGCGATCGGCCGGCCGCCGGCCGGCGCGATCAGCGCGGTCGAGGCGGCGCGGGGCGTGGCGAGGACGACGCCGTGCAGTTCCAGCGGCAGCGCGGTCGGCGACGCGGCCCCGCCGGTGTCCCGGCCGAACGGCGCGAAGGCGATCGCCGCGGCGACGTCCGCCGGGCCGGCGGCGGGCGGCGCGGCCGGGCCGATGGCGGGCGCGGCGGTGCCAGCGAAGCCCGCCAGCCGCCAGGTCAGCCCGCCGAGCGCGATCGCGACCGACACGATCACCGCGCCGGTAGACAGGTCGGCCACCAGCTTCGCCCGGCGGGCGTCGAGCGCCATGGCGCGGCGGATCGCCGTCGCCCGGATCGTCGCGGCCCGGCCGATCGATGGCCGGATCATCGCGCGGTCGTGCCCGCATCGACGAAGCCGTCGAGCGTCGCGCCGACGCCGCCGTCCGCCGCCGTCGCGGTGACCGTGACGGCGCGCAGGTCGGGATCGTCGGTCGCCCGCTCCGCCGTCGCCACCCGCCAGCGCGTGCCGAGCATCTCGACCTGGGGCGGCACCGGCATGGCGAGACGCAGCTCGACCAGCCGGTTCTCGGCGACGAACTGCGCCGCCGCGCGCCGCTCCATCGCCCGTACCGAATC
>CAXTHU010000143.1:0-6126 GCA_964244125.1 uncultured Sphingomonadaceae bacterium
TCGGCGCCGGCTATCCGGTGCCGCGCAACCTCAACTATTTCTGGAACTTCGGCGTGCTGGCCGGGGCGGCGCTCGGCGTGCAGATCATCACCGGCATCGTGCTGGCGATGCACTATGCCGCCAACGCGACGGTGGCGTTCGACAGCGTCGAACACATCATGCGCGACGTGAACTCGGGCTGGATGCTGCGCTATGCCCACGCCAACGGCGCCAGCATGTTCTTCATCGTCGTCTACTGCCATATCTTCCGCGGACTGTATTACGGCTCCTACAAGGCGCCGCGCGAGATGATCTGGCTGCTGGGCGTCGTCATCTTCCTGCTGATGATGGCCACCGCCTTCATGGGCTATGTGCTGCCCTGGGGGCAGATGAGCTTCTGGGGCGCGCAGGTCATCACCGGCTTCTTCTCGGCCATCCCCCTGGTCGGGGAGCCGATCCGCGAGTGGTTGCTGGGCGGCTTCGCGCCGGACGACGCCGCGCTCAACCGCTTCTTCTCGCTCCATTATCTGCTGCCGTTCGTCATCGCCGCGGTCATCATCCTGCATATCTGGGCGCTGCATATCCCGGGGTCCAACAACCCGACCGGCGTCGACGTGAAGGGGCCGCAGGACACCGTGCCGTTCCACCCCTATTACACCGCCAAGGACGGCTTCGGCCTGGGCGTGTTCCTGCTGGTGTTCAGCGCGATCCTGTTCTTCGCGCCCAACCTGCTGGGCCATCCGGACAACTACATCCCGGCCAACCCGCTCTCGACCCCGGCGCATATCGTGCCCGAATGGTATTTCCTGCCGTTCTACGCGATCCTGAAGGCGTTCACCGGCAACTTCCTCTGGGTGCCGGCCAAGCTCTGGGGCGTGATCGCCATGTTCGGCTCAATCCTGCTGCTGTTCTTCCTGCCCTGGATCGACCGTTCGCCGGTGCGGTCGGCCAATTACCGGCCGCTGTATTTCTGGTTCTTCTGGGTGCTGGTCGTCGACGTGTTCGCCCTCGGCTATCTCGGCCAGGCGGAGGTGACGCCGATGGTGGTGCTGTTAAGCCAGCTATGCGCCGGCTATTATTTCGCTCACTTCCTCATCGTCCTGCCGATCGTCTCGCGCCTGGAAACGCCGCTGCCGCTGCCGAACTCGATCACCGAATCGGTGCTGCACGGCGAGAAGGCCGAATCCGCGCCGTTCGGTGCGCAGACCGCCTGAGCCCCGAGGGAAAGACCAGACATGCTCCGCTTCTTCGGCCCGCTCATCGCGCCCATCGTCGGGCTCGGCTTCCTCGCCGCGCTGATCTTCGCGGTGATCGTGACCCCGCGCGAGGCGGAAAGCCCGCAGGCGAGCCACGTCTTCCACCTGGAGCATAAGGAACTGGCGCTCGCCTCCGACGGGCCGCTCGGCAAGTTCGACCGACGCCAGCTCCAGCGCGGGTTCCAGGTCTACAAGGAGGTCTGCTCGGCCTGCCATTCGATGCGGCTCGTCGCCTTCCGCGACCTCCAGGACATCGGCTTCACCGCGCCGGAGGTGAAGGCGATCGCCAACCAGTGGCCGGTGGAGCAGCCGTCGATCAATCCCGACACCGGCGAGCCGGCGACGCGCAAGAACATCGCCTCGGACCGCATGCCTTGGGCCTTCGCCAACGAGACGGCGGCGCGCGCCGGCAACAACAATCTGCTGCCGCCGGACCTGTCGCTCATCGCCAAGGCGCGCGAGGGCGGCGCGGCCTACGTCTATTCGCTGCTGACCGGCTATCGGGACCAGCCGGCCGACCTGCTGAAGCGTTTCCCCGATGCCAGGACGCCGCCGGGCGCATATTACAACCCGTATTTCGCCAACCTCAACATCGGCATGCCGCCGCCGATCGTCGCCGACGGCCAGGTGACCTATTCGGACGGCACCGTCGCCACCAAGGCGCAGATGGCCAAGGACGTCGCCGCCTTCCTGACCTGGACGGCCGAGCCGAAGCTGGAGAACCGCCACCGCATCGGCCTGGCGGTGCTTGGCTTCCTCCTGATCGCCACCGTGCTGGCCTATCTGGCCTACCGCAACATCTGGGCGGACCGGAAGCATTGAGGGGTTAGCCCCCTCCCCCCTCCGGGGAGAGGGGGAGAGAGTGGGAGAGGGGGAGAGGGCCGTCACCCTTCCCGCCGCGCCCACATGGCCAGCGGCTCGAAGCGCAGCACCGGCTCGCCGTGCTGGTTGAACACGGTCGTGCGGGTGCGCACCCGGCCGATCGGCCGGGTCGACGAGGGTTCCACCGTCAGCACCTCGCTTTCGCAGCGCAGCGTGTCGCCGGGATGGACCGGCTTCAGCCAGCGCAGATTGTCCACGCCGACGCCGCCCAGGCTGCCGTCGTCGTCGCCCATGTCGGCGACCGCCATCGCCATCGCCATGGCGGTGGTGTGCCAGCCGCTCGCCGCCACGCGCCCGAAATGGGTCCGCGCCGCCGCCGCGTCGTCCAGGTGGAAGGGCTGCGGGTCGTAGCGCGAGGCGAAGGCGATCACCTCCTCGCGGGTGACCTCGTAACGGCCGAACGCCCGTGTCTGCCCGACCGCGAAATCCTCGAAGAACGCCATCTCTTCCTCACACGTTGAAGCGGAACAGCAGCACGTCGCCGTCTCTCACGACATAGTCCTTGCCCTCGGAACGCAGCTTGCCCGCCTCCCGCGCGCCCGCCTCTCCGCCCAGCGCGACGTAATCGTCATAGGCGATCGTCTCGGCGCGGATGAAGCCGCGCTCGAAATCGGAATGGATCGCGCCGGCCGCCTGCGGCGCGCGCGCCTCCACCGGGATCGTCCAGGCGCGCGCCTCCTTCGGCCCGACGGTGAAGAAGGTGATGAGGTGGAGGAGCGCGTAGCCCGCGCGGATGACGCGGGCGAGGCCGGTCTCGGCCAGACCTAGGTCGGCGAGGAACTCGGCCCGGTCGTCCGCCGCCATGGTGGCGATCTCGGCCTCGATCGCCGCCGACACCACCACCGCCTGCGCGCCTTCCGCCGCCGCCTTGGCGAACACGCGCGCCGAATGGGCGTTGCCGCCGGCCGCGTCGCCCTCGCCGACGTTGCAGACGTAGAGGACGGGCTTGGCGGTCAGCAATTGCGCCTGGGCGAACAGCCGCGCCTCGTCCTCGTCGGCGGCCGTGGTCAGCCGGGCGGGCCGCCCCTCGCGCAGCAGGTCGAGCGCGCGGCCCAGCACGGCGGCGGCGGCCTTCGCCTCCTTGTCGCCCTGCTGCCCCTTCTTCACGAGGCCCGGCACGCGCCGCTCCAGCGTATCGAGGTCGGCGAGCATCAGCTCGGTCTCCACCGTCTCGGCATCGGCGATCGGATCGACCTTGCCCTCGACATGGGTGACGTCGCCTTCCTCGAAACAGCGCAGCACATGCACCACCGCGTCCACCTCGCGGATGTTGGCGAGGAACTGGTTGCCGAGGCCCTCGCCCTTGGAGGCGCCGCGCACGAGGCCCGCGATGTCCACGAAGGTGAGCCGGGTCGGGATGATCTCCTTCGAGGCGGCGATCTTCGCCAGGTCGTCGAGCCGCGGGTCGGGCACCGCCACGTCGCCGACGTTGGGCTCGATGGTGCAGAACGGATAGTTGGCGGCCTGCGCCGCCGCCGTCTGCGTCAGCGCGTTGAAGAGGGTCGATTTGCCGACGTTCGGCAGGCCGACGATGCCGCAGCGGAAACCCATGGGTCTGTCCGGTTCCTGGTCGAAGGGGGATCGGCGGGCTTTAGGCGAGGCGCGCGCGATAGGCCAGCGGCGCGGCGCGGCGGGCGGAGGAACGGGCCGCCGGACGGCTCGTTGTCGCATCGTTCAATCCTGGGAGACCGACGATGGCCGACGAACACGCAGACGGCATGACCGACGACGAGGCGATCGCCAAGGAAGCCGTCGACAGCGCCGTGCCTGCCAAGCCCTCGGTCAAGGACGAGACGATGGACGTCCGCGACCCGGAGGAGAGCGAGGAAGCCTTCATCCGCCGCCGCGCGATCGGCAACGCGGTGGACGACAACGCCGCCGCCCACATGGGCGGCATGGGGTCGCAGGGCGGCCAGGCCGACTTCGCCTCGGCGGGCAACCTGTCAGGCTACGACAAGACGGGTATCTGAACCTCCTGTTCCCCGGCCTCCGCCGGGGAACAGGTCACGCCAACCGCCGCGCCACCTCGCTCATGAACCGCGCGTCGTCGCCCTCCGCCAGCCAAGCCGCCTCCGCCGCCACCGCGCCGAGCATGTCGTTCAGGGGATCGATCTCCGCCTTGGCGTAATTCCCCAGCACATGCCCCGTCACCCGGTCCTTGTGCCCCGGATGCCCGATCCCCAGCCGCACCCGGCGGAAATCGGGGCCGAGATGCCGGTCGGTCGAGCGCAGGCCGTTATGCCCCGCGGTCCCGCCGCCGGTCTTCACCTTGACCCGGAAGGGCGCGAGATCGAGTTCGTCGTGGAAGACGGTGAGCGCGGTCGCGTCGAGCTTGTGGTAGCGTAGCGCTTCGCCGATCGCGCGGCCGCTCTCGTTCATGAAGGTGGCGGGCTTCAGCAGCAGGATGCGCTGGCCGCCGATCCGGCCGGCCGAAGCCCACCCTTGGAACGCCTTGCGCCAGGGTTCGAAGCCATGGACCTCGGCGATGGCATCCACCGCCATGAAGCCGACATTATGCCGGTTGAGCGCATATCGCGCCCCCGGATTGCCGAGGCCCGCCCACAGCTGCATCGGATTCCCTCTCCCCTGCCTGCCGTCACCCCGGCGCAGGCCGGGGCCCGGATCCATCGGTCGGAGCTGGATTCCGGCCTTCGCCGGAATGACGGGTGCGGGAGCGAGATTACTCCGCCGTCGTCGTGCCCTCGGTGCCGAACTCGCCGCCTTCGGACGATTTCAGCGCCGACGGGGCGACGATGGTGGCGATGGTGAAGTCGCGATCCTCGATCGCCGCCTTCGCCCCGCGCGGCAGCTCCACCGCCGAGATGTGGATCGATTCGCCGACGTCGCGCCCGGTCAGCGCGATGACGATCTCGTCGGGGATCTCGGCCGCGTCGCAGATCAGCTCGATCTCGTGCTTGATGATGTTCAGCACGCCGCCGCGCTTGATGCCGGGCGAGCCTTCCTCGTCGGTGAAGCGCACCGGCACGTTGACGTGGATCTGGGCATGCTCGCCGATCCGCAGGAAGTCGACGTGGAGCGGCCGGTCGCTGACCGGGTGGAGCTGCACGTCCTTGGGCAGCGTGCGGACCGACTGGCCGCCGACCTCCAGCATCACCACCGAGTTCATGAAATGGCCGGTGCCGAGCTGGCGGTTGAGCAGGCGCTCCTCGACATGGATCGCCTGGGCCTCCTGGCCGGCGCCGTAGATGACGGCGGGAACGCGGCCTTCGCGGCGCAGGTGACGGGAGGCTCCCTTGCCAGCCCGTGTCCGCGCCTCGGCCGACAGCGTGAGCGTGTCGCTCATGATATGTCTCCAATGCTGATGTTGCGGCCGGACCTCCAGGGATGACCCCGGCCGAAGGGCGCGCGCTTAGAGCAAGCGCCGCGCGAAGGCAAGGAAGCCCTACCGGATGCGGGTGACGGCGAGGCCCCGCGCGCGCAGCAAGGCGACCACGCTGTCCGCGCCGGCCAGATGCCCCGCGCCGACCGCGACCATGATCGTGCCGGGCGTGGCCAGGCGGGCGGCGATGGCGCGCGCCCAGTTCTCGTTGCGGCGGACGAGGAGCGCGGCGCGCAGGCCCGGCGAGCCCTTCAGTTCGCGGTCGAAGGTGGCGGCGATGCCGCGTTCGTCGCCGCGCCCCCAGGCGGCCAGCATGGCGGCGAACGCGGCGCGGGCCTTGGGCGCCTGCTCGACGAAGCCGTCGAGCAGCGCGCGCTGGTCCGCCTCGGCGAGACCGTCGACGAAGCCGAGCTGCTCGCGCACCGTCTCCAGCCCCTCAACCGGCCGGCCGGCGGCGGCGAAGTCGCGCTTCAGCACCTCCTCCACCCCGGCCTCGCCCGAGACGCCGAGATCCTCCATCATCGGCCGGGCGAGCAGGAACGCCGCCGCCCAGGTTTCCAGCCGGTCGAGGGTGGCCGCCGGCACCCCCGCGCGCGCCATCAGCGCCGCCGCCGCCGCGCGCTTGGCCGGCGCCACCCGGTCGAGCAGCGGCGGCGGCGGGGCGGCGGG
>CAXTHU010000144.1:0-6034 GCA_964244125.1 uncultured Sphingomonadaceae bacterium
CCCCCGGCGGCGCATGAGCACGATGCGGATCGGACAGGATCGGGTTTGCCGATCCTGCGTTTCCGTCGAAGCTGAATGGCCGCTAACGGCGCCATTCAGGACCGGCTCACCGCCGGAATGCCAGAAAGGCGTCATGGCCGGGCGGACCGGCGGGATGAAGGAGACGAACCGATGATCGCCAAGGCCCTGATGCTGACCCTGATGTCGGCCGTCGCCGCCACCGCCACGGTCGCGACCCCCACCGCCGCCTTCGCCCAGCCCTATGGCTACGGCCAGGGCTACGAGCGCGGCTACGATCGCGATGACGGCGGCTATGAGACCGTCCGCTATCGCGACGGGCGCGGCTATCGCAACCGCGGCTACGGCAACCGCGGTTACGACCGGGGCTATGACGGCCGCCGCGGCTATCGCTCCAACGGACGCTGCCGCGACAATGGCACCGGCGGCACGATCATCGGCGCCATCGCCGGCGGCCTGCTCGGCAATGCCGTCGTCGGCAGGCGCGGCGACAACACCGCCGGCACCATCGTCGGCGCGGGCGTGGGCGCGCTCGCCGGCCGCTCGATCGACCGTTCGGACGGCCGCTGCTGATCGATTTCCTCGCGTGGCGTATCGGGGAGGAGGGCCGGGACCGCGAGGTTCCGGCCCTCGAATCATTCGGCGGCCTCCCGCGCCGTCTCGCGCCAGCCGATGTCGCGGCGGCAGAAGCCGTCGGGCCAGTCCACCCGGTCGATCGCGGCATAGGCGCGCGTCCGCGCCTCGCCCACGGTCGGGGCGGTGGCGGTGACGCCCAGCACGCGGCCGCCGGTGGCGACCAGCCGGCCTTCGCCGTCACGCTCGGCGCCGGCGACGAAGATGCGCACGCCGTCCCCGTCCGGGGGCAGGGCGATCGTGCCGCCGGTGCGCGGCGGGCCGGGATAGCCGGCCGCCGCCATCACGACGGTGAGCGCGACGTCCGGCGACCAGCCCGGGCGCGCCTCGCCGAGCCGCCCATCGCAGGCGGCGAGCAGCAGCGCGAGGAGGTCGCTCTCCAGCCGGCTCATCAGCGCCTGGCACTCCGGATCGCCGAAGCGGACGTTGTATTCGATCAGCTGCGGCCCGGCCCGCGTCAGCATCAGCCCGGCGAACAGCACGCCGGTGAAGGGCGTGCCCGCCGCCGCCATGGCGCGCAGGGTCGGGCGGACGATCCCGTCCATCGCGCGCGCCTCCAGTCCGGGCGTCAGCACGCGGGCGGGGGAATAGGCGCCCATGCCGCCGGTATTAGCGCCGGTGTCGCCCTCGCCGACGCGCTTGTGATCCTGCGCCGAGCCGAAGGGGATGGCGTCGACGCCGTCGCACAGCGCGAACAGGCTGACCTCCTCGCCGTCGAGAAAGGCTTCCAGCACCATCGGCCCGCCGATCGCGTCGATCGCGGCTTCCGCCTCGGCGACGGTGGCGGCGATCGTCACGCCCTTGCCGGCGGCCAGGCCGTCCGCCTTCACCACGACGGGCAAGGCGAAGCCCGGCAGCGCGGCGCGCGCGCCGGCGGCATCGGCGCAGGCGACATGGGCGGCGGTGGGGATGCCGGCGGCGGCGCACAGCGCCTTGGTAAAGGCCTTGGAGCCTTCGAGCCGCGCTGCCGCCTTCGACGGACCGAACACGCGGATGCCGGCGGCGCGCAGGGCATCGGCGAGGCCGTCGACCAGCGGCTGCTCCGGCCCGACGATCACCAGTTCGACCGCGTGCAGCTGGACGAAATCCACCACCGCCGCGTGATCGGCGATGTCGAGCGCGACGCAGGTCGCCCGCGCGCGGATGCCGCCGTTGCCGGGCGCGGCGTAGAGCGTGTCGAGCAGCGGCGATTGCGAAAGCTTCCAGGCGAGCGCATCTTCCCGTCCACCCGACCCGATCAGCAGGACGTTCATGGCCACCCCTTTCGATACCGGCGCGCTCCTAGCCGAGGCGGTTCCGGGCGACAATGTCGCGACCCTCACCGTCGCCGAACTCTCCGGCGCGCTGAAGCGCACGGTGGAGGATGCGTTCGGCCATGTCCGCGTCCGGGCCGAGGTGTCGGGGTTCAAGCGGCATGTCTCGGGCCACTGCTACCTGACGCTGAAGGACGATCGCGCCTGCCTGGACGCGGTGATCTGGAAGGGGCAGGCGGCCGCCATGCGGTTTCGCCCGGAAGACGGGATCGAGGTGATCGCGACCGGGCGGCTGACGACCTATCCCGGCCGATCGCGCTACCAGCTGGTGATCGACCGGCTGGAACTGGCGGGCAAGGGCGCGCTGATGGCGCTGCTGGACCGCCGCCGCCAGGCGCTCGCCGCCGAGGGATTGTTCGACGAGGGGCGCAAACGGCCGCTCCCGTTCCTGCCGCGCAGGATCGGCGTCGTCACCTCGCCGACCGGGGCGGTGATCCGCGACATCCTCCACCGCCTGGCCGATCGCTGCCCGACCGACGTGCTGGTCTGGCCGGTGGCGGTGCAGGGGGAGGCGGCGGCGGGGCAGGTGGCGGCCGCCATCGCCGGCTTCGCGCTGCTCGGCCGGGAACCGGGGGGGGCGCCCGACCTCATCATCGTCGCGCGCGGCGGCGGGTCGATCGAGGATCTGTGGGCGTTCAACGAGGAGGCGGTGGTGCGCGCCGTCGCCGCCTCGCCCATCCCGGTGATCTCGGCGGTGGGTCACGAGACCGACACCACCCTGTGCGACTTCGCCGCCGACCGCCGCGCGCCGACGCCGACCGCGGCGGCCGAGATGGCGGTGCCGGTGCGGGCCGAACTGCGCATGGCCGTGGCCGAGCAGGGCGCGCGCATCGCCCGCTGCGCCCATCGCCACGCCGCGCGGGCGGGCGAGAAGCTGGCGGCGGCGGCGCGGCGGATGCCGGCGCCCGAGGCTCTGGCGGCGCCGTGGCGGCAGCGGCTGGACGACCTGGCCGATCGCGGCCCGCGCGCGCTCGGCCGGCGGCTGGCGGTGGCGCGCGGCGACTTGGCCGAGGCTTCGGGCGCGCTGCGCCCGCGCCTGCTGGCCGAGCGGATCGGGCGGGGCCGCGCGGCGCTGGCCGTGCTCCGCTTCCGCCCCGAACTGGTGACGGCGCGGCTGGCCGAGCGGCGGCGGCGGCTGGAGGCGATCGCCCGGCTGGCCGCGAGCCTGCATCCGGAACGCCCGCTCGCGCGGGGCTATGCCTGGGTCTCCAGGCGGGACGGCGGCGTGGTGGCGACGGCCGCGAAGGCGCGGGCGGCGGGGCATCTGACGCTCCACTTCGCCGACGGCACGGTGGACGCCCGCGCCGAGACGACCCGCGCCGGGCTTGAGCGCGGCCGCGCGGCGGCTTATCCGCCGGCCCAGCCGACCTTGCTTTGAGGGAACAGCCGATGCTCATGTCCCAGGGCGGACGCGCCGCCCGCCTGCGCTATCTCGACAACAACTTCCGCGTGCTGACGCCGGGCGACCATGTCCTGTGCGCGGTGTCGGGCGAGCCGATCCCGCTCGATCGCCTGCGTTATTGGTCGGTGGCGCGGCAGGAACCCTATGCCACCGCCGAGATCGCCACGCGCGCGTCGCTGCCTAGATGAAATCGGCCAAGTGAGGCTGGCCCAAGTGAGGCTGGCCCAAGTGAGGCTCCGGCGCGGCCGGGCGCTGCTGGCCCTGCCGCTCGCCGCCTGCGCCACGATCGCGCCGCCGCCGGGGCCGATGCCGGGGGTCGTCCGCCCGGCCGAGCCGGCGGTCGGGCGCTTCGCCTTCCAGGGCGCGTCGACCCAGGGCGGGCTCGTCATCGGCACCGCGCCGACGGGGGCGGTGGCGGTGACGCTGGACGGCGCGGCCGTGACGCTGGCGCCCGGCCGGCGCTTCCTCGTCGCCTTCGACCGCGACGCCGGCCCGGAGGCGCGCGTCGCGGCGCGGCTGGCGGACGGGCGGGAGGTGGCGGAGACGCTCGCCATCGCCCCGCGCGACTGGGCCATCGAATCGCTGCCGATCCCGCGCGGCACCTCGCCCGGCGCCGAATATATGCGGGTGCGCAACGCCGAACTCGCCCGCATCGCCGCCGCCCGCGCCGTGAACGCGGCCAGCGACGGCTGGCAGCAGCGTTTCCTGTGGCCCGTCACCGGCCGGATCAGCGGCCTGTTCGGCGCCCAGCGGGTCTATCGGGGGGAGAAGGGCGCCTATCACTCCGGCGTCGACATCGCCCGGCCGGCGGGCACGCCGGTGCTGGCCCCGGCCGACGGCGTAGTCGTGCTCGCCGCCGACCGCCCGTTCAGCCTGGAGGGCAACCTGCTGATGGTCGATCACGGCATGGGGCTGAACTCCAGCTTCCTCCACCTGTCGCGGATCGACGTGAAGGTCGGCGAGCGGGTGGCGCGCGGCCAGCCGATCGGCGCGGTCGGCATGACCGGCCGGGCGACCGGGCCGCATCTCCACTGGGGGATGAAGTGGCGCGACGCGCGTATCGACCCGCTGCTGCTGGCGGGGCCGATGGCGGAGCAGGGGACTTCGCAACACGCTCCCCTGTCCTGAAGGGAGGGGCTTTGAGCGCGTTATCTGACCCGCAATCCCCGCACGCTCCGCCCGTCGACCATGATGAAATAGTTGCCGAGCATGCCCTTCCTGATGCGGATCTTCGCGCCGGCCCTGGGCACGTCGGGCAGCGGCTCGGTCGTCTGCCAGACGGCCTCCTCGTCGGCGAGGTGGATCTCGTAGCGGCCGTAGCCCGACTGGCGGGCGGAGGCGACGGTGGTGTTGATCTCGGCGAACTCCTTCTTCTCCTGTTCGTCGTCGTCGTCGCCGCTGAAGATGCCGATGCGGGGCAGGGTGAAGCCGAACAGCGAGCGCTTGGTCCGGCGCACGTCCTGCCTGTCGAGGATCGTGACTTCCTTCTTCGACACCGCCGTCTCCAGCGCCGAGGCGGCCTTGTCGAAGCAGGCCAGCCGCTCGCCCGGATCGGCGACGGCGCGGCAGGCGGTGAAGGAGCGGACCACCCGCTCGCCCGATTGCGCCTGAGCGCCGGCGGCCGTCACCAAGATCGCCACCAGCGCGCCCGCGCCGACCCGCCCCATCACCCGCAACGCCATGATCCCGCTCCCGCAAATCCTGGCGCGGCTTAGGCGGATCGCGGCATCCGGACAAGCCGGCGGCTGACTGTGGCCTGAATGCTACAGGTGTCCGCAATCGTGACGCGGCCGCGCCAGACCATTGGCGCGCCGCGCAAACTCGCTTAGCCAAAGGGTCTGTAGCCGGTCCGCCGGCTATGAAATATTAGAATTTGCGAATGGCCGTGCGTCTTTCCGGCCATACACAGGGGACCAGACCATGCTGAATCCGTACCGCGGCCGCCTTCTGGCGTCGACCTTGCTGGTGAGCGCCTCGCTCGTCGCCAGCCCCGCCCTCGCCCAGGACGCCGCCACCGCGGCCCGCACCCCCTCGGGTGCCGCGACCACCCCGGCCGGCATCCAGAGCCAGGAGTCGGCCCCGCCGGCCGAGGACACCAGCTCGGGCGACATCGTCGTCACCGGTTCGCTGATCTCGAACCCGAACCTCGTCGCCTCCTCGCCCGTCCAGGTGATCGGCCAGGAGGAAATCCAGCTTCGCCAGTCCAACACGGCGGAACAGATCCTGCGCGACCTGCCCGGCGCGGTGCCCTCGATCGGCTCGGCGGTGAACAACGGCAACGGCGGCAACAGCTTCGTCAACCTGCGCGGCCTCGGCTCGACCCGTAACGTCGTGCTGATCGACGGCAGCCGCCTGGTCCCGGCCGAACTCGCCGGCCGCTTCGACCTCAACAACGTGCCGTTGGCGCTCGTCGAGCGGGTCGACACGCTGACCGGCGGCGCCGCCACCACCTACGGCGCCGACGCGGTGGCCGGCGTGGTCAACTTCATCACCCGCTCCGACTTCTCCGGCCTGGAGGCGCAGGTCTCCAACCAGCTGACCGAGGACGGCGACGGCAACTACATCCGCGCCGACGTGACCGTGGGTGCCAACTTCGACGACGGCAAGGGCAACCCCTCGGCGGTGACCCGCGACTACGTGCTCGACGTCGACGATGCCGGCGGGCAGG
>CAXTHU010000145.1:0-6022 GCA_964244125.1 uncultured Sphingomonadaceae bacterium
TCCCCTCGTCGACCGCCTCGAACTCCATCGTCGCCTTGTCGGTCTCGATCTCGGCGAGGAGGTCGCCCGCCTTCACGACGTCGCCCTCCTTCACCAGCCATTTCGCCAGCGTCCCCTCCTCCATCGTCGGCGAGAGGGCGGGCATCTTCAGTTCGATCGGCATCGGCGGCGGCCTTCGACGGGTCAGGGTCGCGGGGTCTGTCGGCTATCTTCGCATCCCCGGTCAAGGCCGCCGCTTGCCGCCGGGCCGGCGATGACGCAGTCTCGCCAGGCGGGGGGCGAGAACGGCATGCGGACCTATCTGGTGGTGATGGACGGGACGCCGGAGGCGCGCGTCGCGCTCCGCTTCGCCGCGCGCCGCGCCGCGCGCACCGGCGGCGCGGTCGACATACTGGCGCCGGTGCCGCCCGCCGAGTTCGTCCAGTGGGGCGCGGTGCAGGCGGCGATGGAGGAGGAGGCACGGCTGCGCGCCGAGGCGCTGGTGGCACAGGCGGCGGGCGAGCTGGTCGAGGAACTCGGCGTCCGCCCCAACCTGCTGCCGCGCGACGGCGAGCCGGTCGCCGCGATCCGCGCGCTGCTCGCCGAGCGGCGCGAGATCGCCGCGCTGGTGCTGGGCGCGTCGGCGGGCGGCGGCCCCGACCCGCTGGTGAGCCACTTCGCCGGCGAGGCGGGGTCGCTGGCCTGCCCGCTGATGATAATCCCTGGCGCGCTGGACGACGAGGCGCTGGACCGGCTGAGCTGACGGGAGGCATCTTATCGCCATGCCGGCCGTTTCTCCGGTCCAGCCAAGGCCGAACCCATGCTTCCCCTGATCGAAAATCCCATCAAGACCGCCATCGCCCGCGAGGTCGTCGCCATCTTCAACGATCGCGAACGGGGCGAGGCGCCGGTCGCGCGGCGGCCGGACGGGATGTTCGGGCCGCGATCGGTGGCATGGCGGGTGCATGGCGACGTCACGACGATGATGGTCGGCGGCGTCGCCGGGCTGCTCCTCCAGATGCTCCACCCCGCCGTGCTGGCCGGCGTGTGGGATCATTCGAGCTTCCGCGGCGACATGCACGGGCGGCTGCGGCGCACCGCGCGCTTCATCGCGCTCACCACCTATGGCGGGCGGGACGAGGCCGAGGCGGCGATCGACCGCGTGCGCCGCATCCACGAGCGGGTGGGCGGCACGCTGCCCGACGGCCGGCCCTACCACGCGGCCGACCCGGCGCTCCTGGCGTGGGTGCATGTGACCGAGGCGACGAGCTTCCTCGACGCCTGGATCCGCTATGCCGAGCCCGCCATGCCGATCGCCGGCCAGGATCGCTATTTCGCCGAGATGGCGACCGTCGCCCACGCGCTCGGCGCGGCCCCCGTGCCGACCACCCGCGCGGCGGCGCGGCGCATGATCGAGGAACGGCGCGGCGAGCTGGTCTGCGACGCGCGCACCCGCGAGGTCGCCGCGCTGGTGCTCGATCAGCGCGCCGCCAAGCCGCTGGCCCAGCCGTTGCAGAAGCTCACCCTCCAGGCCGGCGTCGACCTGTTGCCCGGCTGGGCGCGGCGGATGCATGGGCTGCCCGACCCGGTGCTGGCCCGCCCGCTGCTCCGCGCCGGCACCCTCGGCCTCGCGCGGACGCTCCGATGGGCGTTCCGGCCGGCGGCCGCGTAGCCGGCCGCGGCGCTCCTACGCGCGCGGGTGGGCGTTGCGGTAGACGTCCATCAGATGCGCGGCATCGACCTGCGTGTAGACCTGGGTCGACGACAGGCTGGCGTGGCCGAGCAGTTCCTGCAACGCGCGCAGGTCCGCCCCGCGCCCGAGCAGGTGGGTGGCGAAGCTGTGGCGCAGCGCATGCGGCGTCGTCCGGCCCGACAGGCCCAACCGCGCGCGGGCGCCCCGCACGGCGCGGCGGATCAGCTCGGCGCGCAGCGGTCCGCCCCTGGCGCCCAGGAACAGCGGGCCTCGGGCGGTGATTGGCCAGGGACAGGCGCCGGCGTAATCCTCGATCGCGCGGGCCACCTTCGGCAGCAGCGGCACGATCCGGCCCTTGCCGCCCTTGCCGTGGACCGGCAGCGTGTCGCCCAGCGGCAGCGCCGCGCCGGTCAGCGCCATCGCCTCCCCCACCCTGAGCCCGGCGCCGTAGAGCAGGAGCAGCACGGCGAAGTCGCGCGCGGCGATCCACGGCTCGCGCGCGGCGGCGGCGGCATCCTCGGCGATGTCGATCGCGTCCGCCGGGGTGACGGGGCGGGGCACGCCGCGCTTCACCCTCGGCCCCCGCATCCGGCTCGGCTCGCCCCCGGCGAAGGCGAGGAAGCCCTTGACCGCCGACAGCTCGCGCGCCGCCGAGGCGTTGCCCAGGCCATCGGCCCGCCGCGCGGCGAGATAGGCGCGCAGATCGGCGGTGGCGGTCGCGCGCAGCAGCCCGGGCGTCACCGGCGCGGCATGGTGCCGGCCGAGGAAGGCGATCAGGCGATGCGCCGTCGCGACATAGGCGCGGACGGTATGCGCCGAGCGCAGCCGGCCGTGATCGAGATGCGCCGCCCACTCCGCCGCGATGTGGCGCGCGGGGTGATCGTCGAGGGTCAGGGGAGCAGCCACCGCGCGATCATGCGCGAGAGCGTCGCGCCGAGGAAGACCAGCAGTTCCGATCCGTGCAGCGTCTCGAACCGCTGGCCGCCGCGCTGGCCCAGGACCAGCAGGCCCGACGGCAACGGCGGCGCCTCCTTCAGGCGGACCAGCGCCTCGGCGCGGATCAGGGGGGCGGCAGGGCCGAACAGCGGATGGCCCTGCTCCACCCCGCGCAGCACGACGCCGTCGATCCCGCCCATCGCGCGCTCGATCATGCGCGGCTCGACGAACTGGATGCCGGACAGGTCGGCGCGCATGCCGCCGTCGCCCGTCACCAGCGCCAGCGCCACCGCGTCCAGCCCCAGCAGTTCCGGCCAGCCTTGCGTCACGACATGGACGAGGTGGTCGAGCCCGTCCGCCTCGATCGCCGCCAGCACCGCGGCATGGATGGCGGTGACGGCGCCCGAATGGCCGCGGGCGAAGGCGATCAGGTCCTGATTGGCCTCCTCCACCTCCGCCACGCGGCGGCGGAGCGAGGCGACCGCCCGATCCTCGAAGTCGATCACCCGTCCCATGGCCCCGAGTCTATGCGAAGATGGTTAAAAGGCCATGCAAATCGCGGACCCGGTTCGGTCCATACTCACAAATCTTTCGCTCGGCATGGACGGGTTCGAGAGGTTCAAGTGCAACCTACCGCCCCCGGAACACCGGCCTGCGCTTCTCGCGGAAGGCGGCGACGCCCTCGGCGCAGTCCTCGGTCGCGCCGGCGAGGCGCTGGTCGCGGACCTCGCCGGCGAGCTGGTCGGTCAGCCCCCGTTCCAGCGCCGCCCAGGCGCCGGCGCGGATCAGCCGGAGCGATCGCGGCCCGGCGGCAAGGCCGCGCGCCATGTCCAGCGCCGCGGCGTCGAGCGCGTCGTCGGCGACGACGCGGTTGACCAGCCCCCAGTCCAGCGCCTTGGCCGCCGGTATCCGCTCGCCCAGCAGCATCATCTCCATCGCCCGCGTGCGGCCGACCGCGCGGGCGAGGAGGAAGGCCGAACCGCCGTCGGCGGTCAGGCCGATGCCGCGAAACGCCTGCAGGAAATACGCCGTCTCCGATGCCATGACGATGTCGCCCATCAGCGCCAGCGAGCAGCCGATGCCGGCGGCCGCGCCGCGCACCGCCGTCACGATCGGCAGCGGGCTGGCCCGCAGCGCCTCGATCATGGGGTTGTAATGATCTTCGAGGATGACGCCCGGATCGCCGAAGCCGTCGCCGCCGAGCGACGTGCCCGAGCAGAAGGCCCGGCCGGCGCCCGTCAGCAGGATCGCCCGCGCCTCGCCGGCGGCGCGGTCCAGCGCCCGGCCGATCAGCGCGGCCCGCGCCTCGTCCAGCGCGTTCAGCGTCGCCGGATCGTCCAGCGTGATGATCGCGACGTCGCCGTCCAGCGCATAGCGCACGGCCGCGTTCCCCGCCTTCGTCGGCTCCAGCATCAAGCCCTCCCGGTGATCTATTGGTTGAGCCGCCGGTCGCGCCGCGCCAGCAGGCGGCCGACGATGCCCGACACGGTATAGCCGATCATCATCCAGAGGACGGTGAACAGGATCACCAGCACCGCCCGAATGATCGACGGCCGCCGCTGCTGCCAGCCGATCCCCTCGTCCACCGCCACCGCCATGACCTTGTGCCACCAGGCGGACAGCCGCTTGCCGGTGCTGACGAGGGCGCACTTCATGGGGGGGCTGTAGCAGGATGGCGGGGGTGGTGCACACCCGTCAAACAACCCCCTGGCGCTTTCTATTCCGCCGCCGCCGCCGGCGCCGGATCGCGCCAGGCCAGCACCGGCTTCCTGGCCGCCGCCGTCTCGTCCAGCCGGCGGCGCGGCGCGTGGACCGGGGCCGCCTTCAGCGCGGCGTCGCCCGCCCTGGCGCGTTCCGCCACCGATCGCAGCGCGCCGATGAACTGGTCGAGCTGGCCCAGGCTCTCCGTCTCGGTCGGCTCGATCAGCATCGCGCCGTGGACGACCAGGGGGAAATACATCGTCATCGGGTGGAAGCCCTCGTCGATCAGCCCCTTGGCGATATCGAGCGTGGAGAAGCCCTCGGCGACGCCCTCGTCGGAGAACAGCGCCTCGTGCATGCAGGGGCCGGTCGCGGCGAAGGGCGCGTCCAGCACGTCCGCCAGCGAGCGCAGGATGTAGTTCGCCGCCAGCACCGCGTCGCCCGACACCTGCCGCAGGCCGTCGGCGCCGTGGCTCAGCATGTAGGCGGCGGCACGGGTGAACATGCCCATCTGGCCCAGGAAGGCGGTCATCCGGCCGAAGCTCAGCTCGTGATGCTCCTCGGTCGCGCTCTCCTCCTCGACCAGGGCATAATGATCGCCATGCCGCTCGACGAAGGGCAGCGGCGCGAAGGGGGCGAGCGCCTCGGAGAACACCACCGGCCCCGAACCCGGCCCGCCGCCGCCATGGGGGGTGGAGAAGGTCTTGTGGAGGTTGATGTGCATCGCGTCGACGCCCAGGTCGCCCGGCCGCACGCGCCCGACGATGGCGTTGAAATTGGCCCCGTCGCAATAGACGAAGCCGCCGGCGGCATGCACCGCCTCGCCGATGGCGATCATGTCCCGCTCGAACAGGCCGCAGGTGTTGGGGTTGGTGACCATCACCGCCGCCACGTCCGGCCCCATCCGCGCCTGGAGCGCGGCGAGATCGACCCGGCCCGCGCCATCGGCGGGGATGTTCTCCACCGCATAGCCGCAGAAGGCGGCGGTCGCCGGGTTGGTGCCGTGCGCGCTCTCCGGCACCAGCACGACCGCGCGCGCATCGCCCCGCGCCTCCAGCGCGGAGCGGATCGCGAGCAGCCCGCACAGCTCGCCATGCGCCCCCGCCTTGGGGCTCATCGCGATGCCCGGCATGCCCGTCAGCGTCTTCAGCCATTCGCCGACCAGGTGGATCAGCGCCAGCGCGCCCTGCACCGTCTCCGTCGGCGCGAGCGGATGGATGTCGGCGAAGCCCGGCAGCCGCGCGACCTTCTCGTTCAACCGCGGATTATGCTTCATCGTGCAGGAGCCGAGCGGGAACAGCCCCAGGTCGATGCCGTAATTCTGCCGGCTGAGCCGCGTATAATGGCGCACCGCCTCGGGCTCGGTGAGGCCGGGCAGGCCGATCGGGCGATGGCGCTCCAGCCCGCCCAGCCGCGTCGCGGCGGTGGCCGGCGCGGCGAGATCGACGCCGGTGCGCTCCACGTCGCCGATCTCGAAGATCAGCGCCTCCTCCAGCATCAGCGCGCGGTTGCCGGTGAAGGTGGCGGGGGGGGCATCGGCCTCGATGGTCATCTTGGGCTTCCACCCGCTCCGGTTGATCGTCATGCCAGCGTCTCCTTGGCGACGTGCAGAGTGACATCAAGCCCCTCCCCTTCAGGGGAGAGGTTGGGGTGGGGCCTATCCACGAACGCCCGCCCAGCCGAGAGGCCCCACCCCCGGCCCCTCCCCTGAAG
>CAXTHU010000146.1:0-5929 GCA_964244125.1 uncultured Sphingomonadaceae bacterium
GCGCCGGCACCTCCTCCGGCGCGGTCTTCAGCGTGGCGGCGACCTCCTTCAGCCGATCCTCGCGGGCGGTGAGCCACTGGCGCGCGGCCTCGCCGGTCAGCGCCTCGATGCGGCGGATGCCGGCGGCGACGGCGCCTTCGGACACGATCTTGAACAGCGCGATGTCGCCCAGCGCCGACACATGCGTGCCGCCGCACAGCTCGACCGACCAGGCATCGTCCTGCGCGCGGCCCATGGAGAGGACGCGGACCTCCTCGCCGTATTTCTCGCCGAACAGCGCCATCGCGCCGGCCGCGACGGCATCGTCGGGTGTCATCAGGCGGGTGCCGACGACGTCGTTCTCGCGGATGTGGCGGTTCACCTCGGCCTCGACCAGCGCCAGCTCGGCCGGCGTCAGCGCCTTTTGGTGCGAGAAGTCGAAGCGGAAGCGGTCGGCGGCGACCAGGCTCCCCTTCTGGGTGACGTGGGGGCCGAGATGGTGGCGCAGCGCCGCGTGCAGCAGGTGGGTGGCGGAATGGTTGGCGCGGACCTGGTCGCGATGCGCGACGTCGACCTTCAGCGAGACGGCGTCGCCGACGCGCAGCTCGCCGCCCGCGATCACCGCATGGTGGGCGTGGAGGCGGCCGAGCGGCTTGGCCGTATCCGTCACCTCGGCCTCGAAACCGTTGTCGCCGGCGATGATGCCGACATCGCCCGACTGGCCGCCGCTCTCGCCGTAGAAGGGCGTCTGGTTGGCGAGGATGACGACTTCCTGGCCGGTGATCGCGGTATCGACGCGCGCGCCGTCGCGGACGATGGCGACGACGCGGCCCTCGCCCTCGGTGCCGGAATAGCCGGTGAACTCGGTGCCGCCCAGTTCCTCGGCGATGTCGAACCAGATCTCGTCGGAGGCGCGCTCGCCCGAACCCTTCCAGGCGGCGCGGGCGGCGGCCTTCTGCTCGGCCATGGCGGCGTCGAAGCCGGCGCGGTCGACGGTGAGACCACGCGGGCGGAGCGCGTCCTCGGTCAGGTCGTAGGGGAAGCCGAAGGTGTCGTAGAGCCTGAAGGCGGTGGCGCCGGGCAGCGTCGCGCCCTCGCCCATCGTCGCCGTCGCCTCGTCGAGGAGACGCAGGCCGTTGGCCAGCGTCCGGCGGAAGCGGGTCTCCTCCAGCTTCAGCGTCTCCTCGATCAGCGGCCGGGCGCGGACCAGCTCGGGATAGGCAAGGCCCATCTCGCCGACGAGGCTCGGCACGAGCCGGTGCATGAGCGGCTCGGCCGCGCCCAGCAGGTGGGCGTGGCGCATGGCGCGGCGCATGATCCGGCGCAGGACGTAGCCGCGGCCCTCGTTGGCCGGCAGCACGCCGTCGGCGACGAGGAAGCCGGCGGCGCGCAGGTGATCGGCGATGACGCGATGCGAGGCGGTGTCGGCGCCGTCGGTGGCGGTGCGGGTCAGCTCGCCCGACGCGGCGATCAGCGCCCTGAAGGTGTCGGTGTCGTAATTGTCGTGGACGCCCTGGAGGACGGCGGCGATCCGCTCCAGCCCCATGCCGGTGTCGATCGACGGACGCGGCAGGCCGACGCGCTCCTCGCGCGTCACCTGCTCATATTGCATGAAGACGAGGTTCCAGATCTCGACGAAGCGGTCGCCGTCCTCGTCCGGGCTGCCGGGCGGGCCGCCGGGGATGTGGTCGCCGTGATCGTAGAAGATCTCGGAACAGGGGCCGCAGGGGCCGGTATCCCCCATCGCCCAGAAATTGTCGGCGGTCGGGATGCGGATGATGCGGTGGTCGGGCAGCCCGGCGACCTTGCGCCACAGGTCGAAGGCCTCGTCGTCGGTGTGGTAGACGGTGACGGTCAGCCGGTCGGCGGCGATGCCCCATTCCTTGGTCAGGAGCGACCAGGCCAGCGTGATCGCCCGCTCCTTGAAGTAATCGCCGAAGGAGAAATTGCCGAGCATCTCGAAAAAGGTGTGATGGCGGGCGGTATAGCCGACATTGTCGAGGTCGTTATGCTTGCCGCCGGCGCGGACGCATTTCTGGCTCGAGACGGCGGTGGCGTAGGGACGGGTCTCAAGCCCGGTGAAGACGTTCTTGAACGGCACCATGCCGGCGTTGACGAACATCAGCGTCGGATCGTTATGCGGCACCAGCGGCGCCGACGGCACGATCCGGTGCCCCTCGGCGGCGAAATGGTCGAGGAAGGAGCGGCGGATGTCGTTGGTCGCGGTCATGACGACGATCTAGGCGACGGCGCCCGCCGGCTCAAGCGGCGGCGGCGCGGCGACTGCCTCATATCCTTCGCCGGATTGTCACGGCTCTGTCGCGCGACGGACCTAACGCCCCGTTCACCAAACCGGGAGTTCGACCATGCGCCATCCGATCAAGCCGCTTCTTCTCGCCGCCCTGGCGACCGCGTCCACCGCCGCCTCGGCCGACGTCCGCATCACCGAGTTCATGTATCAGGGCGCGTCGTCGGGCAACCGCGAGTTCATCGAGCTGACCAACATCGGCAGCCTGGCGGTCGACGTGTCGGCCTGGACCTACAACGACGACAATCCGAACAACCCGGTCGCCTTCGGTGCCGGCTTCGGCTCGCTGGCAGCCAACGAATCGGTCATCCTGACCGAGCTGACCGCCGACGCGTTCCGCAGCTACTGGAACCTGGCCGCCGGCGTCCGCGTGTTCTCGATCGGCGGCAATTCCAACCTGGGCGCCGCCGACACGATCAACATCTACAGCTCGGCCACCCAGACCGCGGCGACGCTGGTCGACAGCGTGACCTATGCCGGCACGACCCCGGGCATCTCGCGCAACCGGCCGGTGGGCGTCGCCGGCGCGGCCGCCAACGCCCAGTTCGCCGATTCGGCGCTGGGCGATGCCTATGGCTCGGCCTTCGCGCCGACGACGCCGGCCGATCTCGCCAACCCCGGCCGCTTCCCGCTCGCCGCGACCGCCGTCGTGCCCGAGCCGGCGAGCTGGGCGATGATGGTCGGCGGCTTCGGCCTGCTCGGCCTGTCGCTGCGCCGCCGCCGTCCCGCTTTCGCCTGACCGATCGGGACGGCGCGAGGCCCCGCCCCCGTCCTCTCCCGCCGATCGGGAGAGGTTCGGGCGCGGAAGGCGGGAAAATTCATGCCGCGTCGGGGGGCATTCGCCCTCCCCCCGATCCTGTCTCACACGTCGTCCTCTTCCTCCTGGCCGACCATCAGCGCCTCGCTCACCGCCTCGGTCTTGGCGCGGATCGCCTTTTCCAGGCGGTCGGCGACTTGCGGGTTCTCCTTCAGATAGGTCTTCGAGTTCTCCCGGCCCTGGCCGATGCGGATCGAATCATAGCTGAACCAGGCGCCCGACTTCTCGACCAGCCCGGCCTTGACGCCGAGATCGAGGATCTCGCCGATCTTCGACACGCCCTCGCCATACATGATGTCGAACTCGACCTGCTTGAACGGCGGCGCGACCTTGTTCTTGACCACCTTCACCCGCGTCGAGTTGCCGACGATGTCGTCGCGGTCCTTGATCTGGCCGGTGCGGCGGATGTCGAGGCGGACGCTCGCATAGAACTTCAGCGCGTTGCCGCCGGTCGTCGTTTCGGGATTGCCGTACATCACGCCGATCTTCATCCGCAGCTGGTTGATGAAGATCACCATGCAGCGCGAGCGGCTGATCGAGCCGGTGAGCTTGCGCAGCGATTGTGACATCAGCCGCGCCTGCAAGCCGACATGGCTGTCGCCCATCTCGCCCTCGATCTCCGCGCGCGGCACCAGCGCGGCGACCGAATCGATCACCAGCACGTCGATCGCGTTGGAGCGGACGAGCGTGTCGACGATCTCCAGCGCCTGCTCGCCGGTGTCGGGCTGCGAGACGATCAGCTCGTTGATGTCGACGCCCAGCTTCCTGGCGTAGACCGGGTCGAGGGCGTGTTCGGCATCGACGAAGGCGGCGGTGCCGCCGCCCTTCTGCGCCTCGGCGATGACGTGGAGCGCCAGCGTCGTCTTGCCCGAGCTTTCCGGCCCGTATATCTCGATCACCCGCCCGCGCGGCAGGCCGCCGACGCCGAGCGCGATGTCGAGGCCGAGCGAGCCGGTCGAGATCGTCTCGACCTGCATCGTCTCCTTGGAGCCCAGCCGCATCGCCGAACCCTTGCCGAAGGCGCGGTCGATCTGCGCGAGCGCGGCGTCGAGCGCCTTCTGCCGGTCGGTCCCGGCCTTGTCCGTCCCGGTCTTGTCCGTGCCGGTCCTGTCCGTGAGTGCCATCTTGTCGTCGGAACCGATCACTTTGAGGGATGCCGCCATGGGGTCGTTCCTTGCCTAGCGAGGGTCCGGCGCCGCATCAACGTGCGATCGCCGGATTCGCGACGTACCAGCTTTGTTCGTGCGGAACAAGCGGGGAACTTCGCCCTCAGTCGTCCAATGCGCGTTCGAGGTCGGCCAGCGTATAGGGCTTGGCGAGCGTCCGGGCGCCGTCATGGCGCGGCGGCGCGGCGGCACCCCCGCCGGTCGCCAGGATGAAGCGCGTGCCGCCGTCGGCGAGCGCGTCGGCCACCGGCCAGGACGCCTCGCCGTCGCGCAGATTGACGTCGAGGATGGCGAGATCGAAGCCCCCCGCCGAGACCCGCGCCAGCGCATCGGCGACGCTGTCGGCGGTGCCGACCACCTGGTGGCCGAGCGTCTCCAGCAGATCCTCCAGCATCATCGCGATCAGCGGCTCGTCCTCGACGACGAGGATCTGGCGGGGTGCGGTCATGACGTCATCCATAGAGCGGGACCGGCGCGGCGCCAATCCGTCGCGCGCCGAGCGGCGTCTCGATCGCCTCCGACATGGCTCAGTTCTGGTTGGCGGCAGTCGCCGCCGCGGCCTGCTGGCTGGCGGCGAGCGCGTCGCGCGCCGCCTCGGCCAGCTGCTGCACGGAGAAGGGCTTGGCCAGGAAGGACACCCGGTCGATGTCGATCGACTTGCGCAGCTGTTCCTCGGCATAGCCCGACATGAACAGGATCGGCAGGCCGGGCAGCGTCTCGCGGGCGTGGCGCACCAGCGTCGGGCCGTCCATCGTCGGCATGACGACGTCCGAGATGAGCAGGTCGACCGGCTCGCCCGGCCCGAGCAGGATCTCCAGCGCATCCTCGCCGTTGGCCGCCGTCCGCACGCGATAGCCCTGGCGGACCAGCGCGCGCTCGGCGACGGCGCGGACCATGTCTTCGTCCTCGACCAGCAGGATGTTGCCGGTGCCCCACAGCTCGCCCGGCTTCTCCTTGGCGGGCGCGGCGGCCCCCTCGATCCGGGCCTGGCTGCGGTGGACCGGCAGGTAGATGACGAAGCGCGCGCCGCCCTGTTCCGGCGTCTCGGCGAAGATGAAGCCGCC
Source organism: uncultured Sphingomonadaceae bacterium (assembly GCA_964244125.1). Lineage (GTDB taxonomy): Bacteria > Pseudomonadota > Alphaproteobacteria > Sphingomonadales > Sphingomonadaceae > Solisphingomonas. The sequence goes on from CAXTHU010000146.1 coordinate 5,335, forward strand.
CGATTGCTTGACGATGCCATAGACGGTGGACAGGCCGAGGCCGGTGCCCTTGCCGATCTCCTTGGTGGTGAAGAAGGGCTCGAAGATGTTGGGCACGATGTTGGACGGGATGCCGGTGCCCGTGTCGGTGACGCTGAGCGCGGTATAGTCGTCGGGCGGCATGATCTCGGTGCCCATCCGGCGGACGTCGCCGGGCGTGACGGGATAGGTCTGGAGCGTCAGCGTGCCGCCGTCGGGCATGGCGTCGCGGGCGTTGACCGCGAGGTTCACGATCACCTGTTCCAGCTGGCCCGGATCGGCGCGCACCGGCCCCAGGTTGCGGCCGTGCTTGGTGACCAGCGTCATGTTCTCGCCGAGCAGGCGCTTCAGCAGGTTCGACACCTCCGCCACCACGTCGGGCAGTTGCAGCACCTGCGGCCTCAGCGTCTGCTGGCGGGAAAAGGCGAGGAGCTGGCGGGTAAGGCCGGCGGCGCGGTTGGAATTGTGCTTGATCTGCTGGATGTCGTCGTAATCGCTGTCGCCGGGCGCGTGGCGCATCAGGATCAGGTCGCAATAGCCGATGATCGCGGTCAGGATGTTGTTGAAGTCATGCGCG
>CAXTHU010000147.1:0-5876 GCA_964244125.1 uncultured Sphingomonadaceae bacterium
AGCGGGTGCAGTGCATCAAGGTGCTGGGCGGCTCGAAGCGCCGCACGGCCGGCGTCGGCGACATCATCGTCGTCAGCGTCAAGGAAGCACAGCCGCGCGGCAAGGTGAAGAAGGGCGACGTGCACCGCGCCGTCATCGTCCGCACCGCCAAGGACATCCGTCGTGCCGACGGTTCGGTGATCCGTTTCGACGGCAACGCCGCGGTGCTGGTCAACAAGAACGAGGAGCCGATCGGCACCCGTATCTTCGGCCCGGTCGTGCGCGAGCTGCGCGGCAAGAAGCACATGAAGATCATCAGCCTTGCGCCGGAGGTGCTGTAATGGCCGCCGCACGCATCAAGAAGGGTGACCGCGTCATCGTCCTGTCCGGCAAGGACAAGGGCAAGACCGGCGATGTCACCCAGTCGATGCCGAAGGACGGCAAGGTGATCGTGTCCGGCGTGAACGTCGCCGTGCGCCACACCAAGCCGTCGCAGGGCGATCCGCAGGGTGGCCTAAAGCGCGCCGAGGCGCCGCTGCATGTGTCGAAGGTCGCGCATGTGACCGCCGACGGCAAGCCGACGCGCGTCCGGTTCGAGACCAAGGACGGCAAGAAGGTCCGCGTCGCCGTCAAGACCGGGGAGGCGATCAGTGGCTGACACCTATATGCCGCGCCTGCGCAAGCAGTACGACGACCGTATCGTCAAGGCGATGACTGAAAAGTTCGGCTACAAGAACCGGTTCGAGGTTCCGAAGCTGGACAAGATCGTCATCAACATGGGTGTCGGCGAAGCCACCCAGGACAAGAAGAAGGTCGAGCAGGCCGCGTCCGAGATGGAGAAGATCGCCGGCCAGAAGCCCGTCGTCACCAAGGCGAAGAAGTCGATCGCGCAGTTCAAGCTGCGTGAGGGCATGCCGATCGGCGCGAAGGTCACGCTGCGCCGTGAGCGGATGTACGAATTCCTCGACCGGCTGGTCACGATCGCGCTGCCGCGTGTCCGCGACTTCCGGGGCCTCAATCCCAAGTCGTTCGACGGCCGCGGCAATTATGCGATGGGTCTGAAGGAGCAGCTCGTGTTTCCGGAGATCAGCTATGACAGCATCGACAAGGTGCGCGGCATGGACATCATCGTCACCACCACCGCCAAGACCGACGACGAGGCGCGCGAGCTGCTGCGTCTGTTCGGCTTCCCGTTCATCGGCATGACCGGTGATCAGGCCCAGGCGGCGTAAGAAAGAGAGCTTAAGTCCATGGCGAAACTGAGTTCGATCAACAAGAATGAGCGGCGCAAGCTGCTGGTGAAGAAATACGCCGGCAAGTACGCGAAGCTGAAGGCGACCGCGAACGACGAGTCGCTCGATGAGTCCGAGCGGCTGATCGCGCGGCTGAAGATGGCGGAGATCCCCCGCAACGGGAACCCGACCCGCATCCGCAACCGCTGCGAGCTGACCGGCCGGCCACGCGGCTATTACCGCAAATTCCGTCTCGCCCGCGTCATGCTGCGCGATCTGTCCAACAAGGGACTGATCCCCGGCGTCACCAAGTCGAGCTGGTAAGGGTAGAGATATGGCATTGACCGACCCCCTGGGTGATATGCTCACCCGCATCCGCAACGGGCAGCGCGCGAAGAAGGACAGCGTCCTCTCGCCGGGCTCGAAGCTGCGCACCCGCGTGCTCGACGTGCTTCAGCGCGAGGGCTACATCCGCGGCTACAGCGAGGAGCAGATGGGTCCGTCGGCGGGCATCCGCATCGAGCTGAAGTATTTCGAGGGCCAGCCCGCGATCCAGCACGTCGCGCGCGTCTCGAAGCCGGGTCGCCGCGTCTATTCGGGTTCGACCGAGCTGCCGCGCGTCCGCAACGGGCTCGGCATCACCATCGTCTCGACGCCGAAGGGCGTTCTGTCCGACGCCGAAGCGCGCGAGCAGAATGTCGGCGGCGAAGTGCTCGCGGAGGTGTTCTGATGAGCCGCATCGGCAAGAAGCCGGTCGCCGTACCGGCGGGCGTGACCGCCTCGATCGAGGGCAAGCAGCTGAGCGTCAAGGGTCCGAAGGGCACCCTGGGCCTCACCATGCGCGACGAGATCAGTTATACGCTGGAAGACGGCGGCATTTCGGTGCAGCCGGCCAATGACACCAAGCAGGCGCGGGCCTTCTGGGGTATGCAGCGCACGCTGGTCCAGAACCTGGTGACCGGGGTGACCGACGGCTTCAGCAAGAAGCTGCTGATCACCGGCGTCGGCTATCGCGCCGCGGTGACCGGACGCAAGCTGAAGCTGCAGCTCGGCTACAGCCACGACGTCGATCTCGTCGTGCCGGAAGGGGTCGATGTGAAGACCCCGGATACGACCACGGTCGAGATCTCCGGCAACGACAAGCAGGCGGTTGGGCAGTTCGCCGCCGAAATCCGCCGCTGGCGTAAGCCCGAGCCGTACAAGGGCAAGGGCATCAAATACGACGGCGAGTATATCTTCCGCAAGGAAGGGAAGAAGAAGTAATGACCAAGGGTCTCTCCCTCTTCGAGAAGCGGCGTCGCCGCAATCGGACCGCGCTGCGCGCGCGTGGCTCGGGCCGTCCGCGGCTGTCGATCCACCGCTCGGGCAAGCACATCTACGCGCAGGTGATCGACGATGCCGAGGGCAAAACCCTCGCCGCCGCGTCGACGCTCGGCAAGGACCTGGCCGGCAAGCCCGGTGCGACGATCGAGGCCGCCAAGGGTGTCGGTCAGCGCGTTGCCGAAGCGGCCAAGGCGGCGGGCGTCACCCAGGTCGTGTTCGATCGCGGGGGCTTCCTGTTCCACGGTCGCGTGAAGGCGCTGGCGGAAGCCGCGCGCGAGAGCGGATTGGAGTTCTAAGATGGCCGACGACAACAATACGCCCGACAGCGGCGCGACCGGCGCTCCGATCGAGGTTTCGGCCGACGCACCGCAGCAGGGCTATGCCGGCGGCGGTGGTGGCCGTGGCCGCGGTGGCCCGGGCGGCGGCGGTGGCCGCGGCCGTGGTCCTGGTGGTCCGGGCGGTAATCGCGGTGGCCGTGACGGCAACCGCGGCGGGCGTCGCGACGGCCGCGGCGGCCCTGGCAGCGACGACGGTGGTGAGGAGCTGATCGAGAAGCTGGTCCACATCAACCGCGTCTCGAAGACGGTGAAGGGCGGCAAGCGCTTCGGCTTTGCGGCGCTGGTCGTGGTCGGCGACGGCAAGGGCCGGGTCGGCTTCGGCCACGGCAAGGCGCGCGAAGTGCCGGAAGCGATCTCCAAGGCGACCGCAGCTGCCAAGAAGGCGATGGTCCGCGTTCCCTTGAAGGACGGCCGCACGCTGCATCACGACGGCAACGGCCACTTTGGTGCCGGCCGCGTCACGGTGCGCTCGGCGCCGCAGGGCACCGGCATCATCGCCGGCGGCCCGATGCGCGCGATCTTCGAATCGCTCGGCGTCCACGACGTGGTGACCAAGTCGGTCGGCACGTCGAACCCGTACAACATGATCCGCGCGACCTTCGAGGCGCTGAGCGAGCAGACCTCGCCCAAGAGCGTCGCGCAGCGTCGCGGCAAGAAGATCGCCGACCTGCTCGGCCAGGGCGGTTCGAAGACCGCCGAGGCCGACGCCGCGGCGATCGTGGAGTAATTTGAGATGGCGACCATCAAGATCAAGCAGATCGGCTCGCCGATCCGCCGCAAGGCCGACCAGCGCGCGACGCTGATCGGTCTCGGCCTCAACAAGATGCACCGCGTGCGCGAGCTCGAGGATACTCCGGAAGTCCGGGGCATGATCCGCAAGCTGCCGCACATGGTGGAAGTGATCGAAGGCTAGACCTTCTTAGCGCGACAACAGCGAAAGCGAGTGCACATCATGAAACTGAACGATCTCCGCGACAATGAAGGCGCCCGTCACCGCAGGATGCGGGTCGGACGCGGCATCGGCTCGGGCAAGGGCAAGACCTCGGGACGCGGCCAGAAGGGCCAGGGCAGCCGCGAGGGCGTCGCCATCAACGGCTTCGAGGGCGGCCAGATGCCGCTCCACATGCGGATCCCGAAGCGCGGCTTCAACAACATCCATGCCAAGGATTATTCCGAGGTGAACCTCGGCGCGATCCAGAAGGCGATCGACGCCGGCACGCTCGATGCGTCCGCGACGATCGATCAGGCCGCGCTCGACGCCGCCGGCCTGACGCGCGGTGGGAAGGACGGCGTCCGCCTACTCGGCAAGGGCGAGTTCTCGGCCAAGCTGAGTTTCACCGTCGCCGGCGTATCGAAGGGCGCGCGCGAGGCGGTTGAGGCGGCGGGCGGCACGGTGAATGTGCCCGAGCTTATTCCGGCGGCGGACAAGGCCAAGGCTAAGCATCGCACGGTGCAGAAGGCCAAGGCCGAGAAGAAGGCGGCGTTCGGCAAGAAGTAATACTCAACGTTCGTGCTGAGTAGGGACTGAGCTTGTCGAAGGCCCGTATCGAAGCATCCTTCGATACGCCATTTCGACAAGCTCAATGGCTACTCAAGACGAACGGGTAAGGCGATAGCCGCGCTAGGTTAGACAAGCCGCTTCGGCCTCCTATATGAGCGGCGGGCGGGTGACCCCGCCGATTACCGGGACACGAAACAGCATATGGCATCCGCAGCCGACACGATGGCCTCCGGGCTCAACCTGGCGAAGTTCAGCCAGGCGACCGATCTCAAGAAGCGGCTGTGGTTCACGCTGGGCGCGCTGATCGTCTTCCGCATGCTGAGCTACGTGCCGCTGCCCGGCGTCGATCCGACCGCGCTCAACCTGCTCAGCCAGCAGACCCGCGGCGGCGTGCTCGATTTCTTCAACACCTTCTCGGGCGGCGCGCTCGAGCGCATGAGCCTGATCGCCTTGGGGGTGATGCCCTACATCACCGCCTCGATCGTCGTGCAGCTGGCGACATCGCTCAGCCCACAGCTCGCCGCGATCAAGAAGGAGGGGGAGAGCGGGCGCAAGAAGCTCAATCAATACACCCGCTACGGCACCGTCGCGCTGACCGCGGTCCAGGGGTATTTCATTGCGGTCGGCCTCGAAGCGTTCGGCGCCAACGAAGGCATCCAGGCGGTGATCGAGCCCGGTTTCGCCTTCCGCGTCGCCGCGGTCATCTCGCTCATCGGCGGCACGATGTTCCTGATGTGGCTGGGCGAGCAGATCACCAGCCGCGGCATCGGCAACGGCATCTCGCTGATCATCATGGCGGGCATCGTCGCGCATCTGCCGACGACGCTCGTGCAGCTGTTCGAAGGCGGTCGCACCGGTACGCTCGATCCGCTGAAGCTGGTCGGCATCATCGTCGCGGTCGTCGGCCTCGTCCTCCTCATCTGCTTCATGGAGCGCGCGCAGCGCCGCATCCTGATCCAATATCCCAAGCGCCAGACCGCGCGGGGCGTCCAGGCCGAGCGCAGCCATCTCCCGCTCAAGCTCAACACCGCGGGCGTCATCCCGCCGATCTTTGCATCCTCGCTGCTGCTGCTGCCGCTGACGATCACGCAGTTCGCCGGACAGTCGGCCGCGGGCGAAAGCCGCTGGGGCGATTTCGTCATCAGCCTGAACCAGTATCTCCAGCACGGGTCGCCGGTGTACATGGCGCTCTACGGCGCTGGCATCATCTTCTTCTGCTTCTTCTACACCGCGGTGGTCTTCAACCCGGAAGAAACGGCGGACAATCTGAAGCGCTACGGCGGCTTCATTCCCGGCATCCGCCCGGGCAAGAACACCGAGCTGTACTTCGACTACGTCCTGACCCGCATCACCGTCATCGGCGCGGCGTATCTGACGCTCATCTGCCTGCTGCCGGAATATCTGGTGTCGGCGCTGTCGATCCCCTTCTACCTTGGTGGCACTAGCCTGCTGATCGTGGTCAACGTAACGATGGACACGGTGACGCAGATCCAGTCGCACCTG
>CAXTHU010000148.1:0-5851 GCA_964244125.1 uncultured Sphingomonadaceae bacterium
GACCGATCCTATCCGGCCCGCATGCGGACGGCATCCCGCATCTCGCTGGCGAAGCGGTCGATGGCGCCTGAAAGGGAGGGCAGGAGCTGTCCCCGCCCCGTCGCCAGCGCGACGCGGACCGGACGCTCCGCCGGGCGGCGCAGCAGCGCCGGCGCCACCGGCTGGATCAGGCCCGTATCCAGGCCGCAGCATTCCGCGAGGCGCCGGGCGAACGCCACCCACGTCACCGCCTCGCCGTTGGTGAGGTGCCACAGGCCGCGTTCCCCGTCGACGGCGAGATCGAGCACCGCGTCGCAGAGATCGGGCACATAGGTGGGACAGACGGTCTCGTCCGGTATCCGCTGCGCCTGTCCCGCAGCGAGGCCCCGCGCGACGTTGACGGCGAAGTTATGCGGGTCGAAGGGCGAGAAGAACGCCGCCGTCCGGACGACCAGATGGGTGCCGGCGAGTTCCGCGACGCTGCGTTCCATCGCCGCCTTGCTGCGCCCGTAGACGTTGAGCGGAGCCGGCCGGTCCGCCTCGGTATAGGGATGCACCGCGCTGCCGTCGAAGACGAGGTCGCTGGAGAAGGAGACGGTCGCGATCCCGCGCTCGGCGCAGAGGCGCGCGAGCAGCGCCGCGCCCGTGTGATTGGCCGCGAAACAGGCGTCGGGATCGCTCTCCGCCTCATCGACGCGGACCCAGCCGGACGCGTCGATCACCACCCACGGGCGATGCGCGTCGAGCGCGGCGGCGATGCCGGCCGGCTGCATCAGGTCCAGCTGCGCCCGCGTGGTCAGGACATGGGCGATATCGCGGTGGCGGCAGGCGGCGGCGAGCGCCCCGCCCAGCGTGCCCGTCCCGCCGGTGATGAGGATCGGCCGCACCGCGGAGGCATGGTCCGTGGCGCGCGCCGCCGCATGCTCGCGCATCGGCGCCGGACGAGGCACGCCGGGATGGTGCAGCCGGACGTCGCGCGACCACCAGCCCTCCCCCTGAAGGACGGGATGCCGCGCCGCCGATGTCCCGGACGCCAGCGTCCCCAGCATCCCGGCGAGCGCGGTGGGGCGCGGGCCGCCGGCGCGGACGTCGAACGCCCCCGGCTCGTAGATGCCGTCGGCGGTCAGCAGCGTGTTCCAGCCATGGCTCCCCAGCAGCGCCCAGCTGGTCACCGCGCGCACGTCGACCCCGCCGTCCCGCAGGGTGCCGGCGGTATGCCAGGCGTCCGCCATCCAGCGCATCTGCTCCTCGCGCGTGCAGCCGTTATGGACCTCGGTGACGGCCAGCGGCAGGCGGTAGCGGGCCCAGGCCTCCTGCAGCACGCCTGCCAGGCCGGCCGGCGGCGGCCGCAACGCGCGCACGCCCTCCACGTCGGCGAAGCTTCGCCGGCCGTTGCCGCCCGTCGCGGCGGGGGGATATCGCTGGACGCGATGGTCGAGGAACCTGTCGCTGGTGAGGTAGTGGTTCACGCCGATCACGTCGGGCACGCACGGATCGTCCGCGATCGCCCGCAACCGATCGCCCAGGCCCAGCCGGCACAGCCGCTGCCACATCATGTGGTCGCGGGTGACGCGGCCGCACAGCAGGTCCCAGCCCATCCAGCGCCGGGCATTGTCGAAGGCCGCCTGATCGCGCAGCGCGCTCGTGGCGTAGGTCCGGCCGAGATCGTCCGTCTGGATTAGCCTGGCCCCGGCGTTCGACCGGCGGATCTCGCGCATCGACAGCCGCACGCCGTCGACCTGGTTGAGCAGCGCCAGCCAGAAGGCGCCTTCGTCGCGACGATGCGGATACCAGTGGCCATACAGGGCGGCAAAGCGCGCGGTGGTGACCGGCTCGTTGACCGGCGTCCACTCTTCGATCCACGGATAGCGTTCGGCCGCGGCGCGGGCGTGGGCGGCAAGGCCGGTCGCGAAATCGCCGGCCAGCAGATCGGTGTAGCGCGGACCGCCGCCATGGTGGACCAGGCCCGCGATGACGCGGACGCCCAGTTCGCGCAGCCGCCGCAACCGCGCATCCGTCCAGCTCCAGTCGCGCACGTCGGGACGATCGGGCGACACCCGCTCCCAGCCGACGGGATAGCGCAGCGCGCTGATCCCCAGCCCGGCGAACAGGTCCAGATCGTCGATGCGGACGTCATGGCCGCTTTCGGCGAACTGATCGCGGAACCGGCCGCCGACGCGGTTCAGCGTGCATTCCGGTCCTCCCCAGAGTTCCAGGCCGGTCATCCGAAGCTCCTAATTCATCGGGCCGAACGGCCGGTTCGCCCGGCGTCTTCGGGACGGATTGCCGGACATACTAACACAGCCTTGGGTTTGGGTCTGCCCAATATACCGTCGGCCCCTGCTCAATTCCCGCCGATCTCAGGGATCTTCGGAAGAAGGCGATCGACCATTTGCCAGTCGGGCAGGACCCCTGTATTGTCCACTGTACAATCAAATCGGCGGAGCGGACAGATGCGCGTGGAATTCGTGGAACCCGGGGCGACGCGTGCAGCGGGCGGCGTGATGATCGCCTTCGCCGTCCAGGACGAAGGACTGGCGGTCGCGGCCGGCGAGCTGGACGCCGACGTTGCCGCCGCGCTCGCGTCCGCGACCGCGCGCAACGGCTTCACGGGCGAGCGCGAGAAGCTTATCGCCGTCGCAGGCGTGCAGGGGCTGGCGGCGGACTATGCCGTCGTCGTCGGGCTGGGGCCGCGCGACGCGATCACGCCGGCGGCGATCGAGGATGCCGCGGCGCGCGCCTTCGCCGGCGTGGCGGAGCGGGCGTTCGAGCGGATCGAGATCCTGCTGGGCGCCTTCGGCCCGGAACATGCCGCCCATGCCGCGCTGGGCGTCGCGCTGGCGGCGTATCGCTTCGACCGATATCATACGATCAAGCGGCAAGGCGCCCGCGCTCCTGCGCATCGTGGCCGGCGACACCCGGGCCGCCGCGCTGGCGCACGAACCGCTCGCGGCGGTCGCCGCCGGCGTCCGCTTCGCGCGCGACCTGATGAGCGAGCCGCCGAACATCCTGTACCCGGCGTCGTTCGCCGAGCGGCTGCGCGTGCTGGAGGAGCAGGGCGTTGAGGTCACGATCCTGGACGAAGCGGAGATGGCCGAGCTGGGCATGGGCCTGCTGCTGGCGGTGGGCCAGGGCAGCGCGCGCGAGAGCAAGCTCGCGATCTGCCGATGGCGCGGCGCGGCCGACCGGGATGCGCCGCCGCTGGTGCTCGTCGGCAAGGGCGTGACGTTCGATTCGGGCGGGCTGTCGATCAAGCCGGCCAAGGACATGGAGCAGATGAAGCAGGATATGGGCGGCGCCGCCGCGGTCGCCGGCGCGCTGCTCGCGCTGGCGACGCGCAAGGCGGCGGCGAACGTGGTCGGCGTGCTCGGCCTGGTCGAGAACATGCCCGACGGCAAGGCGTACCGCCCGGGCGACATCCTCACCTCCATGTCGGGCCAGACGGTCGAGATCATCAATACCGATGCCGAAGGTCGACTCGTCCTCGCCGACGCCTTGTGGTTCGCGCAGGCCGAATTCCGGCCGCGCGCGATGATCGACCTGGCGACGCTCACCGGACATGCATCCTACGCCCTCGGCAACGATTATGCGGCGTTGCTGTCGAACGACGACGGCTTGAGCGGCCGGCTCGTCGCGGCGGGCGAGGGCGAGGGCGAACCGATGTGGCGCCTGCCGCTGGTGCCGGCCTACGACAAGCTGCACGACACCCCCGACGCCGACATGAAGAACGTCGGCGGCCATCCCGAGGCGGGCGCGATCACCGCCGCCTTGTTCCTCCAGCGCTTCGTCAACGGCGTGCCGTGGGCGCATATCGACATCGCGTCGGTCGCGTGGCGATCGCGCGAGGATCGGCCAACCCTGCCGAAAGGAGCGACCGGCTACGGCGTGCGCACGTTGAACCGGCTGGTGGCGGATCATTTCGAGGACCGATATCCGGTCAGGACGGCAACCGGCGGATCGCCGTGATCGCGACGGGCCGGACCAGTTCTCCGGAAAGTTCGCCATCGGCCGTCGTCTCCAGCATGAAGATCGCCCGCACGACGTCCATCCCAGCGATCACCCGTCCGAACGCGGCGAAACCGCGCCCGTCCGGCTGTCGCCGGCCGCCCGCGTCGAGTTCCCGCGAGCGGTCCACGACGATGAAGAACTCGGCGTCCGCGGTGCCGACCGCGTCCCTGGCCATCGACAGCGTGCCCGCGTCGTGCCGCAGCCCGGTGACATCGGTGTCCTCATGCGGGATGCCGCCGGGCGTGCGGGCATCCCCGGCCCGGTGCAGGCCACCCTGCACCGCGCCGATCTTGACCGGGTTCGGATCGTCCGCGGGACGGACCGCGCGGTAGAAGGCGGCGCCGCGATACCCGTCGCGATCGACGTAGCGGAGGAAGTTTCCGCCGGTGACAGGCGCGCTCGCGACGTCGATCTCGGCCGTGATGACCCCCAGCGGGGTGTCGATCAGTACGATCGGCAACTGACTTGGGGATCGGGCCATCCGGCCGGATTGTACGACGGCCAACGACAGTCGTAAACGAACCGCCGCCTGGCGATCGCCGTCCTATACAACCGGCCTCCCGGGCGGTAGGGTTCAACGCGCCCGGCACCGCGCGCAGGCGAAGGCGGACGGCGAACCGAGCGGGGAAGATACGTGGCCACCCAGTCCGAACGAAAGTCGCGGCGCGGCGCGGCGGCGGCACCCGCGCTCAACCGCGAAGTCATCGTCGCGGCCGCGCTCGAACTCATCGACGAGGGGGGGCTGGAGGCGTTCAGCCTGCGCACGCTGGCGCAGAAGCTCGGCGTCTATCCGACCGCGATCTATTGGTACGTGCCCAACCGCAACGAGATGATGGCGCAGATCGTCGCCCATATCCTGGACGAGGTGCCCGCCCGGCGGCGGCGGCGGGCCTGGCAGCAGAGCCTGCGCGACCTGTTCAACGGCTTCCGGGCGGCGGTGGCGGCGCATCCGAACGCCGCGCCGCTGATCGGCACGGCCGTCGTCTCCAACACCTCGATGAGCTTCGCCTTCGTCGAGCATCTGCTCGGCATCCTGTCGCGCGCCGGCCTGTTTGGCACCACGCTGGTCGCCGGCTACAACGCCCTCATCGCCGCGCTCGTTGGCTTCGTCGCGCAGGAGTTCGCGTCGATGCCGAAGGAGGATCCGACCGCCTGGCAGATGTCGGTGCAGCAGCGGCTGCTGGCGATCGACCGGGACGCTTATCCGATCCTCGCGGCGAACCTGAAACTGCTGTCCAATCAGGCGTTCATCCTGCGCTGGCAGAACGGCGTCGACGCGCCGCTGGAAGGCAGCTACGCCGCCTTCGTGGAGGTCATCATCGGCGGCATCGAGGCGATGGCCCCGCCGGCCGCCTGATCGCCCCAGTTGAAGGCGACCGGCCCGGCGGCAGCGAAGCGTACCCGACGGATACCTCCAGAAACATACCGTAACTATGGAGGTTCCGGTCGGCGTTTGATAGGTGGCGGCGATGCAATCCGAACGACAGCAGGCGGCGATCGCGGTAGATCGTCACGACATTGTGAGCGCGCTCGAACAGCTCGATACGCGTCTCCTGTGGCTCTCGTCCTGGATGATCCACAATGCCAACCATCTGCGCGACAAGCGCGACGGGCTGAAGGTCGGCGGGCACCAGGCGAGTTGCGCGTCGATGACGGCGATCATGGCCGCGCTCTATTTCCACGCGCTGCGGCCGAACGACAAGGTGGCGGTCAAGCCGCATGCCGGCCCGCTGCTGCATGCGATCCACTATCTGCTGGGCAACCAGTCGCTCGATCGGATGCGGCGCTTCCGCGGCCTGGGCGGCGTCCAGAGCTATCCGAGCCGGACGAAGGACGTCATCCCCGTCGACTTCTCGACCGGCTC
>CAXTHU010000149.1:0-5809 GCA_964244125.1 uncultured Sphingomonadaceae bacterium
GGGCGTCGATCTCAGCATCCGCCGCCGATCCCTTCGCGCCGGCCAGCCGCGCCCGCGTCCCCTCCCGATCGCCCGCCGCGCCGGCGGTCGATCGCCGCCACTCGGCGACGCCGGCGGCGAACACCCGCGCGCTCGGCAGCGGCGAGGCGCGGTGGGCGATGAAGTAGTTGTCGATATCCTCGGCCTGCCAGAAGCCCGCCTCGAACCGCTCGTTGGCGCGCGCGGTGCGGCCCAGGCGCAGGCCATGGGCGACGATGATCGTCCACGTCCACACGGAAGCGGCGACCAGCCCGATCATCACCGTCTTCACGACGATGTCGGCCTGGAGGAACAGGGTGACGGGCGAGAGGCTGGCGCCGGCGGCCGGCGCGATGTCGGCGGGGTTCATGCGGTGATCGGTTCCTCCTGTTCGGCCTGGGCCAGCCGCTCGAACGCGCGAAGCCAGGCCTCGGGCTGCCGGCGCGGGCGGCCGTCGGGTCCGAGAAAGGCGGCGGTCACCTCCGCGCGGGCGATCTCCACCCCATCGCGGCTGACTCGTTGATGAATGGCGCAGGTCGCCGCGCGCGCCCGCGAGACCCGGCTGGCGACGAGCAGCGCGTCGCCCAGCCGCGCGGGCCGGACGAACCTCAGCGCCATCGCCGCCACCGCGTAGACCCCGGTGCCATCCTCATGCGCCGCCCGCTGGCCGATCCCGGCGCAGGCCAGCATGTCCGATCGCGCCCGTTCCATGAAGCGCAGGTAATTGGCGTGATAGACGACGCCGGCCGCATCGGTATCCTCGAAATAGACCCTGACGGCGAAGCGGTGTTCGCCGCCCACGAAGCGGCCGGCATGGGGTCGGTCGAGATCGTGGCTGCCCATGCGTGCGATCCTAGGCCGCGGGCGAAGCGCGGTGAACCCTTCTTGTTTTCCCCGGCGGAACCGGGGTCAGTCATAAATCGAACAGCCCCTCCTGCGATCCCGCCGGCGGCACCAGCCCGAGATGCGTCCAGCCGCGCGCGTTCAGGCAGCGCCCGCGCGCCGTCCGCGCGACCAGGCCGAGCTGGATCAGGAACGGCTCGATCACCTCCTCCACCGTGTCGCGCGGCTCGGCGAGACCCGCCGCCAGCGTCTCGACCCCCACCGGCCCGCCGCGGTAGACGTCGGCGATCATCGTCAGGTAGCGGCGGTCCATCGCGTCGAGCCCGAGGCCGTCCACCTCCAGCCGGTCGAGCGCCGCATCCGCCACCTTCGCATCCACGAGGGCCGCGCCGGCGACGTCGGCGAAGTCCCGCACCCGCCGCAGCAGCCGCCCGGCGATGCGCGGCGTGCCGCGTGCGCGCCGCGCCACCTCCACCGCGCCGTCGGCCGCGATGGCGAGGCCGAGCAGCCCCGCGGCGCGCGTCACCACCCGCTCCAGCTCGTCCACCGTGTAGAATTGCAGTCTGACCGGAATGCCGAAGCGATCGCGCAGCGGCGTCGTCAGCAGGCCCTGGCGGGTCGTCGCGCCGATCAGCGTGAAGCGCGGCAGGTCGATGCGGACGCTGCGCGCCGACGGCCCCTCGCCGATCATCAGGTCCAGCACCCGGTCCTCCATCGCCGGATAGAGGATCTCCTCCACCGCCGGCGCCAGGCGATGGATCTCGTCGATGAACAGCACGTCGCCGTCGTCGAGGTTGGTGAGGAGCGCCGCCAGATCGCCCGACTTCACGATCACCGGGCCGGAGGTGGCGCGAAAGCCGACCCCCATCTCTCGCGCGACGATCTGCGCCAGCGTCGTCTTGCCGAGCCCCGGCGGACCGAAGAACAGGACATGGTCGAGCGGCTCCCCCCGCCCCTTCGCGGCGGCCAGGAACACCCGCAGGTTCTCCCGCGCCGCCTGCTGGCCGACGAAATCGTCGAGCGACTTCGGGCGCAGCGCCGCATCGGCGTCGTCGGGGCGCCGCGCGGGGGACAGGAGGCGGTCGGGCTCTTCCATCCGCCGCTCTCTACCGCCGCGTGGCCGCGCGCGCTATCGTCGGCTGGACCGGAAGGAGAGCAGGATGGCGACGACAAGGCGGGAGGCGCTGGCGGCGGGCGGGGCGGCGGCACTGCTGCTGGCGACGCGGGCGCGTGCGGCGGCCGGCTTCGATCCGGCGCGCTACGATCGGGCGATCGTCATCGACGGCCTGGGAGCGTTCGACGATCCCGACGGCGGGCCGGACGTCGCCCGGCTGTCGCCCCGCGGCGCCGGGGAACTGCGCCGATCCGGCACCACCGCCTTCCAGATGACCGTCAGCGAGGTCGGCAACGATCCCGACGCGCTCGACAGGACGACACGGACCATCGCCTTCCTCGACCAGTTGATCGCCGACAATCCCGACCTGCTGCTCCTCGCCCGCTCGGCCGCCGACATCCGCGCGGCCAAGGCCGGCGGGCGCGTGGCGATCGTCTACGGTACGCAGGACACCTCGCTGGTCGGCAACCAGCTCGACCGGCTGGGGATGCTGAAAGGGCTGGGGGTGCGCGTCGTCCAACTCACCTACAATCTGCGCAACCTGTCCGGCGACGGCGCGCTGGAGCCGGGCAATGCCGGCCTGTCGAAGCTCGGCCGCGCGACCGTCGCCGCGATCGAGCGGCGGCGCCTCCTCCTCGATCTCGCCCATGGCGGGCAGCGGACCATCGCCGAGGCGATCGCCGCCGCCACCCGGCCCCCGACGATCAGCCACACCGGCTGCCGCAGCCTCCACGACAATCCGCGCAACGTGTGGGATGCCGAGCTGAAGGCGCTGGCCGACAAGGGCGGGGTGGCCGGCATCTACTGGATGCCGTTCCTCGTGCCCTCGGGAAGGCCGAGCGGCGCCGACCTGATCCGCCACATGACCCACGCGGTGAACATCTGCGGCGAGGACCACGTCGCCATCGGCACCGACGGCATCCTCGGGCGAACGATCATCGACGACAAGGCCCGCGCCGCCCAGAAGAAGTTCTTCGAGGATCGCAGCGCCAAGGGCATCGCCGCGCCCGGCGAAGGCCCGGACGTGTTCAACATCGTCGCGGATTATGACGGGCCGATGCGGTTCCGGACCTTGGCGGACGGGCTGGCCGGGGCGGGCTGGCCGGCGCGGCGGATCGAGAAGGTGCTGGGGGGCAATCTGCTGCGGCTTTACGGGGAGGTCTGGGGCGGGTGAGAGGACGTCTCCTGCGCGACCGGCGGGGCGGTGCTGGCGATGGTTGCAGACGGCGGCGAAGGCGAAGAAGTCGGCGGCGTTGCGTCCGAGCGGGTGACAGCGCGTCCGGGTCGGCTTCCGCCAACGATCGCCGATCGACGTCGCAAGGCTCCTTCGCCTCACATCTTGGAGGAGGCTTCGCCTCATCCAAGCCGGATCCCGTGTAATTTACTTGATCTTGGCACCTGGCCGGCCAGACTGCCTGGTGGCGCGGGGGGGGGGGTTGGAATGGATCAGGCGACGTGGGTCTGGCTGGCGGGCGTCGTGCTCCGCGAGCTGACGCTGTTCGCCGCCGCCGGCTTCCTGGTCGGCGGGCTGGACGAGCTGGCGGTCGATCTGATCTGGATCGGACGCACGCTGTGGCGCCGCCTCGCCCTCCGCCACGTCCGCGCCGATGCCGATACGCTGCCGCCGGCGGCGCGGCCGGGCCGCATCGCGGTGTTCGTGCCGGCGTGGGACGAGGCGGCGGTGATCGGCGACATGCTCGGCCTCGCCGCCGCCCGCTTCGGGCCGGGGGACTGGCGCATCTACGTCGGCTGCTATCCCAACGACGCGGCGACCGGCGCCGTCGTCCGCGCCGTCGCCGCGACCGAGCCGCGCATCCGCCCGGTCACCTGCACGCGGCCCGGCCCGACGACGAAGGCCGACTGCCTCAACCACCTGTGGCGCGCGCTCCTCGCCGACGAGGCCGCGGAGGGCGTGCGCGCCAAGGCGGTGGTGCTGCACGATGCCGAGGACGTCGTCCACGCCGCCGAGATGCGCGTCTTCGACCGGCTGAGCGAGACGATCGACCTCGTCCAGCTGCCGGTGCTGCCGCTGATCGACCGGCGCTCGCGCTACGTCGCCGGCCATTATGCCGATGCCTTTGCCGAGGCGCACGGCAAGACGCTGGTGGTGCGCGAGGCGATCGGCGCGGCGATCCCGTCCGCCGGGGTCGGCTGCGCGCTCGCCCGCGACATGCTCGGGCGCGTCGCCGACGCGCGCGGCGGCCTGCCGTTCGACCCGGCGAGCCTCACCGAGGATTACGAGCTCGGCCTCGCCGTCCACGCGCTCGGCGGGCGCGGCGCGTTCGTGCGCCTGCCGGGCGCGGATAGGGGCGCGGTGGTGGCGGTGCGCGAGCATTTCCCCGACACGATGGACGCCGCCGTCCGGCAGAAGGCGCGCTGGATGGCGGGGATCGCGCTCGACGGCTGGGACCGGACGGGCTGGGGCGGATCGCTGGCGGAGAACTGGATGCGGCTGCGCGACCGGCGGGCGGTGCTGGCGATGCTGGTGCTGGCGGCGGGCTATGCCGCGCTGCCGCTGGCGGCGGCGCTGTGGCTGTCCGGCATCCCCCCGGCGCCGCTGTCCGGCGGCTGGCGGGCGGTGCTGGGCGTCGACCTGGCGCTGCTCGCCTGGCGGGCGGCGATGCGCTGGGGCTTCGTCAACCAAGCCTATGGCCGGGCCGAGGCCTGCCGCTCGCTGCCGCGCATGGTCGTCGGCAACATCATCGACATGGCCGCCGCCTGGCGCGCCGTCGCCCGCTACGCCGCCGCCCGCGGCGGGCCGCCGCGGTGGGACAAGACCAGCCACCGCTTCCCGCGGCTCGCGCCGGCCGGATGAGCCTGGGCGGGCGGCCGCTGCGCTTCGTCGGGCTGGTGCTGGCGACATGGATCGGCGCGCGCGTCGCGGTGCTGCCGCCGGGCGCGCCGGAGGTGCTGCGCCACGCGCCCGCGCCGGTGCGGCGGGTATCGGGGGTGGCGATCGCGTCATTCGTGCCGACACCCGGCGCGCGCATGGCACAGGGCACACCGCGACGGACGCCGGCTTCGGTCGCCGCCGTCTCGATGGCGCACCGGCCCGTCGCCACTCCGGCATCCACCGGCCGACCCGGTCGGGCCGCTTTCACCCCGGCGGAGGCGACCATCCTGGCCAGCCCGCCGGTCCCGCGCCGCCGCCAGCCGCCGGGCCGGCCGCGCGACGCCGGCCCGGACACCGCCACGGTGGACGGCGGCGGACCGTCATCGCGCTGGTCGGGCGACGCCTATCTCTTCCTGCGCGGCGGGGCGACGCGCGCGCTGGGGCCGGGCGGACAGATCGGCGGCGGACAGGCGTTCGCCCGCCTGTCATACCGGCTGGACGAGGCCGGACGGGTGGCCGCCGTCGCGCGGCTGTCCCGCGCGGTGGGCGCGCGGCAGGCGGAGGCGGCGCTGGGCCTGGCGGTGGCGCCGCCGGGCGCCGGGCCGGTGCGGCTGACGGTCGAGCGGCGGGTGGCGATCGACGCCGGCGGGCGGAACGCCTGGGCCGCCTTCGTCGCGGCCGGCATCGACGACCGCGCGATCGGGCCGCTCCGCTTCGACGGCTATGCCCAGTCCGGCATCGTCGGCGCGCGCCGCACCGACGCCTTCATCGACGGCGCGGCGCGGCTGGGGCGCGGGATCGGCCGCCTGACGCTCGGCGCCGGCCTGTGGGGCGCGGCCCAGCCCGGCGCGGCGCGGCTGGACCTCGGCCCGCAGGCGGCGCTGCGCCTGGCGACAGGCCACGCCGGCGCGACGCTGGCGCTCGACTGGCGCATCCGCGTGGCAGGACGCGCAAGGCCGCGAAACGGCGGGGCGCTCACCCTGGCCGCAGGGTTCTGAAAG
>CAXTHU010000150.1:0-5796 GCA_964244125.1 uncultured Sphingomonadaceae bacterium
TGCGCTGAACCATGAGACATCGGATCACCTCCTTTCGCGTGTGTTGACGACGCCGGGAATGTGATTCTTTTCGGCGGCGAGCGCAAGGGGTGATTTCGGGTAATCCGGGGTGGAACGCGGGTAGGCGGCGTCGATCCTTGACCCCTTTCTGTTCTAACGGGGTGGAATAGGGCGACCCTTCGACCCCCGCCGGGGAAGCGAACGCCGGCGACGTTGCCGCGCCAGATCAGATCACTCATGGCAGCGCCTCCTCGCACCGCCGTTGGATCAACCGATCGCTCTCCACGCAAGCCGCTTGATAGGTCCTGGCCCTTAGGCCGCCGCCCGCCCGAGCAGGCCCTCGAACAGCCGCCGGCCGTCCGTGCCGCCATGGACCGGCTCCACCTTACGTTCCGGATGCGGCATCAGCCCCATCACGTTGCCGGCGTCGTTGACGATCCCGGCGATGGCGTTGGCGGAGCCGTTGACCGGCCCGGCATAGCGCAGCACCACCCGCCCCTCGCCCTCCAGCCGCGCCAGCGTGGCGGCATCGGCGGCGTAGTTGCCGTCGTGATGCGCCACCGGCAGGCTGATCGTCTCGCCCCGGCGATAGCGGCCGGTGAAGCGCGTCCCGGCGTTCGCCACCGTCAGGGCCACGTCGCGGCAGACGAAGGCGAGGCCGGCGTTGCGCATCAGCGCGCCCGGCAGCAGCCCCGCCTCCGTCAGGATCTGGAAGCCGTTGCAGACCCCCAGCACCGCCACGCCGCGCGCCGCCGCGGCGATCACCGCGCGCATGACCGGCGATCGCGCCGCCATCGCGCCGGCGCGGAGATAGTCGCCATAGGAGAAGCCGCCGGGCACCGCGATCAGGTCCAGCCCGTCCGGCAGTTCGGTCTCGCCGTGCCACACCATCGCCGGCGCCGCCCCGCCGACGTCGCGGATCGCGACGCCCAGGTCGCGGTCGCAATTGGAGCCGGGGAAGACGAGGATCGCGCTTTTCACGGCGCGCGCTCGATCCGGTAATTCTCGATCACCGTGTTGGCCAGCAGCTTGCGGCACATGGCGTCCAGGTCCTCGTCGGTGACGCCGTCGGCGACGTCCAGCTCGATCAGCTTGCCGGCGCGGACGTCGTTCACGCCGGCGAAGCCCAGCCCGTCCAGCGCATGGTGGATGGCGCGGCCCTGCGGATCGAGCACGCCCGGCTTCAGCGTGATGGTGATGCGGGTCTTCATGGCGCACGCTCCGTTCGGCGCGGCCGCTATGGCGCGGGGGGCCGGGCGGGGCAAGGCGGTCAGTCCGGCGTCGCAAGCTTCATCATGACGAGGCCGGCGACGATGAGGAGCGCGGCCGCGACCCGCATCGGCCCCGCCGCCTCGCCCAGAAAGGCGATCCCCACCACGAAGGCGCCGACCGCGCCGATCCCGGTCCAGACGGTATAGGCCGTACCCAGCGGCAGCGCGCGCATCCCCAGCGACAGCAGGGTGAAGCTGGCGATCATCGCGACGATGGTGACGACGCTCGGCCACGGCTTCGTGAACCCGGCCGACTGTTTCATCGCATAGGCCCAGACCACCTCCAGCAGGCCCGCGACGGCGATGGCGATCCAGGCCATGGCGTGTCCCTCCAAGGCGGACGCGAAGGCGGCGGGAACGATCCTGCCCGCCGCCGCTTTTGGCGCTGCGATCAACGCCGAGGAGAAGAGCATGGCCGATCTGTCCGCCATACGAAAGCACATGCCGGTCATCGCCGCCGACGGCGGCCAGGTCGGCACCGTCGACGACATCGGCGGCGATCACATCAAGCTGACGAAGACGGGCTCGTCGGATGGCCAGCATCACCGGATCCCCGCCGACTGGATCGATCGCGTCGACACTCATGTCCACCTGAACCGTGCCGCCGCCACGCTGGGCTTCACCGGCGCGACGGGCACCGCCGCCGCGGGAACCGCCGCCGGCGGCGCGCATGAGCCGCATCTGCCGCCGATCGCCAATCCGGCCATCGGCGACGGGGTGAAGCGGTCCAATTATTATCTCCCCTGGGTGCTGCTGGCGCTGGTGTTGCTGGCGGCGCTGCTATTCGGGCTGAAGAGCTGCGGCACGGACGAGGCCGCGACCACCGCCGCCGCCACACCGGCCACGGCGGCGGCCGCCCTGCCGGTCGAGACGGTGACGCTGCCGAACGGCCGGAGGCTCGGCCTCGCGCCGAACACGCTGAACTATGAATTGCAGCGCTATCTGGCGTCCGATGCGGCCGCGCCCCGGACCTTCACCTTCGACAAGCTGAACTTCGACACCGGCGCCGCGACGATCCGCGCGGAGGACCAGGATACGATCGACGCGCTGGCGCAGGTGCTGGCGGCCTATCCCGCGGCGCGCGCGCAAGTGGTCGGCTATGCCGATGCGCGCGGGGCCGCCGGCGCCAACGCGACGCTGGGGGCCGATCGCGCCGCCGGGGTGAAGGCGGCGCTGGTCGCCAAGGGGATCGATGCGGGCCGGCTCGACTCCGTCTCGGGCGGCGAGACCAATCCGAAGGCCAGCAACGCCAGCGCGGAAGGTCAGTTCGAGAACCGCCGCACCGAACTGGTCGTGACGGCCAAGTGAGCGATCGAGCCGTCGCACGCCCGGGCGGGCGGCGGCTCTACTTGCCCCGCTTCTTCCGATGCGTCTCCATGTCCAGCACGGCATTCTCCGCGCCCTCGGGCAGGAGGCCCAGCCGGCGGGCGATCTCCTGATAGGCTTCCACCTCGCCGCCGAGATCCTGGCGGAAGCGGTCCTTGTCCAGCTTCTCGTTGGTCTTGATGTCCCACAGGCGGCAGCCGTCGGGGCTGATCTCGTCGGCCAGGATGATGCGGCTGTAGTCGTTCTCCCAGATGCGGCCGAACTCCAGCTTGAAATCGACCAGGCGGATGCCGACGGCGGCGAACATGCCGCACAGGAAGTCGTTCACCCGGATCGACATATCGGCGATGTCGTGCATCTCGTCCTGGCTGGCCCAGCCGAAGCAGGCGATATGCTCCTCGCTGACCAGCGGATCGCCGAGCGCGTCGTCCTTGTAGTAATATTCGATGATCGTGCGGGGCAGCTGCGTCCCCTCCTCGATCCCCAGCCGCTTGGCGAGCGACCCGGCCGAGACGTTGCGCACCACCACCTCGATCGGCACGATCTCGACCTGGCGGATCAGCTGCTCGCGCATGTTCAGCCGGCGGATGAAGTGATGCGGCACGCCGATATGGCCGAGCAGGGTGAAGACATGCTCGGAGATGCGGTTGTTCAGCACCCCCTTGCCGGAGATGGTGCCCTTCTTCTGGGCGTTGAAGGCGGTGGCGTCGTCCTTGAAATACTGGATCAGCGTGCCCGGCTCCGGTCCTTCGTAGAGGATCTTGGCCTTGCCTTCGTAGATCTGGCGGCGGCGGGCCATGGACGGGAGCTCCTCGGCGGTAAAAAGACAGGCGCCCCGAACGCGGCGTGTCGGCACGCGCGAACGGGGCGGAGGCGGCGCTATAGCGAAAGCGTGGCGACCACGCAACGCGGGCGCCGATCGGGCGTTAGGCCGGGAGCACCCCCCAGAGGAGACGCAAGGCCATGGCCGATCTGAGCAATGTCACCGAGCATATGAACGTCATCGGCGCCGACGGCGTCCATCTCGGCACCGTCGATCACGTCAAGGGCGACCGGATCAAGCTGACGAAGCAGGATTCCGGCGACGGCAAGCATCACTACATCTCCGGCGGCCTGGTCGCGACGGTCGAGGGCGACACGGTCCGCCTGTCGGCGACGGCGGCGAATGCCGCGACGCTGGAGGAAGACGCCTGAGCTAACGCGGCGGGGCGGTGGCGAGAGTCGCCGCCGCCCCGCCGCGCCGACGCGTGAAGCTGCCATAGGCGACGGCGCGCAGCAGCCGTTCCGCCGGCCCCGTCTCGTGACGGGCCAGCCACCACAGGCAGAACAGCGCGCTGCCGATCCAGATCAGCGCGGCGATCCCCATCAGCGCCGCGAAGCCGAACGCACCGACGAAGCCGAAGCCGTAGAACAGGATCGAGGTGACGATCGATTCGAGGCTGTAGACGGTCAGCGCCATGCGTCCCAACGCGCGCAGCGGTGTCGCCCGTCCCAGCGCGCCCGCCCGGAACAGGCCGGCGAGCAGCCCGACATGACCGAGCGTGACGAGCAGCCGCGCCGGCTGATGGATCGCCGCCCCGAATTGCGCCGCCATCGCGTCCGGCGCGTCCGGATCGACGTCGAAGCCGGTGCGCGCCTGCATCCACAGCAGCGCCAGCCGCAGGGCGATGCCGCCGCCATAGCCGACCAGGGCCATGCGCGGATATATGCCGGGTGCCGCCTGCCCGGTCAGCGTGCCGCTGCGGAACAGGGCCATGCCGATCAGCATGAAGCACAGGCTCTCGGCCACCCACGGCCACGATTCCGCGCCGAGATTCCACTCTGCCCAGAGGCCCGCGCTCCAGCCGATCACCGCCGGGCCGGTACGCTCGGCGATCTCCTTGCGGATTTCGACGCCGGTCGGGTGAAGCTCCTTGCGCAGCGTTTCGCGCGCCGCGATCGCCGCTTTCTGGTCGTCGGTCAGCGTCGCGCCGCGCGCCTTTGCCGCGAGCGCCGGGCCGCTCGCCCGCAGCGACGTGACATGGCCGTTAGCCTCGATCGCACCCCATGCGCCGAGCCCGACCAGCAGGATACCGGCGGCGACATACAGGCTGCGGATGCGCGCGGCGCGAAAGGCGAGCAGGGCGAGGCCGGTCAGGCCGTAGGTCCACAATATCTCGCCCGGCCACAGGAAGACGGCGAACTGGACGACGCCGAGGCCCATCAGGATCAGGCAGCGCCGGGTCCACACGTCGATCGGCGCGACCCGCCCGTCCGGCCCATCCGCCCGGCGCAGCATCAGCAGCATGCCCGCCCCGAACAACAGGGTGAACAGGCCGCGCATCGTCCCCTCGAACAGCGCCGACTGGAGGCCCCAGGCGATCCAGTCCGCCGTCCACCCGGCGGGCAGCGGCGGCCGCCCGGTCTCGCCGGTCATCCCCATGAACGGGATGTTCATCAGCAGGATGCCGCAGATGGCGACGCCGCGAAGGACGTCGAGCGTCTCGATCCTGTCGGCCAGGCGCACCGGCGCCGGCGTGGTCGCACCGATGTTCATCGTCGAAGCCCCCCTCGTTTCGGGGGGCAATCTATACCAGGCGCGGCGTCACCGGAAGCCCGCGATCAGCCGATGCAGCCGACCGCGCGGCCCGCCGTCTCGAACATCTCCAGGATCGCGTCGACCTGCGCGTCGGTATGCGCCGCGCAGAGCGAGCAGCGCAGCAGGAACATGCCCGCCGGCGTCGCCGGGGGCCGGGCCATGTTGACGTAGAGGCCCAGTTCCAGCAGCGCCTGCCACATGCCGACCGCCACCGCCTGATCGGGCAGGATGATGGCGATGATCGCCGACTGCGCCGTCGGCGTCCCCAGGGTGAAGCCGAGGTCGCGCAGGCCCCGGTGGAGCCGCCGGCTGTTCTTCCACAGGTGGGCGCGCTTCTCCCCGGCGTCCATCAGCTTCCTGATCGAGGCGGCGGCGGTGGCGACCACCGACGGCGGCAGCGAGGCGGTGAAGACGTAGGGCCGGCAGACGAGGCGCAGCACGTCGAACTTGGGATGGTTGGACACGCAGAAACCGCCGACCGTGCCGACCGACTTGGAGAATGTGCCGACGACGAAGTCGATGTCGTCCGACACGCCGGCCTCCTCGAACACGCCGCGGCCGTGTTCGCCGAAGAAGCCCATGCCGTGCGCCTCGTCGCACAGGATCATCGCGCCGTGCTTC
>CAXTHU010000151.1:0-5748 GCA_964244125.1 uncultured Sphingomonadaceae bacterium
GGCGCACCGGCTGGGCGAGCTGCTGGCCGAGCCGGCGGAGATCCGCGCGCCGGCCAATCCGCGCGCGCTGCCCGCCGGGGGTAAGGGCCGGCTCGCCTTCGAGGACGTGACCTTCCGCTATCCGACCCGGCCCGAGACCGCGGCGCTGGAGCGGTTCGACCTGGCGGTGGAGCCGGGCGAGCTGGTCGCCGTCGTCGGACCGTCGGGCGCCGGCAAATCGACGCTGTTCCAGCTGGCCCAGCGATTCTACGATCCGGAAGGCGGCCGGGTGACGATGGACGGCGTGGCGCTGCCCGATGCCGATCCGGCGGCGGTGCGCGGCCGGATCGCGATGGTGCCGCAGGATACGATCATCTTCGCCGCCTCGGCGCGCGACAACCTGCGCTACGGCCGCTGGGAGGCGGACGAGGCGGCGCTGTGGGCGGCGGCGGACGCGGCCCATGCATCCGAGTTCCTGCGCGCCCTGCCCCAGGGCCTCGACACCTATCTGGGCGAGGGCGGCGCGCGCCTGTCCGGCGGGCAGCGCCAGCGTATCGCCATCGGCCGCGCGCTGCTGCGCGACGCGCCGCTGCTGCTGCTGGACGAGGCGACATCGGCGCTGGACGCGGAGAGCGAGCGGCTGGTGCAGCATGCGCTGGAACGGCTGATGACCGGCCGCACCACGATCGTAATCGCCCACCGCCTCGCCACCGTGCGCAAGGCGGACCGGATCGTCGTGATGGATCGCGGGCGGATCGTCGAGGAGGGCCGGCACGACCAGCTGAATACGGCCGGCGGCCTGTATGCGCGGCTGGCGCGGCTCCAGTTCGACGAGGTGGCGGCCTAGGCCGCGCCGCCATGGTCGCCTATCTGGATTTCGAGAAGCCCGTCGCCGAGTTGCAGGCGCGCGCGGCCGAATTGCGCGAGACGAGCGGCGCGGGCGCGGTCGATCTGGGCGGCGAGGCGGCCAAGGTCGAGGCCAAGGCCGACAAGCTGCTGCGCGACACCTACGCCAGGCTCACCCCGTGGCAGAAGACGCAGGTCGCGCGCCACCCGGAACGGCCGCATTTCAAGGATTACGTCGCCGGCTTCGTCGAGGATTTCACGGCGCTGGCGGGCGACCGCGCGTTCGGCGAGGACCTCGCCATCGTCGGCGGCCTCGGCCGGATCGGCGGGCGGCGGGCGATGGTGATCGGCCACGAGAAGGGCGACGACACCGCCAGCCGCATCCGCCACAATTTCGGCATGGCCAAGCCCGAGGGCTATCGCAAGGCGATCCGCCTGATGGCGCTGGCCGACCGCTTCGGGCTGCCGGTGGTGACGCTGGTCGACACTTCGGGCGCCTTTCCCGGCGTCCAGGCCGAGGAGCGCGGCCAGGCCGAGGCGATCGCGCGATCGACCGAGGCGTGCCTGGGCCTCGGCGTGCCGGTCATCGCCGCGGTGGTCGGCGAGGGCGGCTCCGGTGGGGCGGTGGCGCTGGCGGCGGCCAACCGCGTGCTGATGTTCGAGCATGCGGTCTATTCGGTCATCTCGCCGGAGGGCTGCGCCACGATCCTGTGGCGCACGGCGGAAAAGGCGGCCGACGCGGCCGAGGCGATGAAGATCACCGCCGCCGACCTGCGCCGGCTGGGCATCGTCGACCGGGTTATCGCCGAGCCGGTCGGCGGCGCGCATCGCCATCGCGCCGCCGCCATCGCCGCGCTGGGCACGGCGATCGGCGAGGAACTGGCGGCGCTCGACGGCCTGTCGCCCGACGCGCTGCGCCGGGCGCGGCGGGACAAGTTCCTGGCGATCGGCTGAGGCGGCGAGCAGGAGGCCGCTCCCCGGCGCGGGCCGGGGCCGGTCGGGAGACGCCGATGATGGGCGCCGCGCTTCGTCACAACGGCCTTCCCGACCGGCCCCGGCCTGCGCCGGGGAACAGTTTCCTTGGCAAGTAATAGATATCGAAAAGGGCGGCGGAGCAATGCCCCGCCGCCCGATCCGTCTTCGTCTTCGTATTGGCGATCAGCTCGCCATGTTGTTGCCGACCTTGTTGAACGTACCCTGCAACTTGGTCGACAGGCTGTTCATCGCGCCGATCGCGGCGACCGCGATTAGGGCGGCGATCAGGCCGTATTCGATCGCGGTGGCGCCCTTGCTGTCACGCACCATCTTCACAAGCTTCTTCATGTTCGATCTCCTTGGCGACTTTCCCGGCCGCCCCGGGGGTGGAGGCGAGCAGCACTGCTCTTAACGGAGCCTCGGTTGAGAAATACTTAAACCGGACATCCGTTTTCTTCCGCTCGTCATGTTTCGCTGGTTACCCTGTTGCTAACCATGTCCCACATGCCGTTCACGCGCGTGCTCATGAACGTCATCGCGGCCATCGCGGCGAGCACCAGGATCGCCAGGATCAGGCCGTATTCGACCGCCGTCGCCCCGCGTTCGTCGCTACGGAGGCGCGCGAGGCGCTTGCGGTCCGGACTCATCATCTTCACTCCTCCGCCATCCGCCGGACATGGGCGGTCATTCCCGATGGATAGCCCGACAGGGTGAAGAAAGGGTGAGCATGGCCGAGGCGGAGGGCGGACAGGCGCGGTTGCTGCTCGTCGTGGCGGCTGCGCTGATCGACGGCGACGGCCGGGTGCTGGTGCAGCAGCGGCCGGCGGGCGGATCGCTGGCCGGCCTGTGGGAGTTTCCCGGCGGCAAGCTCGAGCCGGGCGAGACGCCCGAGGCGGCGCTGATCCGCGAGCTGCGCGAGGAGCTGGGGATCGATGTCGCCGCCGACTGCCTCGCCCCGGCGGCCTTCGCCAGCGACGCGCTGGGCGGGCGGCACCTCCTCCTGCTGCTCTATGTCGGCCGGAAATGGCGCGGCCGGCCCGAGCCGCGCGCGGCGACGGCGCTGCGCTGGGCGCGGCCGGTCGACCTCCACGCGCTCGCCATGCCGCCGGCGGACCGGCCGCTGATCGGGTTGCTGGAGGCGTTGCTGTAAGACTTGACGGATCGAAACCGGGACCTTGCGTGATGCGTGCTCCTGCGCGGGCAGGAACCTGGTCGGGAAGGCCGATCCGTGGCCGCCATCACGTCCCCCACCAGGCTCCTGCCCGCCCGCGCAGGAGCACGGTTCGTCGGTCGAAGAGGGCGGCGCCTCGGGATCACCTCGTTCGCAAGGCATCCGCCAGCGACCGCACCCCGCTGCCCCGCCGCGCCGGCCCGGGCTGGTCGGCGGACGGCGCCCAGCCGACGCAATAGACCAGTTCCAGCCGCTCGGTGACGCGGCCGTCGCCATCGGCCGTCGCGGCGAAGGTGGCGTGGGCGGCGGCATATTGCCGGCGGGTCAGCGGGCGGCGGTCGCGGCGCAGCAGGATGTTGCCGGCACCGGCGGCGCGGATGTCGGCGATCAGCGGGGCGAGCGCGGCATAGCGGACCGCGAGCGACTCGCCGTCGGCCACCGGCAACGCGAAGCCGGCACGCTGGAGCAGGTCGCCCGTCGCGCGGACGTCGATCTGCGGGTGGATGCGCGGCGCGGCGGCCCCGGCCTCGCCGGCCATGTCGGCGGCCAGCATCGCGCCGCGCAAGGCGGCAAGACTGCCGGCGCCGACGAAGCCGCCGAGGAACAGCCCGTCCGGCCGCAGCACGCGGCGGACAAGCGCGAGCGCGCCGGGCAGGTCGTTGACCATGTCCAGGCCGCCGGCGGCGATCACCAGGTCGAAGCTTCCGGCCGGGAATGGCAGGCGATCCTCATCGCAGCGGACGCCGCCGGCGCGCGCCGCGTTGCGCGCGCCCGTATCGGCCATGGTGACGGCGATCCCCCGTGCGCGAAGCGGGCCGGCGACGGCGTCGTCGGCGGCGCCGAGATCGAGCGCCTCGGTGAACCGGCGGGTGACGAGGTCGAGCCGTTCGAGCAGTTCGCCGGCGATATGCGCGCGGACGAAATCGGGCCTGCCCGCGCGTGCGGCGCGGTCCCGCCTCAGCATGCGCAGCGCGCGGTCGAATATCTCGGCGTCGGCCATGGCGCGGGCTTGTGCCGCCGCGCGCGTCGCGGGACAAGCGGGCATGGCACGGGCGATCCTGGCGGCGGTGGGGACGGGCCTGCTCGACTATGCGCTGCCGCCGCGCTGCCCCGGCTGCGGCGTGGTGGTCGCCGGCGCCCACCGTTTCTGCCTCGATTGCTGGCGCGGACTCGATTTCCTCGGCGGCCCGGCCTGCGCGCGCTGCGGCGATCCGTTCCCGGACGGCTTCGGCGAGGGCATGTGCGCGCGCTGCGCCGACCGACCGCCGGCCTATGACGCGATGGCCGCCGCCGTCGCCTATGGCGCTGCGGCGC
The DNA here is from genome assembly GCA_964244125.1 of uncultured Sphingomonadaceae bacterium. GTDB lineage: Bacteria > Pseudomonadota > Alphaproteobacteria > Sphingomonadales > Sphingomonadaceae > Solisphingomonas. Next base: position 4,286 of record CAXTHU010000151.1, read on the forward strand.
GGGCGCTGGCGCTGCGGCTGAAATATGCCGGGCGGCCGGGCGTCGCCGGGACGATGGCGCGGCAGATGGCGCGGCTGGTCGAGGGGCAGGCGGGCGGGGAGGGCGCCGTGCTGGTGCCGGTGCCGCTCCATCGCTGGCGGCTGTGGCGGCGCGGCTACAACCAGGCGGCGCTGGTCGCGCGCGCTCTCGGACGGCGGACGGGGCTGGCGGTCGATGTCGACCTGCTCGTCCGGACCCGGGCCACGCCGCCGATGAAGGGGCTGGGGCCGCGCGAACGGGCGCGGCTGGTGCACGACGTCTTCGCCGTGCCGCGCGCCGACCGGGCGGCGGGCCGGCGCGTTATCCTGGTCGACGACGTCTACACCACCGGCGCCACCGCCGATGCCTGCGCCCGCGCGCTGAAGCGGGCCGGCGCCGCGCATGTCCGCGTCGTCTGCTGGGCGCGGGTGGTGCGCGCGGGCGGCGACGCGCGTTGACAAGCCGCCGTCCGCCACACACTTGGGCGGCCGATCGGGAGACGAAGGATGGCCAAGGTCGAGATCTACACCAAGTTCATGTGCCCGTTCTGCGCCAGGGCGATGAAGCTGCTGTCGGCCAAGGGCGCCGACATCGCCGAGACCGACATCACCATGGGCGGGCCGGGCCGCGCCGAGATGCTGAGCCGGTCGAACGGACGCACCACCGTGCCGCAGATCTTCATCGGCGGGACACATGTCGGCGGCTCGGACGATCTCGCCGCGCTGGAGCGGGAGGGCAGGCTGGACGCGATGCTGGCCGGCTGAGCGCGATGCGGCTGGCGATCCTTCAGGCGCGGACCGGGATCGATCCGGGCGCCAATGCCGCCGCGCTGGCCGACGCCGTGGCCGCGGCGGCGGCGGGTGGCGCCGACATGCTGTTCACGCCGGAGATGAGCGGCCTGCTCGATCGGGACCGGGCGCGGGCGGCGCGATCGATCGTGGCAGAGGCGGGCGACCCGTCGCTGGCGGCGGTGCGCGCGGCGGCGGCGAGGCATGGCATCCATGTCCAGCTCGGCTCGCTGGCGCTGGCGGGCGGGGCGGACGGCCGGCTGGTCAATCGTGGCTTCCTGATCGGGCCGGACGGCGGGATCGCCGCGCGCTACGACAAGATCCACCTGTTCGACGTCGATCTGGCGAGCGGCGAGAGCTGGCGCGAATCCGCCGCCTATGCGCCCGGCGCCCGCGCCGTGGTGGCGCCGACGCCGTGGGGGCCGCTGGGCCTCAGCATCTGCTACGACCTGCGCTTCCCCGACCTCTATCGCGCGTTGACCGATGCGGGCGCGACGATCGTCGCGGTGCCGGCGGCGTTCACCGTGCCGACCGGGCGGGCGCATTGGCACGTCCTGCTGCGCGCGCGGGCGATCGAGGCGGGGGTGTTCGTCGTCGCCGCCGCCCAGGCCGGCATCCACGAGGACGGGCGCGAGACCCATGGCCACTCGCTCGCCG
>CAXTHU010000152.1:0-5576 GCA_964244125.1 uncultured Sphingomonadaceae bacterium
CGCCGCCGCCGTCGAGGGGCGCATGGCGACGGCCCGCGAGGCCGAGGAGGCGGCCGAGCGCGACAGCTTCCCGCGCCGCGCCGCGCATCTGATCGACGCGCTGAACTCCGCCTCGATCGACATCGCCAAGATCCTGTCGACCGACGTCACCGACAGCGCCTGGGCCGCCTATCTGAAGGGCGATCGCGGCATCTTCACCCGCCGCGCCGTCCGCCTGCTAAACGGCGGCGAGGCGCGCGAGATCGCCCGCGCGCATGGCGAGGACGCCGAGTTCCGCGAGCAGGTGAACCGCTACGTCCATGATTTCGAGGCGCTGCTCCGCCCCGTCCTGGCCGCGCGCGACGGCGCGCCGCTGGCGGTGACGCTGCTGGGATCGGACATGGGCAAGCTCTACGTCGCGCTGGCGCAGGCGATCAGCCGGTTGCGGAATTGATCCCGGCTCATCCCGTCCCCGTCCGTCGCGACGATCAGTCCACCCACTCCCTCCGCGCCCACCCTTGCGCGTACAGCAGCGCGGTCAGATCGCACGCATCCACCCGCGCCGCCGCCGCCGCCGCCGTGGCGGGCTTGGCGCGATAGGCGACGCCCAGCCCCGCCGCGCGGATCATGGGAATGTCGTTGGCGCCGTCGCCGATCGCCAGCGTGTGCGCCACCGGCAGGCCGGCCGCCTCCCGCTCCGCCGCCAGCGTCCGGCGCTTGGTGTCGGCATCGACGATCGGCGCCGCCACCGTCCCCGCCAGCACGCCGCCCGCCATGTCCAGCCGGTTGGCGATCACCCGGTCGAAGCCGATCTCGGCCCCGACGCGGTCGGCGAAGGCGGTGAACCCGCCCGAGACCAGCACGGTGCGCGCGCCACTGGCCCGCATCGTGCGGACGAGCGCGCGCGCGCCGGGCATGATCCGCACCCGCTCGGCATGGCAGCGGTCGATCGCGCCCGCGTCCAGCCCCTTCAGCAGGGCGACGCGGGCGGCCAGCGCCTCGGCGAAGTCGAGTTCGCCGCGCATGGCGCGTTCGGTCACGGCGGCGACCTGCGGCTTGAGGCCGGCATAGTCGGCCAGTTCGTCGATGCATTCGACGGTAATCATCGTCGAATCCATGTCGGCGACGAGCAGCCGCCGCACCCGCTCCGCCTCGACCTGCACGACGACGTCCACCGCCGGCAGCAGGCCCTCCACCGCCACCCGCGCCGCCACCGGATCGCCGGTAAAGGGGATGTCGGCGGCGCGGCCCGCGTCGATCCAGCGCCACCGGCCGGGCGCCGTGCCCGCCGCCGCCAGCGCATCGGCGCCACGCGAAATATCGCCGGGCGCGAGCGTCCCGGCTGCTATCAGCGTCGCGATGAACATGCCGTCTTCCCTGCCGCCGCTGGCGCTTATCGCCGGCCCGACCGCCAGCGGCAAGTCGGCCGCGGCCATGGCGCTGGCCAGGCGGACCGGCGGCGTGATCGTCAACGCGGACGCCAGCCAGGTCTATCGCGACCTGCGCATCCTCTCCGCCCGGCCGGACGCGGCGGATGAGGCGGAGATCGCGCATCGCCTGTTCGGCCATGTCGACGGCGCCGTCGCCTGGTCGGCGGCACTGTGGGCGGCGGAGGCGCGCGCCGCCGTCGCCGCCGTCCATGCCGGGGGCGGGCTGCCGATCCTGGTCGGCGGCAGCGGCCTCTATATCCGCACCCTCCTCGACGGCATCGCCCCGGTGCCGCCGGTGGACGAGGCGACCCGCGCCGCCGTGCGCGCGATGCCGGTCGCCGCGGCGCGCGCCGCGCTGGAGGCCGAGGATGCCGCCGCCGCCCGGCACCTCGGCCCGCGCGACGCCAGCCGCATCGCCCGCGCGCTGGAGGTGATCCGCGCCACCGGCCGCTCGATCCTCGACTGGCGGCGCGAACCCCGCGCCGGCGGCATCGCCGGCGGCGTCGCGCTCGCCCCGATGGTCATCGATCCGCCTTCGCAGGCGCTCTACGCCCGCTGCGACGCGCGGGTGGCGGCGATGCTGGCCGCCGGCGCGATCGAGGAGGTGGCGGCCCTGACGGCGCGCGGCCTCGACCCGGCCCTGCCGGTGATGCGCGCCATCGGCGTGGGGCCGCTCGCCGATCATCTGTCCGGCCGCGCCAGCCTGGCCGAGGCGCGGGACCGGATCGCGCGGGACACGAGGCGCTACGCCAAGCGGCAGAAGACCTGGAACCGGCACCAGATGCCGCCGCACTGGCCGCGTGTCCCGGCATCGGACATGTCGCACATTCATAGTTAACGCGCCCGTCCCCACATTGCGTAGTGAAGTCGTTCGACCTATCGGCGCAGCGATTATTCTTGGCCCGTCGAGGCGGCCGGATCGAGGACAGATCGTGATGATGGGAACGGCTCGCTTCTTGGTCGGCGTCGCGGCGTTCGCGTTCGTTTCTTCCCCGTCGCTCGCCGTCGCCCCGGTGACGGGCAACGCGGCCGACGGGCTGACGGCGCTGAAGCAGCTCAACCTTATCGTCCTCGGCGACCTGAGCGGCGGGCAGCACGTCCAGGGCAAGGCCTATGTCGGCGACAATCTCGCCGGCACCCTGACCGTCGCCCAGGGCAGCACGAATGCCGGCCAGGGCTTCCTCGCCAGCGGCTATGACGACCTGACCGTCGGGAAGAACGCCGCCGGCTTCATCGTCGAGCATGGCATCGGCGGCACCGTCTCGACCGCGCGGATCGGCGGGAACGCGGCCGGCATGACGATCAACGGCACCGGCAACGGCGTCACCGGCCGGGTCGACGTCGGCGGCAACGTCAGCCTCCAGGGCTTCAATCCCAATGCGGCGAAGACCGTGATCTACGGCGGCGCCAAGTCCGGCGACCAGGCGCAGGATGCGCCGTTCCTCACCGCCAATCCCGCCTATGCCAACGCCGCCACCGGCATCGCCGCCACGCTGGCGACGAAGACGGCGCAGCTCGGCGCCGATCTCGGCGCGCTGTCGCTGAAGCTCGGCCAGTTGAGCGCGCTCGGCACGATCACGTCGACGGCGACGGCGCTCAACTATGCCGGGGCGGGCAACGGCTATGCCGTCTTCTCGATGACGGCAGGCGCCTTCCAGGATCAGAACGCCAATTTCGACGCGCTCTTCGCCAACACGCCGGTGGGGATGACGACGATCATCAACGTCGCCGGCACGGCCCTCGTCCAGGGCGGCAACAACAACGCCGTCGGCCGCAACCAGAACGTGATCTGGAACTTCGTCGATGCCACCTCGCTGACGACGAAGGGCTTTCACGGCTCGATCCTGGCGACCAACGCGGCGCTGACCAATTCGAGCGCGATCGAGGGCAGCATCGCGGTGAAGAGCTTCGCGATGAACGGCGAGGTCCACCTCGGCACCTATAACGGCACGTCGGGCTTCCTGACGCCCGCCGTCGGCGCCGTGCCCGAACCGGCGATCTGGGCGCAGATGATCGCCGGCTTCGGCATCGCCGGCGTCGCGATCCGCCGCCGGCGCCGCGCCTTCGCCTGAGCCGTCATGGAACTGCCCGCTTGGATAATATAGCCGGAAACAGTTCCCCGGCGCAGGCCGGGGCCCAGTCGGGAAGGCCGAGGTAACGGAGCGCGGCGCTCATCACCGGCACCTCCCCGACTGACCCGGCCTGCGCCGGGGAACCACGTCTTCCACGTCGGAAGGGATCGCTATCGAATCTCATCGAAAGCCGCCCGCTAAGCGGTTCCGTTGCGGCCGTCACGTTGTAGTCGAATATTTGTTTTTAACGAATAGCTCTTCACGCAATAATATGTCGCATTGCCATTTGACAGGCTAATAATCCTCCCCTATCGCCCCGCCGCACCAACGAGAGCGGCTAAGTCAATGACCATCGAGCAGAGCGGCGCGGACATCCTGATCGAGACCCTGGCCGAACTCGGGGTGGAGATCGTGTTCGGCTATCCCGGCGGCGCGGTGCTGCCGATCTACGACGCGCTGTTCCGCCAGGGCCGCATCCGCCACATCCTCGTCCGCCAGGAAGGCGGCGCGGCGCATGCGGCCGAGGGCTATGCGCGGGCGACCGGCAAGCCCGGCGTGGTGCTGGTCACCTCCGGCCCGGGTGCCACCAACGTCGTCACGGGCCTGGCCGACGCGCTGATGGATTCGATCCCGATCGTCGTCATCACCGGCCAGGTGCCGACCCACCTGATCGGCAGCGACGCGTTCCAGGAGGCCGACACGGTCGGCATCACCCGCCATTGCACCAAGCACAACTATCTGGTGAAGGATCCGGCCAAGCTGGCGGCGACGGTGCGCGAGGCGTTCCACATCGCCACCTCCGGCCGGCCCGGCCCGGTCGTCATCGACCTGCCCAAGGACGTGCAGATCGCCACCGCCCGGCCGTCGGCACCGGCCGCCGAAGCGGCCGTCCACAAGACCTACCGCCCGCAGGTCGACGGCGACCCCGCGCTCGTCGCCGCCGCCGTTGAGATGCTGGCGGCGGCCGAGCGGCCGATCCTCTATACCGGCGGCGGGATCATCAATTCGGGGCCGGCCGCGTCCGATGCGTTGCGCGAATTGCAGCGGCTGACCGGCGCGCCCGTCACCTCGACGCTGATGGGCCTCGGCGCCTTTCCCGCGTCGCATCCCGACTGGCTGGGAATGCTGGGGATGCACGGCACCTACGAGGCGAACCTGGCGATGAACGAGGCGGACCTGATCCTGTGCCTCGGCGCGCGGTTCGACGATCGCGTCACCGGGCGGCCCGATGCCTTCTCGCCCGATTCGCGCAAGATCCACGTCGATATCGACCGCTCGTCGATCAACAAGACGATCCGGGTCGACATGGGGATCGTCGGCGACGTCGGCAACGTCATGGCCGCGATGGTCAGGCTGTGGGCAGAGCGGGGGCACGACGCCGCCGACCTGACCGGCTGGCACGCCCGCATCGCCGGCTGGCGCGCGCGCGACTGCCTCGCCGTGCCGGAGGGGCCATCGGGCGAGATCATGCCGCAGACGGCGATCCGCCGGCTCTATGCGGCGACGCGCGGCCGCAAGACGATCATCTCGACCGAGGTCGGCCAGCACCAGATGTGGGCGGCGCAGCATTTCGGCTTCGACGCGCCCAACGAATGGCTGACCAGCGGCGGCCTCGGCACGATGGGCTACGGTCTCCCCGCCGCGATCGGCGCGCAGCTCGGCCATCCCGACGCGCTGTGCATCGACATCGCCGGCGAGGCGTCGATCCTGATGAACATCCAGGAGATGTCGACCGCGGTGCAATATCGCCTGCCGGTGAAGGTCTTCATCCTCAACAACCAGTATATGGGCATGGTCCGCCAATGGCAGGAGCTGACCTACGGCTCGCGCTATTCGGAAAGCTATTCGGAGGCGCTGCCAGATTTCGTGAAGCTGGCCGAGGCCTATGGCTGGACCGGCCTGCGCATCGAGCGGCCCGACCAGCTCGACGACGGCATCGCCGCGATGCTGGCGCATGACGGCCCGGTGATGGTCGACTGCCGCGTCGCCAAGCTCGCCAACTGCTTCCCGATGATCCCGTCGGGCGCGGCGCATACCGAGATGATCCTCCAGGCCAACGAAGTCTCCGGCGAGATGGACGACGAAGCGAAGGCGC
>CAXTHU010000153.1:0-5532 GCA_964244125.1 uncultured Sphingomonadaceae bacterium
TGCCCTGGTCGACGATGTCGGCGGCGAGTTCGGGCGCGGTGTTCTCCAGCGCGATCCTGACCCCCTCGACGATCGTGCCGACCGGCTCGGACAACGCGTCGGCGATCTGGCCTTGCGTGATGGTGATCTCCTTGGGCACGCCGTTCACCAGGTCGCGGCCCTTGATCTCCACCGTCTTGCCGACGCCGTCGGCCGGCATCTTGGCGACGCCGACCTCCTTCTTGATCCGCTCGGCCGTGGCCTCGCCGATCAGGAGGTTGTGGCTGCGGCGGACGTAGGAGGCGATCGCCTCGTCCATCTTGTCGCCGCCGACCCGCACCGAAGTGGTGTAGGCCAGGCCGCGCAGCGACAGCACCGCCACTTCGGTGGTGCCGCCGCCGATATCGACCACCATCGATCCGATCGGCTCGGTCACCGGCATCCCCGCCCCGATCGCGGCGGCCATCGGCTCCTCGATCAGATAGACCCGGGAGGCGCCGGCGTTGGAGGCGGCGTCGCGGATGGCGCGGCGCTCGACCTTGGTCGATCCCGACGGCACGCAGATGACGATCTCCGGCCAGCGCAGCGGGCTCTTGCGGCCGCCATGCACCTTGCGGATGAAGTATTTTATCATGTCCTCGGCGACGTCGATGTCGGCGATGACGCCGTCGCGCAGCGGCCGGATCGCCTCGATCGAGCCCGGCGTCTTGCCCATCATCATCTTGGCGTCGTCGCCCACGGCGCGCACCCGGCGGATGCCGTCGATCGTCTCGATCGCCACCACTGACGGCTCGTTCAGGACGATGCCGCGACCGCGCACGTAGACCAGCGTGTTGGCGGTGCCGAGGTCGATCGCCATGTCCTGGGACATGAACTTGAAAAGTCGTGAGAACATCGAAATGATCGTCCGCCCGTCTCGCCCGAGGTGCCGATCCCGTCGGGCCGTGGTGGCGACGGCACGCCGCCCACGGCGGAGACCGTGAATGGCGGGTCGCGAAGTGCGGTGCGTTGGGCTAGAGCCCATCCCATGTCAATACGGCGGCTCCCCGACACGCTGGTGAATCGCATCGCCGCCGGCGAAGTGGTGGAACGTCCGGCCGCGGCGTTGAAGGAGCTGGTCGAGAACGCGATCGACGCCGGCGCGTCGCGCATCGCGATCACGCTGGGCGAAGGCGGCATCGCCTTCATCGCGGTGGCGGACGACGGCTGCGGCATACCGCGCGACGAACTGGCGCTGGCGTTCGAGCGGCACGCCACGTCCAAACTTCCCGACGAGGCGATCGAGGACGTCGCGACGCTGGGCTTTCGCGGCGAGGCGCTGCCGTCGATCGCCAGCGTCGCGCGCGTCACGGTCGAGAGCCGCGCCGCCGCCGCCGACGGCTGGACCCGCACGGTCGACAACGGCGCCATGGCCGGGGAGGGGCCGGCGGCGATCCCGCCCGGCACGCGCGTCCGCGTCGAGGGGCTGTTCGCCCGCGTGCCGGCCCGTGCCAAGTTCCTGCGCTCGGCGCGCGGCGAATATGCCGCCTGCCTCGACGTCGTCCGCCGCCTCGCCATGGCGCGGCCCGACATCGGCTTTTCCGTCGAGCATGACGGCAGGCGCACCCTGTCGGTGCCGCCCGGCGAGGACCGGCCGGGGCGCGTCGCGGCGCTGACCGACCGCGCGCTGGTCGAGAACAGCGTCGCGCTGGACCATGTCCGCGAGGGCGTGCGGCTGGGCGGGGTGGCGGGGCTGCCGACGTTCAACCGGGGCATGGCGGACCAGCAATATCTCTTCGTCAACGGCCGCCCGGTGAGGGACCGGCTGCTCGCCGGCGCGGTGCGCGGCGCCTATCAGGACATGCTGGCGCGCGACCGGCATCCGGTCGTGGCGCTGTTCGTCGACCTGCCCGGCGCGGAGGTGGACGTGAACGTCCACCCGGCCAAGACCGAGGTCCGCTTCCGCGACCCGGCGCTGGTGCGCGGGCTGATCGTCGGCGGCCTGCGCGCCGCCCTCGACGGTGCCGGCCACCGCAGCGCGCAGCGTCCGTCGGCCGCCGCGCTCGGCGCGTGGGCGCCGTCCTCCGCGCCGCCCGCGCCCCGGCCGGCGATGCACGACGGCGGTTTCGCCTGGAACGCGCCGCCCGCCGCCCGCGCCGAGATCGCCGCCGCCCCCGTTCCCGCCGCCGGCCACCCACTCGGCGTGGCGCGGGGGCAGGTGGCGGCGACCTACATCGTCGCCGAGGCGGCGGACGGCCTCGTCCTGGTCGACCAGCATGCCGCGCACGAGCGGCTGGTGCTGGAGCGGATGCGCGCCGGGCTGGCCGGGGCCGGCGTCGCCTCCCAGGCGCTCCTCCTGCCGCAGGTGGTCGAGCTGGACGAGCCGGCGTGCGACCGGCTGGAGGCGGCGGCGGCGGACCTTGCCGGGCTGGGATTGGAGCTGGAGCGGTTCGGCCCGAAGGCGGTGCTCGTCCGCGCCACCCCGGCGGCGCTGGGCGGCGGCGATCCGGCGGGGCTGGTCGCCGATCTCGCCGTCGAACTGGCCGCCTACGATCAGGCGCTGTCGTTGAAGGAGCGGCTGGATCACGTCGCCGCCACCATGGCGTGCCACGGATCGGTCCGCGCCGGGCGGCTGCTGTCGGTCGCCGAGATGAACGCGCTGCTCCGCGAGATGGAGATCACGCCCCACAGCGGCCAGTGCAACCACGGTCGCCCGACCTGGGTGAAGCTGGCCCATGGCGACATCGAGAAGCTGTTCGGACGGCGGTGATATCGTTCCGCCTGCGGGACGAAACCGGCCGTGGCGCTTGTCGGCGACCGGCCGGCAACCTGAATCAGCGTGAAATGCCGACCAACCATTCCCGACTTAACGGCTTCTTATCGCGCGTGACCGTATCCCGTCCGCCGGCGAATTCGTTGATGGCAGGCGCGGGGCAGACCGTATGTATCAGCTTATCTATATCAGCACCGCGACACGTCTGATGGTCGACGGCGATGTCGAGGCCATCCTGGCGGTCTCGCGCCGGAACAACGGGCGGGACGGCATCACCGGGCTGCTGGTCCATGACGGCAGGCGTTTCCTCCAGGCGCTCGAAGGCCCGCAGGCGCTGGTCGAGGCGACATACGCGCGCATCAGGATGGATGCGCGCCATCGCGCCGCCGTGATGCTGTCGGCGCGCGGTACGGCGGGGCGCGAGTTCGGCCGTTGGGAGATGGCCTCTCAACAGGCCGCGCCCGTTCGCGAGGCGACGACGCTGGTCGAGACGGTGGATGCGCTGGTCGCGCAGATCGCCGATCGCAACACGCGCGCGCTGTTCGCCGGCTTCGCCCGGATCGATCGGGCGGCGTGATCCGCCTCAACCCGCCGCTTTTTCAAAGGCGACGGTGATGATGATCGATACTTCGTCCGATACGATCGGCACGCCGTAGGTGACGCCGAAATCGCTGCGCTTGATCGCCGCCCGGCCGTCGAAGCCGACGGTCGTGGCCTTGCGCATCGGCGACACGCCGGCGCCGTGGAACAGCGCCTCCATCACCACCGACCGGGTGACGCCGTGGAGGGTGAGGTCGCCGGTCACGCGGGCGCGCAGGCCGTCCACCTCGACCTTCGTCGACTTGAACCTCATCGTCGGAAACCTGGCCGCGTCGAAGAATTGCGGCGAGACCAGTTCCTCGTCGAGCTTCGTGCTGGTCGTCCTCACGCTGGCGATCGGGATGCTGATGTCGACCGCGGCGGCGACGGGCTTCGCCGGATCGATCGTCAGCGTGCCCGATATGTCGGAGAAATGGCCGTAATAGGGATTGAAGCCGAGATGATCGACGCCGAACAGCACCTGCGAGTGGCTCGGATCGACCTTGTAGGTGCCGGCGACGATCCGCGACGGCTCGGCCTTGCCCGGAGGCGCGGCCGGCATCTGCGCGACGGTGGCGCCGGCACCGAGCAGCAGGGCGGTCGCGAGGATGAAGGCACGCATGGGCAAGGCTCCGGCTATGGGGGAGGGCGGTGTGTCGCCCGGCGGGGGAGGCGTGTCAAATCCACCCGCCGGCTGACGGCCCCTCAGTTCCTCGCCTTGTCGACCAGCTTGTTCGCGCCGATCCACGGCATCATCGCGCGCAGTTCCGCGCCGACCTTTTCGATCGGGTGGGCGGCGGCGAGCTTGCGGCTGGCCTTCAGCTCGGGCTGGCCCATGCGGTTGTCGGCGATGAAGCGCTGGACGAAGCGGCCCTGCTGGATGTCGGCCAGCACCCGCTTCATCTCCGCCTTGGTCGCATCGGTGATGATCCGGGGGCCGGTGTGGATGTCGCCATATTCGGCGGTGTTGCTGATCGAATAGCGCATGTTGGCGATGCCGCCCTCATACATCAGGTCGACGATCAGCTTCACCTCGTGCAGGCACTCGAAATAGGCCATCTCCGGCGCATAGCCCGCTTCGGTCAGCGTCTCGAAGCCGGCCTGGATCAGGTGGGAGAGGCCGCCGCACAGCACCGCCTGCTCGCCGAACAGGTCGGTCTCGCATTCCTCGCGGAAGGTCGTCTCGATCACCCCGGCGCGGCCGCCGCCGATGGCGCTGGCATAGGAGAGCGCCACGTCATGCGCGTTGCCCGACGCATCCTGGGCGATGGCGATGAGGCAGGGGACGCCGCCGCCGCGGACATATTCGGAGCGGACGGTGTGGCCCGGCCCCTTGGGCGCGATCATGAACACGTCGATGTCGGCGCGCGGCTCGATCAGGCCGAAATGGATGTTGAGCCCGTGGGCGAAGGCCAGCGCCGCGCCGGGGCGCAGGTTGGGGGCGAGATCGTCGGCATAGATGCCGGCCTGATGCTCGTCCGGCGCCAGCATCATGACGATGTCGGCCCAGGCGGCGGCTTGCGGGTTGGTCATCACCGTGAAGCCGGCGTCGGTCGCCTTGCTGGCGGTGGCCGATCCGGGGCGGAGCGCGATGGCGACCTCCGCGACGCCCGAATCGCGCAGGTTCTGGGCATGGGCGTGGCCCTGGCTGCCATAGCCCAGGATCGCGACCTTCCGGCCCTTGATGAGGCCGATATCGGCATCGGAATCGTAGTAGACGCGCATTCTCATAGTCCCCTCTTGGCCCGTCCCGCGACTTCGCTCGGGACAGACGGTTTACAGTTCAGGACCCCGTCCATGTCGAGCGAAGTCGAGACGCGCCTTTCTTCAAACCGCCTCTTTCCCCCGCGCGATGGCGGCGACGCCGGTGCGGGCGACCTCGACCAGGCCGACCTCGCGCATCAGCGCGACGAAGCTGTCGATCTTGTCGGGCGTGCCGGTCAGTTCGAAGACGAAGCTGGCGGTGGTCGTGTCGACGGCGCGGGCGCGGTAGATGTCGGCCAGGCGCAGCGCCTCGATCCGCTGCTCGCCCGTGCCCGCCACCTTCACCAGCGCCAGCTCGCGCGCGACATGGGGGCCGAGCGCGGTCAGGTCGGTGACGCTGTGGACCGGCACCAGCCGGTCGAGCTCGGCGACCACCTGCTCGCTCACCGCCGGCGATCCGGTGGTGACGATGGTGATGCGGCCGATCGTATTGTCCCGCGTCACGTCCGCGACGGTCA
>CAXTHU010000154.1:0-5482 GCA_964244125.1 uncultured Sphingomonadaceae bacterium
GCGCAACCTGATGACGGTGCGCGTCGCCAGCCAGACCGGCATGGACAAGGTGGTCGCCACCGCGCGGCGGATGGGAATCGGCGACTATCCGGCGACGCTGGGGGTGGCGCTGGGTGCCGGCGAGACGACGGTGGAGAACCTCGTCAACGCCTATGCCATGCTCGCCAACCAGGGCCGCGAGCTGAAGCCCACGCTGATCGACTTCGTCCAGGACCGCAAGGGCAAGGTGATCTTCCGCGCCGACCGGCGGCCGTGCGACGGCTGCTCGATGCCGGACTGGGACGGCCGGCCGATGCCGCGCCCGCCGGTGATGGCGCGGCAGATGATGGACGCGATGACCGCCTATCAGGTGGTCCACATCCTCGAAGGCGTCGTCCAGCGCGGCACGGCGACGGTGCTGCGCGATCTGGGGCGGCCGATCTTCGGCAAGACCGGCACCTCGTCCGGCCCGACCAACGTGTGGTTCGTCGGCGGATCGGCCGACATGGTGGCGGGGCTCTATCTCGGCTACGATCGCCCGGCCTCGCTCGGCGGCTATGCCCAGGGCGGGACGGTGGCCGCCCCCATCTTCCGGCAGTTCGCCGCCGCCGCGATGAAGGACATGGCCGTCGTGCCGTTCCGCGCGCCGGACGGCGTCCGCATGGTCCGCATCGACCGCCGCACCGGCCGCCAGGTCTACGGCGGCTGGCCGGGCAACGATCCCCTATCGGACATCATCTGGGAGGCGTTCAAGCCCGCGACCGAGCCGCGCCGGGCGCTGCGCCGCGACGTGGCGGTCGCCAGGGCCGCGCCGCCGCCGGTCGCGGCACCCCCGCAGGACAGCGAGTTCTTGGCAAGGGAGGGGGGCATCTACTAGATGCGAGTTGCGAGCCCTTCCCCTTCAGGGGAGGGGTTGGGATAGGGCCTATCCGCGAGCGCCTGTATCGGTGAGACCCCGACGCCCCACCCCCAGCCCTTCCTCCGAAGGGGAGGGAAGTCAGTCAAAAGGAACAATCATGCGCGCCGAGGCGCAGACCCACATCGACCGTATCGACGCCGCCATGGCGCTCGTCCGCCGGTTCCTCGTCTGGGACCGCGCGCTGCGGCGGCTGGACGAGCTGAACGCGCGCGTCGAGGATCCGGCGCTGTGGGACGATCCGAAGCAGGCGCAGGCGGTGATGCAGGAGCGCCGCCGGCTCGACGAGGCGGTCGCCGCGGTCAGGACGATCGAGGCCGAGCGGGACGACACGGTCGAGCTGATGGACATGGCCGAGGCCGAGGGCGACGCCGCGATGGTCGACGACGGCGTCGCCGGGCTGGCGTTGCTGGCCGAACGCGCCGATGCAGACAAGGTCAAGGCGCTGCTGGCCGGCGAGGCCGACGCCAACAACTCCTATGTCGAGGTCAACGCCGGCGCCGGCGGCACCGAGAGCCAGGACTGGGCCGAGATGCTCCAGCGGATGTATACCCGCTGGGCCGAGCGGCGCGGCATGAAGGTGGAACTGGTCGACCATCACGCCGGCGAGCAGGCCGGGATCAAGTCGGCCACCCTGCTGCTGAAGGGCGAGAACGCCTATGGCTATGCCAAGACCGAGAGCGGCGTCCATCGCCTGGTCCGCATCAGCCCGTATGACTCCTCGGCGCGGCGCCACACCAGCTTCGCCAGCGTCTGGGTCTATCCGGAGGTCGACGACGACATCGACATCGTCGTCAACGAGGGCGAGCTGCGCATCGACACCTATCGCGCGTCCGGCGCCGGCGGGCAGCACATCAACACCACCGATTCGGCGGTCAGGATCACGCATCTCCCGACCAACATCGTCGTCCAGTGCCAGAACCAGCGGTCGCAGCACAAGAACAAGGCCGAGGCGATGAACCAGCTGAAGGCCCGGCTCTACGAGCGCGAGCTTCAGATTCGCGAGACCGCCGCCAACGCCGAGAACGCGTCGAAGACCGACATCGGCTGGGGCCACCAGATCCGCTCCTACGTGCTCCAGCCCTATCAGCTGGTGAAGGACCTGCGCACCGGCGTCACCTCGACCGCGCCCGACGACGTGCTCGACGGCGATCTCGACCGTTTCATGGCCGCCGCGCTGTCGCAGCGGGTGACGGGCGAGAAGGTCGACGTGGAGGACGTCGATTGATCGGCGCGCGCGGCCTGGCGGCGCTGCTGGCGCTTCTTGCCGCGCTGCCGGCGGGGTGCGAGGCGCCGCCGCCCCGGCACCGTGCCGAACGCGCCGCCGGACGCTTCCCCGCCGCCCACCGGCCGGTCGCCGCCATAGTCTCGTCGCGCTGGTCGACCGAGGATGCGCGCGAGCGGGCGGGCGAGGCGCGCATGGTGATGGACCGCGCGCGCATCGCCAGGGGCATGACGGTCGCCGACATCGGCGCCGGCGAGGGCTATTACACCATCCGCCTGGCCGAGCGCGTCGGCCCCGGGGGCCGCGTGCTGGCGGAGGAGATCGTGCCGTCGGTCCGCGACCGGCTGGCCGAGCGCGTCGCGCGCGAGCGGCTCGACAATGTCGGCGTGAAGCTGGGCCTGTCGGCGGACCCCAGGCTGCCGGCCGCCAGCTTCGACCGCGTCCTGCTGATCCACATGTATCACGAGATCGCCAGCCCCTACGAGTTCCTGTGGCACCTGCGGCCCTCGCTCGCGCCGCATGGCCGGGTGATCGTGGTCGACGCGGACCGGCCGACCAACGCCCACGGCACCCCGCCGGCGCTGCTCGACTGTGAGTTCGCCGCCGTCGGCTATGCGCGGGTGGATCGCGCCGCGATGGCGTCGGCGGGCGGCTATCTCGCCGCCTACGAGGCGGTCGGCCCGCGCCCGGAACCGGCGGCGATCCGGCCCTGCCGGGGGTGAGGCGGAGTCTCCGTCGGATCGTTGCCGATCCATCCATCACCCCGGACCCGTTCGGACATCGCCCTTTTCCGATAAGCCGGTTCCCCGGCGCAGGCGGGTTCCAGTCGGGAAACGGCCGGTAACTGCCGCCGCGTTCCTCACTTCGGCCTTCCCGACTGGGCCCCGGCCTGCGCCGGGGAACCGGCTCTTCCTTGTCCGCACGGACGGGAAGAGCGGGTGCCCCGAGCAACTTCGCGACGATCCCGTTTCGGGACGACTTCGACGCGATGGATCATTCTCCGCTTTTCGGTGAGGCCGGTCACATTAGGTTTACCGCGACCGGCCTACGGCGGCGCCAACCCCGCTTCCCCCGATCGAGGTCTTCCACTGATGCCAGGCCGGTTCCGCCCGTTCTCGATGCTCGTTTCCGGCCTGACGACGGTCGGCCTGATCGCCATGTCGCCCGACGCGCTGCCGCCGGCGGCGGCGGCGGGCCTCATCATCATCAGTTTCGCCCTGATCGTGACCGGCCTGCGCCGCGCCGGCGGCTCGGTCTCCGCCTGATCCGGCGGCCGCTCGGCTTGACCCGCAACCGGCCCGCCGCCACAGGTGCGGCATGGAACAGGACGCAGCCGCCGGGGATGCCATCGCCGAACTGTCGTTCGAGGACGCGCTGAAGCGGCTGGAGGCGATCGTCCAGCGGCTGGAGAGCGGCGACGCCGCGCTCGACGAATCGATCACCCTCTATGCCGAGGGGGACCGGCTGCGCGCCCAGTGCGAGGCGCGGCTGGCGGCCGCCCAGGCGCGGATCGAGACGATCCAGCTCGGCCCGGACGGCCGCCCCGCCGGCGCCGCGCCGTTCGATGCGGGCTGAGCCGGGGGTGGAGGTGGTGCCGCTGGATTTCGGCGCCGCGATGATCCGCGTCGCCGGCGAGGTGGACGGCCTCTTCGACCAGCTGCTGCCCGTCCCCGCCGACCCGCGCGCGCGGCTGTTCCGGGCGATGCGCCATGCCGCCATCGGCGGCGGCAAGCGGATGCGGCCGCTGCTGACGGTGGCGGCGTGCGACCTGTTCAACGTCGATCGCGCCTCGGCGCTGCGCGTCGGCCTCGCGATCGAATGCATCCACGTCTATTCGCTGGTCCACGACGACCTGCCCTGCATGGACGACGACGACCTGCGCCGGGGCAAGCCCACCGTCCACCGCGCCTATGACGAGGCGACGGCGGTGCTGGCGGGCGATTCACTCCATGCGCTCGCCTTCGAGCTGCTCGCCGATCCCGACACCCATCCCGATCCCTTCGTCCGGATCGAGCTGGTCGGCGAGCTGGCGCGCGCCTCCGGCCCGTCGGGCATGGCCGGCGGGCAGATGATGGACCTGGCGGCCGAGGGCGAGACCTTCGATCTCGCCACCGTCACCCGGCTGCAACAGCTGAAGACCGGCGCGCTGATCGGCTTCTGCCTGGAGGCGGGCGCGATCATGGGCCATGTCGCGCCCGCCGGGCGCGCGGCGCTGCGCGGCTATGCCCGCGACATCGGCCTGGCCTTCCAGATCGCCGACGACCTGCTCGACGTCGAGGGGGACGAGGCCGCCGCCGGCAAGGCGCTGGGCAAGGACGCCGCCGCCGGCAAGGCGACCTTCGTTTCGCTGATGGGGGTGGAGCCGGCCCGCCGCCAGGCCGGGATGCTGGTCGACCAGGCGATCGGCCACCTCGCCTCCTTCGGCGCGGAGGCGGCGCCGCTCCGCGCCATCGCCCGCTACGTCGTGGCGCGCGATCGATGAGCCATGCCCGCACCGGCGTCTATCCCGGCACCTTCGATCCGGTGACGCTGGGCCATATGGACATCATCCGGCGCGGCGCGAAGCTGGTCGACCGGCTGGTGATCGGGGTGACGACGAACCCGTCCAAATCGCCCATGTTCACCCTGGACGAGCGGCTGGCGATGGTCCGCCGCGAGACCGCCGACGTCGCCGGCGCGATCGAGGTGGTGGCGTTCGATTCGCTGCTGATGGATTTCGCCGAGCGGTCCGGCGCCGGCATCATCCTGCGCGGGCTGCGCGCGGTCGCCGACTTCGAATACGAATATCAGATGGCTGGCATGAACCAGCAGATCAACAACCGCATCGAGACCGTGTTCCTGATGGCCGATGTCGCGCTCCAGCCGATCGCCTCCCGGCTGGTGAAGGAGATCGCGCTGTATGGCGGCGCGATCGGCCGCTTCGTGCCGCCGGCGGTCGAGGCCGACGTGGTGGCGCGCGTCGCGCGGCAGGGGCGCAGGGGCGGTTGACGAAGATGCGACAACGCCGTTCAGCGTGGCGCAAGCGGGCGGCCTTATCGAGGCCGCCGATGGGAAGAGACCAATGATCCGGGCCAAGACGATCCTGCTGCTGCTCTGCGGCCTCCTCGCCACCGCCGCGCCCGCCGCCAAGAAGGATGTCGTGGTGGTGAAGGACGGCGGCGCCAGCGCCGCCGTCGCCCCGCCGCTCGTGGCCGAGAACACGCTGAACCTCGATCTTTCCACCGGCGGCCGGGTGGTGATCCAGCTGCGGCCCGACAAGGCGCCGCTGACGGTGGAGCGCATCCGCACCCTCGTCCGCCGGGGCTTCTACGACGGGCTGACCTTCCACCGCGTCATCGACGGCTTCATGGCGCAGACCGGCG
>CAXTHU010000155.1:0-5445 GCA_964244125.1 uncultured Sphingomonadaceae bacterium
AGCTGCGGCCGGACAAGGCGCCGCTGACGGTCGAGCGGATCAAGACGTTGGCGCGCCGGGGCTTCTACGACGGGTTGGTCTTCCATCGCGTGATCGACGGCTTCATGGCGCAGACCGGCGACCCCAAGGGGACCGGCGAGGGCGGCTCCGAGCTGCCCGACCTGAAGGCCGAGTTCAACGACCTGCCGCATGTCCGCGGCACCGTGTCGGCGGCGCGCGCCTCCGACGAGAACAGCGCCAACAGCCAGTTCTTCATCATGTTCATGCCCAACCTGAAGCTCGACAACCGCTACACCGCCTTCGGCCGGGTGGTGTCGGGCATGGACCACGTCGATCCGATCGAGCGCGGCGAGCCGCCGGCCGCCCCCTCCCGCATCCTCCACGCGACCATCGGCGCCGAGCCGGAGCGTGCCACGGTCGCGCCGCCGCCGATGCCGGCTCCGGTGATGCCGGCGCCGACGAAACAGCAAGACGGTCTTTCGCTCAGTCGATAGCCCTGCCCCTGCGGAGGCACAGTTGGGATGCGTTGTGGAGGATTCTTCAGCCTTCCCAACCGGACTCCCGCCTTCGCGGGAGAGCGGTTTGGGGATCGGAGTTGTCGATCCGCCGATCGGCCGATAGGAGGCCGGGCCATGCGCAACATCGCGATCGTCGGCACCGGCTTCGTCGCCGATCTCTATGCGGCCTCGCTGAAGACGTTTCCGCGGATCCGCGTCGTCGCCTGTTACGATATCGAACCCGCGCGGCTGGCGCGATTCTGCGCCCATTGGGGCCTGCCGGCGGTGGACAGCTTCGCCGCCCTCGTCGCCGCCGGGCCGGAAGCGGTGCTGAACCTCACCAACCCCCACGCCCATGCCGAGGTCAATCGCGCCTGCCTGACGGCGGGCCTCCACGTCTATTGCGAGAAGCCGCTGGCGACCGGGCTCGCCGATGCCGAGGCGCTGGTCCGGCTGGCCGTCGACAAGGGCCTGCAACTCGCCTCGGCGCCGTGCAGCCTGCTGGGCACGACGGCGCAGACCGCGCGCCGCGCGCTGGCGGCGGGGGCGATCGGCACCCCGCGCCTGGTCTATGCCGAGCTGGACGACGACTTCATCAGCCAGGCCCCGCTCCACCGCTGGCACAGCGAGAGCGGCACGCCATGGCCGGTCGCCGACGAGCTGCGCGTCGGCTGCACGCTGGAACATGCCGGTTATTACCTGACCTGGCTGATGGCGATGTTCGGGCCGGTCGCCGGCGTCTCGGCCGCATCGGCGAAGGTGACCGACACCGGCCACCTGATCGACGGCGGCGCGGCGCCGGATTATTCCGCCGCCACGCTGTTCTTCGAAGGCGGCATGGTCGCGCGGCTGACATGCAGCATCGTCGCCCCGCACGATCATCGCCTGCGCATCTTCGGCGACGGCGGGGTGATGGCGGTGGGCGAGTGCTGGGACAACCTCGCCCCCGTCCGCACCCGCCGCCGCCACGTCATCCGCCGCCGGCTGGTGACCAGCCCCTTTCCGCGCACCGCCAGGCCTCTGGCCGGGGAGCGCCACCCGACGGTGAAGCGCCGTGGCGCCGCGTCGATGAACTTCGCGCTCGGCCCGGCCGAGCTGCTGGCGGCGATCGCGACGGGCACGCCGTCGCGCCAGGCCGGCGGCTTCGCGCTGCACCTGACCGAGGTGACGCTGGCGATCCAGGACAGCGGGCGGGATGGCGGCGCCACCGCCATCGCCAGCCGCTTCGATCCGCCCCCGCCGGCCGACTGGCCGGCGATCCTGGCGCTGCTGTGACGGCCCCCGTCCGTCTCGGCGTGTTCGGCACCGGCGCCATGGCGCGGACGATGATCGCCGCCATCGCCGGCGTCGACGGGCTGGAGGTGGCGGGCATCGCCTCGCGCACCGAGGGCCGGGCGGCAGCGGTCGCCGCCTCGCTCGGCATCGCGCATCGCGATTTCGACGCGCTCCTGGCCGATCCGGGTGTCGACGCGATCTACATCGCGACCGAGCCGGCGCTCCACGCCGACCTCGCCTGCCGCGCGCTCTCGGCCGGCAAGCCGGTGCTGTGCGAGAAGCCCTGCGCGATCGACCCGGAGGGCGCGTCCCGCATCGCCGATCGCGCGGCGGCGATGGGCGTGTTCTTCATGGAAGGCATCGCGACGCCGTTCCTGCCGGCGGTCGCCGCCGCGCTGGACATGGCGCGGGCCGGCGGGCTGGGCGCGCCGCGCCATCTCGCCGCGAGCTTCGGCTATCCGATCACGCCGGCGAGCCATCCGGTCTGCTTCGCGGCCGAGGGCGGCGGCGTGCTGCGCGACCGGGCGATCTATCTGGTGACGCTCAGCCGGCTGCTGTTCGGCCCGATCCGCGCCGCCGATGGCGTGATCCGGCGCGACGCCGCCGGCATCGACACTCACGCGGCGATCACGCTGGAGCATGACGGCGCGACGGCGCAGCTAGCCGCCTCCTTCGACGTGCTGCTCGGCAACGACGCGACGATCGGCGGCGAGCGCGGCGCGATCCGCCTGGCCGCGCCGCTCCTCGCCTGCGAACGGCTGCGGATCGCCACCGCCCGCCCGTTGGAGGAGCGCGCCGCGCCGGCCGCGCCGGGCCTCGCGCAGCGGTTGAAGGGCCTCGCCCCGCTCCGCCGCGCACGGGCCATGACGGGCGAGCTAGGCGGGCGCTTCCTGCCCTATGGCGGCAGTCCCTACGCGCCGGAGCTGGCGCATTTCCGCGATCTGGTGCGAGCGGGGGCGAGCCATAGCCCGGTGCTGCCGCCGGCGCTGACGCTGGAGGTTCACCGGACGCTCGCCGCGCTGCGGAGGGGTTAGCGATGCGCCTCGCCTATCTGCTCAACTCCTATCCGATGACGAGCACCACCTTCATCCGCCGCGAGATCGACGCGATCGAGGCGCGGGGCGTGCCCGTCACCCGCTTCGCCGTGCGCCACTGGGACGTCGGTCTGGTCGAGCCGGCCGACCTCGCCGAGCAGGCGCGGACCGAATATCTCCTCACCGGCAACGTCGCCGGGCTGCTCCGCTCCGGTTTGGCCGAGCTGGCGACGAACCTGCCGGCGCTTCTCGCCGTGCTGCCGTTGTGGCTCAGGCTGTTGCGCGCCGGCGGCGGCGTCGTCCGCCATGTCGGCTATCTGTTGCAGGCGATCCATTTCCGCCGGCGGACGGCGCGGGCCGGGATCGGCCATGTCCACGTCCATTTCTCGACCAACGCCACCGGCGTCGCGCTGCTGGCGCGGCGGCTGGGCGGCGCGCCCTACAGCTTCACCGTCCACGGGCCGGACGAACTGGTCGATCCGGCCGCCAACTGCCTGGCCGAGAAGGTCGCCGGCGCCGCCTTCGTGGTGGCGATCACCGATTATTGCCGGGGCCGGATCGCGGCCGAGGCGGCGGCGGATGCGGGCAGGATTCGCGTCATCGCCTGCGGTCTCGCGCTCGACAGCGTGCCCGTCGCGCCGCCGGTCGCGGCGGACGACCACCGGCTGGTCTGCGTCGGGCGGCTGTGCGCCAACAAGGGGCAGGTGCTGATCCCCGCCGCCGTCGCCGCGCTGCGCGCCGAGTTTCCCGGCCTGGTGGTCGAGCTGATCGGCGACGGCGAGGACCGGCCCGCGATCGAGGCCGAGATCGCCCGGCTCGGCATCGCCGACATGGTCGTGCTGTCGGGCTGGATGGACGGGGCGCGGGTGCTGGAGCGGATCGCGGCCGCGCGCGCGCTGCTGCTGCCGAGCTATGCCGAGGGGCTGCCGATCGTCCTGATGGAGGCGCTGGCGACCGGCCGCGCGGTCGTCACGACGCGCATCGCCGGCATCCCCGAGCTGGTCGACGAAGGCTGCGGCTGGGTGATCGAGCCGGGCGACGTGCCGGCGCTGACGCAGGCGATGCGCGCGGCGCTGTCGGCGACGCCCGCGGCGCTGGCGGCGATGAGCGCCGAGGGCCGCGCCCGGGTGGCGGCGCGGCACGACATCCGGATGACGGCGGCGTTGCTGCTGGAGGCGATGGGCCAACCAAGAAGCCCCTCCTCTTCAGGGGAGGGGTAGGGGTGGGCGCGCATCTGCGCGCCAGGAAACCCGATCCAACCTGAGAAGCTCGAAACCCTCGTTTCTCGCGCCCCACCCCAGCCCCTTCCCTGAAGGGGAGGGGCGAAGTCGTTCACGCCCCCTGCGGTGCCAGCGTCCCCCCACCCGGTCGCCGCGTCTTCGGGATGGAGGAGCCGCCCGAGGACTGTGCCACCGGCTTCCGCCGCGCGGCATCGTCGCGGCCGATGTCGTCGCCGGCGATCGCCCGCTTGGACTCCTCGCCGTTCAGCGTCTCGAATTCCAGCAGCGCGCCGGCCAGCCGGTGCAGCTCGTGGAGATTGTCGGTCAGCACGCCGCGCGCGGTCGCCTCGGCCTCCTCGATCAGGCGGCGGATCTCCTGGTCGATCAGCTGCGCCGTCGCCTCCGACACGGTCTGCGACCGCGCCACCGAATGGCCCAGGAACACCTCGTCCTGGTTGTCGCGATAGCGCAGCCAGCCGAGCTTCTCCGACATGCCGTATTCCATCACCATGGAACGCGCCATGTCGGTCGCCTGCTGGATGTCGTTGGAAGCGCCGGTATTCAGCTCGTCCTTGCCGTAGATCAGCTGCTCGGCGATGCGCCCGCCGAAGCAGAGCGCCAGCCGCGCCTTCATCTGCTTCATCGTCATCGAATAGCGGTCGCGCTCGGGCAGGTTCCAGGTGACGCCCAGCGCACGGCCGCGCGGGATGATCGTCACCTTGTGCAGCGGATCGCAGCCGGGGACGTGGAGCGAGACGAGCGCGTGGCCGGCCTCGTGATAGGCGGTCGCCTTCTTCTCATCCTCGGTCATGACCATGGACTTCCTCTCGGCGCCCATCATCACCTTATCCTTGGCCTCCTCGAACTCGGACATGGCGACCAGCCGCTTGCCCTTGCGCGCGGCGAGCAGCGCCGCCTCGTTGGCGAGGTTGGCCAGGTCGGCGCCCGAGAAGCCCGGCGTGCCGCGCGCGATCGTCCTGATCTCGACGTCGGGCGCCAGCGGCAGCTTCTTGACGTGGACCTGGAGGATCTTCTCGCGCCCCTCGATGTCGGGGCGCGGCACCACCACCTGCCGGTCGAACCGGCCGGGGCGCAGCAGCGCGGGGTCGAGCACGTCGGGGCGGTTGGTCGCCGCCACGATGATGATGCCCTCGTTCGCCTCGAAGCCGTCCATCTCGACGAGGAGCTGGTTCAGCGTCTGCTCGCGCTCGTCGTTGCCGTTGCCGAGACCGGCGCCGCGATGGCGGCCGACCGCGTCGATCTCGTCGATGAAGACGATGCAGGGCGCGTTCTTCTTGGCCTGCTCGAACATGTCGCGCACGCGGCTCGCGCCGACGCCAACGAACATCTCGACGAAATCGGAACCCGAGATGGTGAAGAACGGCACGTTGGCCTCGCCGGCGATGGCGCGGGCGAGCA